>JBJXGS010000158.1:0-49989 GCA_046160545.1 Burkholderiales bacterium
GGCGTGATCGACGTGCTCCTGTTCGGCATCGTGCCGGGCGTCCTGATCCTGGTAACGCAGATCGTCTGGATTCCGTTCTGGGCCGCCGGCGTCATCAACGGCGTCGGCCATGTCTTCGGTTATCGCAACGCGTCGACTCCCGACGCCAGCACCAACATCGTGCCCTGGGGCATCCTGATCGGCGGCGAAGAATTGCACAACAACCACCACAACCATCCGACCTCGGCCAGGCTGTCCTCGAAATGGTACGAGTTCGACCTCGGCTGGCTGTACATACGGCTGTTCTCCTGGCTGGGCCTGGCGCGCATCAAGCGCGTGGCCCCCGTGCCACACCTTGTCGCCGGCGACGCCGAGGTCGGCCTGGCCACGGTGCACGCAGTCATCGCCAACCGCTACGACGTGCTGGCACGCTACGCCAGCGCACTGCGTCCGGCCAGCATCGCCGCCTTGGGCGAACTGCGGCCGCTGGTGTCGCGCGATGCGCCCTTGCAGAAGCATGCCAATCGCTGGCTGCGCGACCACGAGGCCGCCTTCGACGCCCCCGAGCATCCGCGCCTGGCGGTACTGATGGCAGGCTCGCCGGTACTGAACACGGTTGTTTCCATGCGCGGCGAACTGATTGCGCTATGGGCCCGGTCGACCGCCAGCCAGGAAGACCTGGTGGTCCAGCTCAAGGCCTGGTGCAAGCGCGCCGAGTCGAGCGGCATCGCGCCGCTGGCGGAATTTTCGCGCCACCTGCGGCGCTACGCCTAGCGACCGGCCGGTACGGCAGCACGATCGCTAGGACCGCGCGGAGTTTTCCGCGGATCGCCTGCGGCCGTTGCGGGGCCTCAATGTGCGCTGTCGAACCGACGCGGGAAGGTCGCGTCGCGCATGCTCGCTCCGCACGCCAGGCGCACCGAGTCCGGGCGCCGCGTCCGTGAAGGCCACCCCAGCCGCGCGCCAACATCATCCGACAAGAGTCCAGCCATGAAACCCGTGAAGAACAAGCCAAGCCAGTCCAGCCAAGCCGGCGCAACCGACATCCAGGCGCGGCGCAAGTATGCACGCCAGGACATCGAGGATGGCGCCGTCACGGAAGGCTACGCTGCCGACCGCGGCGCCGTGATCGACATGCTCAACAAGGCACTGGCGACCGAGATTGTCTGCGTGCTGCGCTACCGGCGGCATTACTTCATGGCACGCGGCATCCATTCCGATCCCGTGCGCCGGGAGTTCCTGGCGCATTCCGGCGAAGAGCTGGGGCATGCGGACATGCTCGCCAAGCGCATCGTCGAACTCGGCGGCGAGCCGAACTTCTCGCCTGACGGACTGGCCGCGCGCAGCCACGCCGAGTATGTCGAGGGCGGAACGCTCGAATCCATGATCAAGGAAGATCTGATCGCGGAGAGGGTCGCCATCGAGAGCTACCGCAGCATGATTGCCGGCCTCGCGGGCCGGGACCCGACCACCGGCCGACTCATCGAAGCCATCCTCGCGGTCGAGGAAGAGCACGCCGAGGACCTCGCATCCATGCTCGCAGAGTCGTAGACGCATTCGGCCGGGCTTGCCGCATCAATGTTCGACACCGTACAGACCGGACCGCCGGCGACGCGCAACCTGCAGGTATCGGGGCAATCCCGACAGGCCCAGCAGTCCAGCCCGGACCACCGGGGGCCCGTCGCGACAGCCGCCCCGTAGAAGGCAGTCATCCCATGAAACCAATGCACCGATTCCTGCTGACCGCCACCGCGGCCGCCGCACTCGGCGCGGCGAGCGCGCAGGCGCAGGACAGCCGCAACCAGGGCTACCTCGTCGACATCAACGGCAACATCGTCACGACGACCATCGGCAGCGTCTGCGTGCGCGACGCCGACTGGACACCGGCACGCGCGGTTGAACCCTGCGATCCCTCGCTGCGCACGACGCGCGCGCCGGCCCCGGAAGTGGCGGCCACCGCCGCGCCGTTGCCCGCCGCGCCGCCGCCGGCAGCGATCCCCCCGCCCGCAACCGCGCCGGTCAGGGCCGAGCGACTGCGCTTTTCCGCCGATGCGCTGTTCGCCTTCGACAAGTCGGATCTGAGCACCGCGGGTACGGCGATGCTCGACGACCTCGTGCGTCAACTCGAAGCCACGCAGATCGACAGGGTCAGCGTCACCGGCCACGCGGATCGCCTGGGCGGCAGCGAATACAACCAGCGCCTCTCGGAGCGGCGCGCCGCGGCGGTGAAGGACTACCTGACGTCCAGAGGAGTGCCGCTGGGTCGCATCGCCTCATTTGCGATGGGGGAATCCAGTCCCGTCACCAACGCCGGCGATTGCCCGGGACCGCGCAGCGCGCGAGTGATCGCCTGCCTCAAGCCCGACCGGCGGGTCGATGTCGAATTCACCGGAACGACACGCACCACGCTGGGCGTACGCTGAACCACGGCGATCCACGCGACCCGGGCTGCATCCCCGTGCAGCCCGACAACTTTCCCCACTCGATGGAGTACATCATGACCAGATTCAAACGTCTTGCCGCCCTTCTGTCCGCCGTAGTGCTCGCGACCACCATGGGATGCGCGTCGACCCCCAGGCAGGAGGGCACCGGAGAGTACGTCGACGACACCATCATCACCGGCAAGGTCAAGCTGGCCATCCTAAACGAGCCCACCTTGAAGTCCGCCGAGATCAACGTCGAGACCTTCAAGGGCATCGTGCAACTGAGCGGCTTCGTCAGCAGCCAGGCGAACATGACCCGGGCCGCCGAACTCGCCCGCGCCGTCGGCGGCGTGTCGAGCGTCAAGAGCGACATGCGTCTCAAGTGACAGCTCTGCCTTCTCCAACTCCTCCCCCCGTCATGGACGGGGTTCTGCCCTTGGCGACCAGTTCGCCAAGGGCTTTTTTCAAGGCGCCTACGCACCGGGCAGTGCCGACCAACGGCGCGCTGTGCTTACCTCGCCCCACGCACGGAGTCCACCCTCATGATCCGCTTCCCCGTTTCATTCCCAACCTCGCTCGTCTCAGCCGGTCTTGCCGCGCTCCTGCTGGTCGGCTGCGGCAAGGCGCCTGAAGCCGTCAGCGCGGCGCCATCGACCACCGTCGGTACCGAGATCGACGACACCGTTGTGACCGCCGCGGTCAAGGCCGCCGTGCTCGGCGACGCCCACATCAAGAGCTTCGATCTCAAGGTGGAGACGCGCAAGGGCGAGGTGCAGCTGAGCGGCTTCGTGGACAACCAGGAGCAGGTGGAACGCGCGCTGGCGGTGGTGCGCGCGGTCGCCGGCGTCAAGAGCGTCGACAACAAGTTGCTCCTCAAGGGGGCGCCGACCACCGTCGGCGAGAAGGTCGACGATGGCATCGTGACCACGCGGGTCAAGGCGGCGTTGCTCGGCGACGACAGGGTCAAGAGCTTCGACATCGCGGTGGTGACCCGCAAGGGCGAGGTGCAACTGAGCGGTTTCGTCGACAACCAGGCGCAGATCGACCGCGCGCTCGAGGTCACGCGCGCCGTCGATGGCGTCGGCAGCGTCGGCAACGACATGAGCATCAAGAAGTAAGGCGGGCCGCGGCGGCCGTGGACATGCCGGGCGCCGGGACCTTCAAGTCCGATGCGCTGGTGCTGTTCGGCGTGACCGGCAACCTCGTCGCCAAGAAGATCTTCCCGGCTCTGTACGCCATGGCCAGACGCGATGCGCTGCACTTTCCCGTGATCGGCGTCGCCTCCTCGCAATGGGATCGCGCCCGGCTGCACGCACGCGCGACCGAGTGCCTTGCGCTGGACGGCAAGATTGCCGACCGGCGCGCGCTGCGGCGATTGTTGTCGCGCCTGGTCTACGTGAGCGGCGACTACCGGGATCCCGTGACTTACGCGGCGCTGCGGCACGCGCTCGGGCCGGCGCGGCGCCCGGTGCACTATCTCGCGGTTCCGCCGACGCTCTTCGAGACCGTGATCCGCGGGCTGGGGCAGGCCGGTCTGGCGAGCGCCGCGGCGGCGGACGGCAGCCGGCCCCCTGCACCGGCTCCGACAGGCGCTTTTGATGCGCGTGTGGTCATCGAGAAGCCCTTTGGGCGCGACCTCGGCTCGGCACGCCGACTCAACCGTGTCGCGCGCAGCATGTTCCGGGAGGACGCGATTTTCCGCATCGACCACTACCTGGGCAAGGAGGCGATCATGAACATCCTGTACTTTCGATTCGCCAATTCCTTCCTCGAGCCGATCTGGAATCGCAACCATGTCGCCAGCGTCCAGGTGACGCTGGCGGAGGCATTCGATGTCGAGGGGCGCGGGGCGTTCTATGAAACCGCCGGCTGCCTGCGCGACACGATCCAGAATCATGTCTTCCATGTCGTCGCGTTGCTTGCGATGGAGCCGCCGGTGCGCCGCAGCTTCAGCGCAGTCCATGGCGAGGCCGCCGCGGTGTTCCAGGCGATCCGGCCGGTGGCCCGGGAAGACGTGGTGCGCGGCCAGTATGCCGGCTATCGCCGCGAGCGTGGCGTTGCCAGGGATTCCGACGTCGACACGTTCTGCGCGCTGCGCGTAGGCATCGATTCATGGCGCTGGGCAGGCGTCCCGTGGTACTTGCGTTCGGGCAAGTGCCTGGGCGCGACGGTGGCGGAAGTCAACGTCGTACTCAAGGCGCCGCCGCAGCGGCTGTTTGCGGATTCGGCGCCGGGCGCCGGCCTCACCAACCATCTGCGTTTTCGGATTTCCCCGGATTCGGCCATCGCACTGGCCGCGCGCGTGAAGCGCCCCGGCGAAGAGTTCGTCGGCGCGCAGCGCGAACTGCTCCTCATGAACGGGAGTCCTTGCGAAGATTCGCCCTATGAACGACTGCTCGGCGACGCGATGGCGGGCAAGCAGGCGTTGTTCGCCCGCCAGGACGCGATCGAAGCCGCATGGGCCGTGGTGGCGCCGATCCTCGCCGACCCGCAGTCGGTGCGTCCGTACCGGCGGGGTACATGGGGGCCGCGCGAAGCCGGGGCACTCATCGCAGCCGACGGCGGGTGGCGCAACCCGGCCGGGATGCCCGCATGAGACGCCGGTTTCCGCTCCTGGCCGGGTGCCGGCGCACCGGACGCGACGAGCTCAGGGTGGCGGCCCGGCCTCATTTCGGGGCATCGCGATGAACGCCGTCGAAGAAATCACCGGGCGCGGTCAGAGCATCTGGCTCGATGGCATCTCGCGCTCGCTCCTGACCAGCGGGACGCTGGCCCGCCATATCCGCGAATCGGGTGTGACCGGCCTGACATCCAATCCGACGCTCTTCGCCAAGGCGTTCGCCAGCAGCGACGACTACGATGTCGCCGCCGGTCTCGCAGCGGCGCCGCAGCAGAGCGTCGAGGAGATCTTCTTCAAGCTTGCGCTGGAAGACCTGACCGTCGCGGCAAGCCTCCTCAGACCGGTGCATCTCGCGACCAACGGTGAAGACGGCTGGGTTTCGCTGGAAGTCTCGCCGCTTCTGGCGCATGACAGCGTGGCTACCGTCCGTGAGGCGGCCTGGCTGCATGCGCAGGCCGAGTGCCCGAACCTCCTCATCAAGATTCCGGGCACCGCGGCCGGCCTGCTCGCGGTGGAGCAAAGCATCTTCGCCGGAATCCCGGTCAACATCACCCTGCTGTTCTCGAGCCGACAGGTCATCGCGGCGTCGAATGCCTGCCTCTCCGGCATGGAGCGGCGACTTGCCGCCGGCCTTGATCCGGACGTGGCCTCGGTGCTGTCGCTGTTTGTCGGTCGGTGGGATGTGGCGGTCCGCGACCGACTTCCGCCTGCGTGGCGCAATCGACTCGGTCTGGCGGTAGCGACCCGCACCTTTCACGCGCATCGGGACATCGTGGCAGGGCCGCGCTGGCGGGCCATGGCCGGCGCCGGAGCGCGGGCGCAGAGGCTACTCTGGGCCAGCACCGGAGCGAAGGACGCCGAGGCGTCGCCTTTCCTCTATGTCGAGGCCCTCGTGGCCCCAGGCACCATCAATACGCTGCCCGAGAAGGCGCTGCAGGCATTGGTGGCGCATCCGGGGTTCAGCGATGCCCGGATGCACGGGCGCGCCGAAGCCGAGGCAACGATCGAGGCGATCGGCCGCCTGGGGATCGATGTGGAGGAACTGGCGGCGCTACTCCAGACCGAAGGAGTGGCGGAGTTCGCCGCATCGTGGCGCGCGCTGATGGACGGACTGACGCACAAGCAGCAGTCGTCCGCGCGCGGCGCGAGTCGATGAGCGTGCGCGGATGCCCGGGCCTGAACAAGTGAACGCCGACTCCCGACTCGTCCTGACGCTCAACAGCGGCTCGTCGGGCATCAAGTTCGCACTGTATGCCGACCCCGGCTTCGGCCGCGTGAAGGTCAAGGGCGAGCTGCGCGGCATCGGGACCCGCACGCCCATGCTCTCGGTGCAGGCGGTCGACATCGGCGAAACCTATACGCACACGCTTGCCGCGCCGGATCATGACACCGCGGCCGCACGGCTGGTGGACTGGCTCCTTGAATCCGGGGTCGAGGGCGACCTGGTCGCAGTCGGCCACCGCATCGTCCACGGTGGAGAAAGGCACCATCAACCCCGGGCGCTGAGTCCGGCACTGATCGAGGAATTGCGGCGCCTGTTGCCGCTCGATCCGCTGCACATGCCGGCGGCTCTGTCGCTGGCCGAGGCCTTTTTTCGCCGCTTTGCGCATGTGCCGCAGATCGCCTGCTTCGACACGGCCTTTCATCATCATCTGCCGCCGGTGGCACGCTGGATGGGACTGCCGCGCCGCTATCGTGCGCTGGGAGTGCGTCGCTACGGCTTCCACGGGCTTTCCTACGAGTACCTGATGGGAGAGCTTTCCCGGATCGAAGGGGAGCGAACTGCCGGCGGCAGGGTCATCCTGGCGCATCTGGGACAGGGCGCGAGCCTCGCTGCGGTACGCGGCGGGTTGCCGATAGACACCAGCATGGGCTTCACGCCGGCATCGGGCGTGATGATGGGCACCCGCTCCGGAGACGTCGATCCCGGTCTGGTGGGATTTCTCGGGCGCGTCGCCGACATGCAGCCGGAGGACTTCGACGCCCTTGCCAATCGCGAGTCGGGCCTCCTGGGTGTGTCGGAGACCAGTGCCGACATGCGCGACCTGCTCCAGTGCGAAGCCACCGACGAGCGTGCGGCCGAGGCGATCGCCATGTTCTGCTACCAGGTTCGCAAGTGCATCGGCGCGTTTGCCGCGGCGCTCGGGGGCATCGACGCGCTGGTGTTCGCGGGCGGCGTCGGTGAGAACGCGCCGTCGATCCGCGCGCGCATCTGCGAGGGCCTGGGGTTCCTGGGGATCGCAATAGACCCGGCGCGCAATCTGACCAATGCGGGGCTGGTATCGCGCGAAGCGGGGCGGGTCCGGGTGCGCGTGATGCACACCGACGAAGAGATGGTGATCGCGCGTTCGGCTGCCCGCTTTGTCCGGCAACATGGACTTGCGCGGGACGAGGCACCGTGATCACCGCGAACCCGGGCCGGCCGCTCACGCCCGCTGCACTTGCCGGCATCGATGCCTACTGGCGGGCGGCCAATTTCCTGTCGGTCGGCCAGATCTACCTGCGCGACAACCCGCTGTTGCGCGAACCGCTCTCGGCTATCCATGTCAAGCGCATGTTGCTTGGACACTGGGGGACGACGCCCGGCCAGAACTTCATCTACGCGCACCTGAACCGGATGATCGTCCGCGACGACCTGGACATGATCTACATCTCCGGCCCGGGGCACGGCGGGCCGGCCGTGGTGGCCAACACCTATCTCGAAGGCAGCTACAGCGAGGTCTATCCGCACATCAGCCAGGATCTGGCCGGACTGCGCAGCCTGTTCCGGCAATTCTCGTTTCCCGGCGGCATCCCCAGTCACGCATCGCCGGAGTGCCCGGGTTCCATCCATGAGGGAGGCGAGCTGGGCTACTCGCTGAGCCATGCCTTCGGCGCCGCATTCGACAACCCGGCCCTCATCGTCGCCTGCGTCGTCGGCGACGGCGAAGCCGAGACCGGCCCCCTGGCGACGGCCTGGCATTCCAACAAGTTCCTCGACCCGGCCACCGACGGCGCGGTGTTGCCGATCCTGCACCTGAACGGCTACAAGATCGCCAATCCCGCCATCCTGGCGCGCATCGGCCGCGACGAGCTGGAACAGCTCATGCGGGGCTACGGGTGGCATCCGCTGTTCGTCGCCGGCCACGAGCCGGAAGCGATGCATCAGGCCATGGCAGCAGCCCTCGACACGGCACTGCGACTCATACAGTCGATCCAGCTCCAGGCGCGCGGCAGCGGCAACCTGGAGCGGCCGCGCTGGCCGATGATCGTGCTCGATTCGCCCAAGGGGTGGACCGGGCCCAAGGTCATCGATGGGCGCCCGATCGAAGGCACCTTTCGCTCGCATCAGGTGCCGCTGACTGCGCCGGCGTCACAGCCTGCCCAACTGGCCATGCTCAAGTCCTGGCTGGAGAGCTACCGGCCGCATGAACTCTTCGATGCGGCGGGGTGCCTCAAAGCGGAGCTTGCTGCACTGGCGCCGGTCGGCAAGCGGCGCATGGGTGCCAACCCGCATGCCAACGGCGGGCTGCTGCTGCGCGATCTGGCCCTGCCGGCGGTGCGCGGCTACGCGGTGGACCTGGTGGCACCCGGCCTGCACTCCGGCGGAGACACGCGGGTTCTGGGCCGCTACCTGCGCGATGTGGTGTCCATGAATGCACAGGGCCGCCACTTTCGTGTCTTCGGCCCCGACGAGACGCTCTCCAACGGCCTGGAAGCGCTGTTCACGGTGACGAATCGCCAATGGCAGGCCGACACCGCGCCGCACGACGAGTTTCTGGCACCCAGCGGACGCGTCATGGAAATGCTGAGCGAACACCAGTGCGAGGGCTGGCTGGAGGGTTACCTGCTCACGGGACGCCATGGTCTTTTCAACTGCTACGAGGCCTTCATCCACATCGTCGATTCGATGTTCAACCAGCACGCCAAGTGGCTCAAGGTCGCGGCAGGCCTGCCCTGGCGCCCGAAGATCGCCTCGCTGAACTACCTGCTCGCGTCCCACGTATGGCGCCAGGACCACAACGGCTTCACCCACCAGGACCCGGGCTTCATCGACCATGTGGTCAACAAGAAGGCCGAGATCGTGCGCGTCTACCTGCCGCCGGACGCGAACTGCCTCCTTGTCGTGATGGACCGGTGTCTGCGCAGCCGGCATTGCGTCAATGTGGTCGTGGCCGGCAAGCACCCATCGCCCCAATGGCTGACCATCGACGCCGCCGAGGCGCACTGCGCCGCCGGCATTGGCGTGTGGGCCTGGGCCGGTAACGAAGACGCGTCGGGACCGGACCTCGTGATGGCCTGCGCCGGCGACGTGCCAACCCTGGAAACCCTGGCCGCGGTGTCGATCCTGCGCGAGCACCTGCCGGACATCGGTATCCGGGTCATCAACGTCGTCGACCTCATGCGGCTGCAGCCTGAAACCGAGCATCCCCACGGCCTCGGCCACGGCGAGTTCGACGCGCTCTTCACCAAGGACAAGCCGATCATCTTCGCCTTTCACGGCTACCCCTGGTTGATCCATCGCCTGACCTATCGCCGCACCAATCACGGCAACCTGCACGTGCGCGGCTACAAGGAAGAGGGAACCATCACCACGGCTTTCGACATGACGGTCCTCAACGACATGGATCGCTACCACCTCGCCCTGGACGCCCTGGACCGGTTGCCGCAGACCGGCGACGCCGGCTTCCGGCTGCGACAGTGGCTCAAGGCAAAACTCGGCGAGCACAAGACCTACATCAACGAACACGGCGAAGACATGCCGGAGATTCGCGGCTGGAGATGGGCGCAGCTCCCGCCGGGGTCCCCATGAACATCGCCCTGCCTCGACCACCGCGACCGCAACGCCGGTTGCCGATAACCAGAACACCCAGACGGCCGGTCCGCGCGGCCCGGTGCCGATGCAGGACTATCAGCTCATGGAGAAGATGGCATGCGCTGGGAACGCGGCGCGCCAGCCCGGCGTAGCGAACGAACTGCCGAGCTCCGTTGCACAGCGCACAGAAGTCGGGCGTCGCACCCCCTAAGGTGTCGGCAGGCTGCGCAGCCTCACTCCCTGCAACCAACCAAGGAACACTAATGCAAACCAATTACGTCACGCGCGACACCTTTGGCATGTACGCGGCGGCCAACGAGGGCCCGGGACCGGCACTGATGGGGGCCGACACCCTGCTCGGCAACGATGTCTACAACCGCGAAGACGACGATCTGGGCGACATCAAGGAATTCATGATCGACATGAGCACCGGCAAAATAGCCTACGCGGTATTGTCCTTCGGCGGCCTCATGGGCATGGGCGACAAGCTGTTCGCGGTGCCCTGGGCCGCCCTGACGCTGGATACGAAGAACAAGCGCTTCACCTTGCCGGTGCCCAAGGAAAGGCTCAAGGGCGCGCCGGGATTCGACAAGGCGCACTGGCCGTCGATGTCGGACAAGGGCTGGGCCGGCGGCGTGCACAAGTTCTACGGCACGCCCTACGGCAGCGAGTGAAGGCGGTGGCCGGGGCCATGTGCTTCGTCCCTTGCGAATGACGGGGGTCGTTGGCGCGGCGCTTTCATGCAGGCCACCATCACCACCGACATCGCACTGGTCAATCCCGCCTGCCGAGACGAACTCTTCGGCCCGGCGGTCCCGCTCTTACCGGTGCGCGGCCCGGATCGCCGGCGCACCGAGCGACTGACCGTGACGACAGCGCAAACCCTGCAGGCGATCGGCAGACGCAGCGCGGCCGCGACCGAACAGGGCGTGGCGCTCCTGAGCTTCATCGGCGAGACCGCACTCGCCATTGCCGGCAGCCTACGGCACCCTGGCCGCTGGCGCGGGCGACCGATCCTCTTCAATCTGCGCAGCGCCGGCTTCGACGCGCTGCCCATCGTCGGCCTGCTGTCCTTCCTGCTCGGCGTGGTCGTCGCCTATCAGGGCGCCGAGCAATTGCGCCGCTACGGCGCCAACATATTCGTCGCCGACCTTGTGGGGGTATCGATGCTGCGCGAGTTCGCGCCGCTGATCACGGCCATCATCGTCGCCGGCCGCTCGGGCTCGGCCTATGCGGCGCAGATCGGCACCATGGCCGTCACCGAGGAGATCGACGCGCTGCGCACCCTGGGCATCGCTCCGCTCGAGCTGCTGGTGCTGCCCAAGCTGATCGCGCTCGTCATCGCACTGCCGCTGCTGACGGTGTTTGCCGACGTGCTCGGCGTCGCCGGCGGCATGCTGATGGCGCGCGCGCAGCTGGGCGTGGGTTTCGCCGAATTCGCCGATCGCTTCGTCAAGGCCGTCAGCGTGACGACCTACCTGGTGGGCCTGGCCAAGGCGCCGGTGTTCGCCGCGATCATCGTCGTGGTGGGCTGCTTCCAGGGCCTGCGCACCAGCGGCGGGGCCGACAGCGTCGGCCGCCAGACCACGCGTGCGGTCGTGCAGTCGATCTTCCTGGTGATCGTCGCCGACGCGCTGTTCTCGGTCGCCTTCAGCGCGCTCGACCTGTAGCCATGGACGCGGCCGCCATCGAGATGCAAGGCGTGGCGACGCGCTACGGCGCGCATGTCGTGCACGAGTGCGTGGATCTCGAAGTCAGGCGCGCCGAGACCTTCGCCATCGTCGGCGGCAGCGGCTCGGGCAAGTCGACCTTACTGCGCGAGATGATCCTCCTGCATCGGCCGGATGCGGGCCGCGTGCGCGTGCTCGGCATCGACTTGCAGGACATCTCGGACGACGCTGCGCTGGCGCTGCGCAAGCGCTGGGGCGTGCTGTTCCAGCACGGCGGCCTGTTCGGCGCCCTGACGGTGACCGAGAACATCGGCCTGCCGCTGCGCGAGCACACCGACCGGGCCGACGCGGCCATCGACGCCATCGCGCTGGCCAAGCTGACCCTGGTCGGCCTGGCGCCGGAAGTCGGCGCGCAGTACCCGTCAGAACTGAGCGGCGGCATGTTGAAGCGCGCCTCGCTGGCACGCGCGCTGGCACTCGAACCCGAACTGCTCTTCCTGGATGAACCGACCGCCGGGCTCGACCCGATCAGCGCTGGCGGCGTCGACGAGCTCGTGCGAACGCTGCGCGAACGCTTCGGGCTCACCATCGTCATGATCACGCACGACCTCGACCTGCTCTGGCAGGTGGCCGACCGGGTGGCCGTACTCGGCCATGGCAAGGTGCAGGGCGTAGGGTCGATGGACGAGCTCTCGCGCCTCGACAATGCCGACATACGGCCCTACTTCGAGGGGCCGCGGGCACGCGGGGCCCGGCTGTCCGCAGGGAGCGCGACATCGAAACCAAGGTGAACTTCGCGATCGTCGGCGCCTTCGTGCTGGCGCTCGGCGCGGCCCTGGTCGCAGGGGCGCTCTGGCTGGCCTCGGGAGGCGCCTCGCGCACGGCCGAGTTGCCCTACCTGGCGCTGGTCGACGAGTCTGTCGCGGGGCTCAACATCAACGCGCCGGTCAAGCTCAACGGCGTCGATGTCGGCAAGGTGCGCGGCATCGAGCTCGACCCGGCCAATCCTGCGCGCGTGCGCCTGACCTTCGCCATCGAGGACGGTACACCGATCAAGGAGGATACGGTCGCGGTCCTGAAGACCCAGGGATTGACCGGCATCGCCTACGTCGAGATGAGCGGCGGGACGCGCGACTCGCCACCGCTCGCCGCCGTCGCCCCCGAAATCCTGCCGGTGATCCGCATCAAGCCCTCGTTGAGCGCCCGCCTGGAGAATGTGCTGAGCACCGTACTGGCCAAGCTCGACAGCACATCCACCACCATCGATGCGCTCCTGAGTCCCGAGAACCGGCGCGCCTTCAGCAGCGCGCTCGCCGACATCGCGGTCGTTTCGCAGACCCTGGCGGCACGCAAGGACACGCTCGATGCAGGCATCGCCAGCGCCGCGGCGAGCTTCGGCAACGCAGAGCGCGCCTCCGCGCAGCTCGGACCCGTGATCGAGCGCGTCGGCCGCAGCGCCGAAGCGGTCGAGAAGATGGGCAACGAAGCCGCCCTGGCCAGCGCCGGTGCGGGCAAGGCAATCGACGCGGTCGGCGCCGAAGTCCGGCGCGCCGGTGCCGACACCCTGCCGCAGCTGCAGCGCCTGATCGGCGAGTTGAGCGTCCTGTCGACTTCCATGCGGCGGCTGGTCGAGCAGACCGAACGCAACCCCGCCAGCCTGATCGTCGGGCGCAGCCCGGCGCCGGTCGGTCCGGGCGAAACCGCAGCCGGAACCGGGCGATGAACGGCGCGTTCCCGTGTCGGCGGGTGGTGCGCGCTGCCATGGTGGCGGCCACGCTGCTGGCCGCAGGATGCAGCACCGTACTGCCCAAACCGGCGCCCTCGTCTGCGCTCTATGTGATCGAGGCCGAGCGCCATGCATCCGCCGGAGCGTCGCCCGCCTCGCCGACGGGTCCGACCCTGGTGGTCGAGCCGGTTGAAGCCGCCGCCGGGTTCGACACGGCGCGCATGGTCTACACGCGCAAGCCGCACCAGCTCGAATCCTTCGCCCACAGCGCCTGGATCGACACGCCCGCGCGCATGCTCTCGCCGCTGATCGTCGCGGCCGTGGGCGGCAGCGGCGCTTTTCGCGCGGTCGTCATGGCGCCGAGCGCGGCGGCGGGCGACCTGCGCCTGGAAACCGAGCTTCTGCGCCTGCAACAGGAGTTCGGCGCGGCCCCCAGCCGGGTGCAATTGACCCTGCGGGCCACCCTGACCGACATTGCGACGCGCCAGGTCCTGGGCCGGCAGGATTTCGACGCGCGCACGGACGCTCCCAGCGAGGACGCCTACGGGGGCGTGTTCGCCGCGAACCGGGCCGCCGAGGTGGTACTTGAAGCCCTGGCGGCGTTCTGCGCCGATGCGGCCCGTCGATGGCAGCCACCTCTACCCGTTCGCTAGAGGCGATCCTCGGCAGGTGCGCGACGCGACCGGGCAGGACGGCTTGCGTGCGGTATCGAACAGACTCTGCACAGGTGCCGCAGCGACACTGCGGCGAACCTGAAAGGACCGACTCATCATGTTGCGCAGCTTGAAAAACCTCGAGAACTACGCCATCAGCGCCACCGACGGCACGATCGGCCATGTGAAGGACTTCTACTTCGACGACGATGCCTGGGTGGTGCGCTACTTCGTCGTGGATGCCGGCTCCTGGCTGTCCAGACGCATGGTGCTGATCTCGCCGATTTCCGTCAATCATCCGAACTGGCCGGAGAAGACGCTGCCAGTGTCGATCTCCAAGGAGCAGGTTCGCATGAGCCCGGACATCGACACCGACAAGCCGGTGTCGCGGCAGCACGAGGAGCAGTACCTGAGCTACTACGGTTATCCGTACTACTGGGACGGCGTCGGCATGTGGGGGCCGGGGCTGTACCCGGAAGGCCTGGCGCCGGGATTCGCCGTCTACGGCGCCGATCGCGCGGAACGCGAGCGCGAAGAATCTTTCCACTTGCGCGCCGAGCGCGACCGCCGCCGCAACGCCGACCCGCATCTGCGCAGTTGCGATGCCGTGGTCGGCTACCACATCAAAGCGACCGACGGCGAGGTCGGCCATGTGTCCGACCTGCTGGTCGACGACGACACCTGGGCGGTCCGCTATCTCGTCGTCGACACCAGCAACTGGTGGCTGGGCCACAAGGTGCTGGTCGCCCCGCCGTGGATCACTGGGGTGCACTGGTCAGACAAGACCGTGTCGGTCGATCTCAGCCGCGACGCCATCAAGGATGCGCCGCACTACGATCCGGCCGTGTACTGGGACAGGACGCAGGATGAGCGTCTGTACCGGCACTATCGGCGGACCGGCTTCTGGGCCGACAATACGCCGCTCGAGACCGAGGTCTGAAGGGCGGATTTTCGGTCTGTCCTGAACTGATCGGACCGCGCCCATGGCGGCTCTCCTGGACGTTTCCGGGCTCATCGCCGCCTACTTCGAGGACGAGCCCGACCCCACGGTTGCCGCGCAGCGCGTCGCCTTCGGCACTTCCGGGCATCGCGGCTCCGCTTTCGACCGATCGTTCAACGAGTCGCATGTGCTGGCCATCACGCAGGCGCTCTGCGACCAGCGCCGCGCCGCCGGCATCACCGGGCCGCTGTTCCTGGGCGTCGATACGCACGCGCTTTCCGCGCCCGCCGGCGCGAGCGCGACCAAGGTCCTGGCGGCCAACGGCGTCGAAGTGATGTTGTCGGCCGGCGACGAGGTCACGCCGACGCCCGCCGTCTCGCACGCCATACTGACCCACAACCGCGGGCGCAATCGATGCGGAGGCGGTCGCCTCGCCGACGGCATCGTCATCACGCCGTCCCACAACCCGCCGCGCGACGGCGGCTTCAAGTACAACCTGCCGCACGGCGGCCCGGCGAACCCGGCGGTGACCGGCTGGATCGAGGCCGCCGCCAATCGCCATCTCGAAGCCGGCCTCGTCGGCGTCAAGCGCATGCCGCTCGACGCCGCCTTGCGCGCGCCGACCACGCATCGCCACGACTATCGCAGTGCCTATGTCGCCGCGCTGGACCAGATGATCGACATGGACAGCATCCGCAATTCGAAGCTGCGCATGGGCGTCGATCCGATGGGCGGCGCGGGGGTGCATTACTGGCCTGTGATCGCCGAGCGCTATGGCATCGACCTTTGCGTCATCGACGATGGCGTCGATCCGACGTTCGGCTTCTTGCCGCCGGACTGGGATGGGCAGATCCGCATGGATCCGGCGTCGCCCCAGGCGATGCAGCGCTTAGTCGCGCTCAAGGACCGCTTCGACCTGGCTTTCGCCTGCGACGCCGACCACGACCGCCATGGCATCGTCACCCCCGGGGCGGGCTTGTTGCCGCCGAACCACTATCTGTCGGTGGCCGTCGACTACCTGTTCCGACATCGGCCGCGCTGGAGCGCAAAGGCAGCCATCGGCAAGACGGTGGTCAGCACGCAGTTGATCAACCGGGTCGCCGCGCGTCTGGGCCGCAAGGTCTTCGAGGTCCCCGTCGGCTTCAAGTGGTTTTCCCCCGGCCTCCTGGATGGCAGCCTGGGTTTCGCCGGCGAAGAGAGCGCCGGCGCCAGCTTTCTCAAGCGCGACGGGCGGGTGTGGACCACCGACAAGGATGGGATCGCCGCGGCGCTTTTGGCCGCCGAAATCACGGCGGTGACCGGGCGCGATCCGGGCGTGCACTATGCGGAGCTGGCGGGCCAGTTGGGCAATCTCTTCGCCCGGCGAGTCGATGCCGCCGCGACGCCGCAGCGCAAAGAGCGCCTGGGAAAGCTGTTGCCGCGCCAGATCCGCGGCGCCATGCTGGCCGGAGAAGTCATCGAGCGCGCCTCGACGCATGCGCCCGGCAACGGCGAGTCCATCCGCGGCATCAAGGCCGGTGCCGCCAACAGCTGGTTCGTGGCGCGGCCTTCCGGCACCGAGGAAACCTACAAGGTCTACGCCGAGAGCTTCGTCAGCGCCGAGCACCTGCATGCCGTGTTGCGCGATGCGCAGGCCCTGGTCGATGCGGCTCTCGGAGCGGAGCCGGCCCACGCGTAGCGCCACGGCGATCCGCGCGTCGCTGTGTACCATCGTCCTGCAACCACGATGCGGCGCTCACGCCTTCATCGCCCCGGGCAGCCAAGCATCTGCAGCGGCGCCGGCCTTGGGTTCGTTACCGCACATAAGAGCGTCAGCTGCGGGCGTATTCTGCGCTGAGCAACCGAGACCGCATCGACCGTTCGCCGAGGAAAATCCATGCAGCCCGACGACAATAACGGCAAACTTTCTCCCGAACGACGACCGTTCCGGGTTTTGATCATCTCCGGGTCGAGCCGGCGACAATACAATTGCCCCGGGGTGGATTCGAAGTCGCGCATGCTGATGCTGCGCATGGCCGACCGTTTGCCGCCGCAGTGGGAAATCGACATCGAGGACCTTGGCAATGTCTACGCCCGCGCGCGCATCCAGAGCTGCAACTCCTGCGTCTCCACCGCCATGGCCCTGTGCGTGTGGCCATGCAACTGCTACGAGAAGGACAACCAGGACGAACCCGACCTGATGTGGGATCTCGATTTGTATTCCCGCGTCGACCTGGCCGACGCGTGGGCGATCATCGGGCCGGTCAACTGGTATGCGCCGAGTTCCACGCTCAAGCTGTTGTTCGACCGGCTGGTGTGCGCAAACGGCGGCAACCCGCGAGAAGACCTGATCGAGCACAAGAATCCGGAGCTCGCGATGCGCCTGGAGCACGCGCCGGAATGGAAGGAACTCGCACTGAATCATCTGGAAGGGCGCACCGCAGGTTTCTTCTGCTACGGCGACGACGCGCGCGAAGAGCGCGACGCCAGCGGGCGACCGGTCTACCTGAGGCATCCGGAGTATTTCGACCCGGCCGACGAAGCCGACGACGCGCGCGGCAACTATGCGCCGCTGGTGTGGCAGTGCCGCTTCAGCGGCGTCGAGGTGCCGGATGCGCTGTGGACCTACCAACTTTTCGGCGAGACGCGCAAGTACAGCGACAACCAGGCCGAGCACATGGCGCGCGACGACACGTTCATGCGCGGCTTCGATGCGTGGACCGACCGTTTCGCCGCATTCGTCGCCGCCAAAGGCAAGGTACCCGCCGGAAAATTCCGCGCCTTCGGCTACCAGGCGCCTTCGCATCGCTTCGCCGACGTCAAGCTCTGGTGGCGCGACCGCTCAATGCGGGCAGGCCGGCCCCCGGCCGGATCGTCGCCCGCGCAGCAGCAGGCGCAAAACCTGAATCGCGACCGGACCACGCACCCGGAACGCAGCAGCGTTGATCCGGCAGGGTGAGCGCGCTGCTCGGCCCGGACGGCGGCAGGCGCTTCGCCGCGCCGCGCTGCCGGCCGCTGCGCTGCATCGCCGCGGTGCGGCGCACGGCACGGCATCGCGAAGGTCAGCGCAGCCCTAAGAACGAAAGCAGGGCGACGATGATGACGACTGCGCCGACGATATAGACGATGCTGTTCATGGAATTTCCCTCAAGCGTAGGTGACGGGGTTCGGGCGACGCGCGACGCGCCGTCCTCAGACAGACCATAGAGGAGCGTCGGCGTGAGGTCGGTGGTTTTCCGCACATGGCGGCCGAAAGAATTCGGGCGTTCAGTGCGTCAACGGACCGGCAGGACCATTGAACTTGTCCACGGCCCATGCCTGCCATCAGGTCGGCTGCAAGCCGGCCCGCGCGGCGCGGCCGCGGAGCGCCGACCGCGCGTCCGCAGGCTCAGGCGATCGTCATGTTGTTCACCACCCGATGCACGCCGGGCGTGCCCCAGGCGGAACTGGCCGTCAATTCGCGGTCGGCCCAGCTATGCGCGATTCCGGACAGGGTGACGTTGGCACCTTCGACCTGCACCTGGATGCGCTGCGCATTCGACTCCGCGCGCCGCTTCAGGGCCGCCTCGATGTCGACCTTGATGTTGTTCACTGAGACATGCGGCTTGATCGCGATATGGTCGCTGATGCCCCGCACGCCCATGATCGGCATCACGGCCTCGTGCGCCATGGTCCGCTGGAACTGCCAGTCGACCTCGCCTGCGAGCGTGACCCAGCCCGCCTCGACCCGGATCTTGACCGCGCCATCCTTGACCGGTTCGATCCACTTCAGGGCATTGCCGATCGCGCCGGCAATGTCGGCGTCGAGATGCTGGTCCGAACCGGCGAGCCTGACATCGATCTCGACTGCCAGGGCGCGGACACCGCCGACGCGTTGGGCGGCGCGCTCCGCATGCCATCTTTCGGCGTAGCTGTCGACGTGACCAGCCAGGGTCACGACCCCATCCTTGACTGCGACCCCGATGTGCGCGGATTGCACGGAGGGCTCCCACTTCAGCTCGGCGAGGACATCGGACTGCAGTTGCGAATCGGATTTCATGGTCGTCGTTCTCCAGGTTCCAGGTTGGGTTGCGCTCCATCCAGCCTATGTCCGTCGCGCGGCCCGGTCTGTGCGTTGGCCTACCGAACCGAATGCACCTGCGTGGGGCGCCGAACCCGCCGGCGCCAAGCGGGAGCGCTGCGTGCGCTTCAGTACAGACAGGTGACAACCGGCGAGGCCCAATGCGTACCTGATCGCGTGCCGCTCCGTCTGCGTCTTCGTGGAGGAGTTTGGTCGCGATCTGGCGCCAGGGGGCTTCACCTGTCCGGAAAGGTTTCCAATCATGAAACGCAGTCTCGCCGCAGTCTTGTATGTCCTTGCCGCAGTGCCGGGCGTCGTGCCGGCCCAGGCCCCCGGCGCCATGCCGGTACCGGGCGCGGGCGCCGCGCCGGCGCAGGTCGTCGGCACGACCACGCTCAGCGTCTCCATCGTCGATGTGAGCGAGATCGCGCTGGGCTGGAGCGCGAAAAGGAGCATCCTCGGCAAGTGGGTCATCAACGACGCAGGCGAGAAAGTCGGGCAGGTCGACGACTTGATCATCACGTCGGAAAGGAACCTGTCGTTTCTGATCGTCGGCGCCGGCGGCTTCATCGGCATGGGGCGGCACGATGTGGCCATTCCGATCAGCCAGTTCACCCAACGCGGCCTGCAGTTCGTCCTGCCGGGGGCCAGCAAGGCTGCGCTGGCGCAGATGCCGCAATTCGACTACGCCTCGGACACGACCCGCCGCGACAGATTTGTCGCGCGCGCGGACGCCGACATCGCCAAGGCCAAGGAAGAGATCGCGGCCCACCAGCGCCGCGCCGACACGGCCGGCGGCGATGCGAAAGCCAGGCTTGATCTCGGGCTGATAGGCCTGCGCGAGGACTTGAGGATCACCGAAGTCCGGCTGGCGGGATTGCGGCTGGCATCCGCGAATCGATGGCGCGAGTTCGAGCTCGGCGTGAGCTCGGCGATCGTCCGTCTGCGCGGCGCGCTCGACCGCATGGCCGGCTAGCCATGCAGACACAGACGCGGCACATCCTCAACCGACGCGTGGTCCTGCGTTCGCGCCCGGTCGGCGCCCCCGTGCCCAAGGACTTCGGCGTCGAGGACGTGGAAGTCCCGATGCTGGAAGACGACCAGGTCCTGCTGCGCACCCTGTATCTCTCGCTCGACCCCTACATGCGCGGACGCATGAGCGACCACCGCTCCTACGCAACGCCGATGGCGATCGGCGATGTGATGGTCGGCGGCACCGTGTCGCGCGTGGAGGCATCGCGCCATTCGGGCTTTGCCGCGGGCGACCTGGTGCTCGGCGCGAGCGGCTGGCAGCACTACGCGGTCAGCAACGGCAACGGGCTCACCCGGCTCGACGCGGCCATGGCGCATCCTTCGATGGCCCTCGGAGTGCTCGGCATGCCCGGGTTCACCGCTTACATGGGGCTGCTCGACATCGGCCGGCCGCAAGCCGGCGACACCGTGGTTGTCGCAGCCGCCAGCGGCGGGGTCGGATCGGTCGTGGGACAGATCGCCCGTCTCAACGGCTGCCATGTGGTCGGTGTCGCGGGGGGCGACCAGAAATGCCGGCATGTGGTTGACGAGCTGGGTTTCGATGCCTGTGTCGACCGTCGCGGCGGCGACTTCGCCGACCGGCTCGCGGCGGCCTGTCCAAAGGGCATCGACGTCTACTTCGAGAACGTCGGCGGCGCGGTTTTCGATGCTGTGCTGCCGCTCCTCAACGTCGGCGCGCGGGTGCCGCTGTGCGGCCTGATCGCGCAGTACAACCGGACCACGCCTGCGCCGGGCCCGGACCGCCTGGGGCTACTGACCAGTACTTTGCTTGCGCGGCGCATCCGCATGCAGGGCTTCATCATCGGCGACGACTATGGCGACCGCTACGCCGAGTTTTCGGCCGCGATGGGCGCCTGGCTGGCCGCGGGCAAGATCAGGTTCCGCGAGCATGTCGTCGACGGCCTGGAGAACGCGCCGCACGCCTTCATCGGCATGCTCGAAGGCGAGAACTTCGGCAAGCTCATCGTGCGCCTGCCGAACGACCAGCCCGCGCGCCCCCCCGGCTATGACGAGTCAATGCCGGTTGACGCACAGACGGCGCATGGCTGACGCGCCAGGATGGCGGCATCGGGCCCGCCATGCAGATGGTTGCCCGTGTGCAGCGGAGTCTGTGCTGCTCTCGACCATTCATCACTGAAACACGAAAAGGATACTGACATGAAGACCAGAACGATTCGGACAATGACCATCCAGGCGCTCGGCGTGGCGCTCGCGCTGTCGCTCGGGGCGTGCAGCAGCATGTCTGCGCGCGATCAGAGCACCGCCATCGGCGCCGGCGTCGGCGCGGTTGCCGGCGCGGTCCTGAGCGGCGGCAGCGGGATCGGTACCGTCGGCGGCGCGGCAGTCGGCGGAGTCATCGGCAACCAGGTCGGCAAGGACAAGAAGTAGGATTTGTCCCCGGCGCGCGCCGCGCCGCGCCGGCGCCGACCAGAGGCAGGCGGGTTCAAGCCTCCGACGGGGCGGCGCAATCCGCGCGCCGGGTGCCTTGCCACTGGCAGGCATAGCCCGCGCAAATGAAACGGTGTCTCGGTGCGAACAGGCTGATGACCCTGTCGACGGCGTCGCGGTGCACCCGGATCAACCCACTTCCGCATTGCGGACACACGTGTTGCAAGTTCAGGGCGGGAGCCCGGGCTGCGCCGGCTTGCGCTTGCGCCGAGCCGGGAGCCGCATGGCCGGTCGTGGCGGGTGGTCGGAGAAATGGATTCATGGCGGGTCTCGCTTTGTCGGTGGGCGCGAAATTCGCGCGCTTGGTCCTGGAAGGTCGCATCCTGCCCGAAGCCTTCCACCCGGTCTGTTCGCAGGCGAACGCTGCCGCTTGTCGTTTGTTCGATAGCGTACAAACAATCTAGGGTTTACAACCTATACTGGCCATTCTCTTCACTCAGGCGTGCCTTTTTGCGGCACGCCAGCGAGGATGTCGTGGCTGCCCCTCCCGATCCCAGAACCAACCGCCTGCTTGCAGCCCTGCCAGTTGCGGAGTGGGGGCGCTGGGCGCCCCAGCTCGAGGCCGTCACGCTGCCGCTGGGCCGTGCGCTCTACGAGTCCGGCAGCACCATGAGCCATGTCTACTTCCCGACCACGGCGATCGTGTCGCTGCTTTATGTGATGGAAGACGGCGCCTCGGCCGAGATCGCGGTGGTCGGCAACGAGGGCCTGGTCGGCATCTCGCTCTTCATGGGCGGCGAGAGCACGCCCAGCCGCGCCGTGGTGCAAAGCGCCGGCCACGGCTTCAGGCTGCGCGCGCAACTCCTCAAGGAGGAATTCAGTCGCGCCGGACCGGTGCTGCATCTGCTGTTGCGTTACACGCAGTCGCTGATCACGCAGATGGCGCAGACGGCGGTCTGCAACCGCCACCATTCTCTCGACCAGCAGCTGTGCCGCTGGCTGCTGCTGAGCATGGACCGCCTCGAGGGCAGCGAACTGGTCATGACCCAGGAACTCATTGCCAACATGCTTGGCGTGCGCCGGGAAGGCGTGACCGGCGCCGCGCTGCATCTGCAGGAGGCCGGTTTGATCCGCTATTCGCGCGGCCGCATCTCCGTGCTCGACCGCGCCGGCCTCGAGAAGCGCTCCTGCGAATGCTACGCGGTGGTCAAGACCGAATACGACCGGCTTTTGCCCGCGACGACCGCGATCTAGGCGCGCCGCGCGGAGAATGGTCCGGCCCGCTTATGTGCGCTGGCAGACGGTCGGCGTTTGCACGACGGCGCACAGTGGCTACCTGGCCGTGACCCTGCCAATGCCGGCAGGGTCGGACCACGCGGAGCTGCGCGCATGCATACGACGATTCCCCCTGGCGCCTGCGGCATACCGCCGGGCAACGAGAAACCGCGCCGGGCGAGCGCGCCGGACTCTTCCGTTGCGGCTGAATCCCTGGACTGGCGCGGCGGAGCAATCACCATCCGCCCCATCGGTCCCGACGACGGGCCGCGCCACCGCGCCTTCGCCGGCGCGCTGGCCGGCGTAGACATCCACATGCGCTTTTTCAGCGCGCGGCGCAAACTGAGCGAGGCGGATCTGGATCGACTGATCCATATCGACCCCGCGATCGAGACCGCCTTCGTCGCCGTGCGCACCCTGCCCGGCGGCATCGAGGAGACCCTCGGCGTGGTGCGCTTGGTCGGGAGTGTGGCCTCCGACGAGGCGGAGCTGGGCATCATCGTGCGCTCGGACCTCAAGGCGCGCGGCCTCGGGCATCTGCTGATGCAGAGGATGCTCGCCCACGTCGCGGCGCATGGCCCGCGCCGCGTGATCGCCCTGGTGCTCCGCGAGAACGCGGCCATGGGTGCCCTCGCGACCGCGCACGGCTTCGTCGTCGACAATGAGGCAAGCGACAGCGATGCGCTGTGCTACGCCCTCGAGCCGTCCCTGCGCGGTGCGAGCCCCGCTGTCCTGCCGGACCGGACCTCGGCGCTGCCGGTCGCGGCCTGAGCCATGCCCGCCGCCATGGCAGGAAGCCGGTCGCCCGCTGCGCAGAATCACCTGATCAAAAGCCTGCCACGCAGGGATGGCGCGCGCCTGCTCGCCGCCTGCGAGCCGGTCCAGCTTGTGCTGGGCGACACTCTCTGCGAACCGGGCGAGGTCACGCGGCACGCCTACTTTCCGGTCGCGGGCTTCATCTCCCTGGTGACACGACTGGCGGGCAGCCCGGGGCTGGAGGTGGGCATGGTCGGACGCGAAGGCATGCTCGGTGCGCATCTGTTCCTGGGCGTGGCACGGGCTCCGTTGCACGCCTTGGTGCAGGGCTCGGGCGCGTCCTGGCGCATGAGCGCGGCGGCCTTTCGCGGCCAGCTCGCGCAGAGCGAGGCGTTGCGCCGCAGCATGGGCCTGTACGTCCACGTGCTGATGGCGCAACTCGCGGGTGCCGCCGGCTGCCTGCGCTATCACCAGATCGGCCCGCGCCTGGCGCGCTGGCTGCTCATGAGCCGGGACCGCGCGCATTCGGACAATTTTCATGTCACCCACGAGTTCCTGGCCTACATGCTGGGCGTGCGTCGCGTCGGCATCACCGCGGCGGCCGGCGAGCTGATGCGCGGCGGGCTGATCGAGTATCACCGCGGCGAGATCACCGTGCTCGACGGCAAGGGGCTGGAGGCGGCGGCCTGCGGCTGCTATGACGTCGATCGCCGGGCCTACGCCGACTTGCTCGGCTGATCCGCATTCGTGCAGATATTCGTACGGCACCGCACCGACCGGCCCAGCGCCGGCGTCTAGGCTGGCCTTGCGCTGAGGGCAGCCTGCCACGTAAGCACACTCGGAGAACATCATGAGCATCGGAACCATCCTGCTGGTCATTCTCGTCCTCATGCTGGTCGGTGCGATTCCGACCTGGGCACACAGCAGCAGCTGGGGCTATGGCCCCTCGGGCGGCCTGGGCGTGATCATCCTGATTCTGGTCGTGCTTCTGCTTCTCGGCAAGATCTGAACGCTGTCGGCAGCGCGTCGGCGGTTTTGGCGCGCACCGGATCGTCGAGAACACAGGCATGAGCAACCACCTTATTCCCTGGGCCGTCACGATGGTGACGATGGCGCTGATCGACCTGCTGTGGCTGGGCGTCATCGCCCGGACGCGCTACGAACAGGGGCTCGGCCCCCTGCTGGCCGAGCGTCCCAGGATAGGCGTGGCCGCGCTCTTTTATGCCGTGTTCGCGTTCGGGCTCATGGTGTTCGTCGTCGTCCCGGGAGACATCCCGGCCTCCTGGGAGCGCAGCCTGGCAGGTGCGGCATTGTTCGGCTTCGTCGCCTACGCCACCTACAACCTGACCAATCTTGCGACGCTGCGCGGCTGGCCCGCCGGACTTGCCATGATCGACCTGGCCTGGGGGACCGCCTTGAGCGTCGTGGCAGCCGCGGCAGGCCGGTTTGCCCATGACGTGTCGACGTGGCCGACATGAGGCGCTTGCGCGATCTGGCGTCGGTGGCGCCCGGCGGTCTTGCGGCCAGCGACTCGCGCGGAGCACTCTCTTGGCCAGCCGATGCGCCGCGCAGCGATGCCAACAACGCGCAGACGGGCGGCACGCTGCACGCCTGTGCCCGGCATCCCGAGGTGCGGGAATGGCAGGCAGGTATTTGCCCGAAGTGCGGGGAGAGGCTCCAGCCCAGGACGCCGCGCCCGGATGTTCCAGTCGTCGCCGCGATGCGCGGCCGCGCCGCAGCCGTCCTTCATGCGAGCGTCGCCCGCACTGCCGCGCCGACGCACCGCCAGCCAGGCAGTCCCGTCACCTGAGGAATCATGCATGCGATCACACATTCAAGGCAGCACCGAACTCACCCGCCTGGCCAGGATCGTCGAGGACGTTTCCGTGGCGATGCTGACCACCAGGGACGACGACGGCAATATGGCCAGCCGGCCGATCGCATTGCTGGAAATGGACGCCCAGGGAGCGCTGTGGTTCTTCACCGACTTGCGCTCCTCCACCGTCGAACACCTTCAAGCGGTCAACCTGAGCATCACCAAACCCCTGCACCCGATCTATGTGTCGATCGCCGGCTTCGCGTCGCTGCATACCGCGCGCGCCGACATCGACCGGCTGTGGACACCGCTGTCGCGTCCGTGGTTTCCCGCCGGCGCCGACTCGCCCCACCTTGCGCTGTTGAAGATCGTGCCGCAGTCGGTCGAACTGTGGGACTCGGCGCACAGCAAGATGGTGCTCCTGCTGGCGCGCGCCGACCCGACTCCCGCAGTCATGTCCAACGGAACAAGCGAACGCGCAGGACAGGGCGTCGTTGCCTCCAGGTAGCTTCATGATCGAATCCCCGTGCAATTCCGGCAATAGATGAAAGGTAAGCCATGGTCATGATCCGCGATGCGGTCGACATGCTGCAGGCAGAGCGCCGCGATATCGTCGAACTCTACGACGCCTATCTTGCGGCGCTGCCCGGCCGAACTCACGCGCTGGAACAGGGTTCGCGGGCCTGCGTGCTGATCGAGGCGATGGAGGTCCACGCGCACCTCATGGAGGAAATCCTCGAACCCCTGCTGAGCAATGCCACCGGCGCAGCCTCTGTCAGTTCGCAGGATTTCCGCAAGCGCATCGCGCTGCGCTACGCCATCGCACAGGTCGCGCGCAGAGTCGCAGCCGATTCCGGCTACGCTGGTCTGGCCGGCGACCTGGCCGGCCTGATGGTCGAGCAGGCCAAGATTGAAGAGCACTGGGCCGCGACCCGCGCCCGTCTTGCCGGAGTCGACCTGCTCGCACTGGGCGAGCGCATGCAGGCGCGACGAGCGGAACTGCTGGAGTTCATCCGGCGCGTGGTCGCCGAAGCGCCGGTGACACCCAGGAAGGAACTTGCGACCCAGGAGGCCGACTTCACCGCCGAAGGTGCGCCCCCGCCCGGCAAGATCGGCACCTCGGCTGCACGTTCGTCAGGCGGGCCCGACCCGGGTCTGCCGGTGGCCTAGATCGTCCCAGGGAGAACCCATGAACATCAAGCATATCGTCGGCATCGTCCTGATCGCAGCCGGCATTTTCGGCCTGGCCTACGGCAGCTTCAGCTACGACAGGCAGACCACCGGCGCCAAGCTCGGGCCGATCGAACTCAAGGTGACCGAGACCAAGACGGTCAACGTGCCGATCTGGGCCGGCATCGGCGCGATCGTCGCCGGCGTCGCGTTGCTGGTCTTCGCCGGACGCAAGAGCTAGGGAATGTCGCGACGATCGATCCTGATCGCCGCAATCATCAGTGTAGTGTTTGCGGGGCTGGCGGGCTGGTGGTGGCTGCGCGCCCCGCTGGCGGCGGCGCTGACCCTGCAAGTGGTCCCGCTGGTGCGCACTGTCCAGTTCTCGGCGCGCGTGGCCACCACCTCCAGGGTCGACATCGGCGCCACCGTCACCGGCCGCGTGCTGCAAGTCGCGGTCATCGAGGGTGCCGAGGTCAGGCGAGGCGAGTTGCTGCTCAGCCTGGAGAGCGAGGAGTTGCAGGCGGCGCTCGCGCAAGCCCAGGCCGGCGAACGGCAGGCCGCCGCCAATCTCGCCGGACAGCGCGACACCGGGCGTCGCAGCGCCCAGGCGACACTGACGCAGACCGACTCGGTGCTGCTGGCCGCCCGGGCCGCACTCAAGCGCACCGGGAACCTGGTGGCGAGCGGCTTTCTCAGTCCGGCCAAACTCGATGAAGCCGAGCGCGACGTCGAGGTCGCCCTGGCGCAGCAGGCCGGCGCGCGCTCGCAGAGGGCGGCCAACGCCGAGGAAGGCACCGAGACCCGGCAGGCGCGCGCGCAACTGGCCGTCGCCGTCTCGGCCACAGCCGCCGCGCAGGCCAGGCTCGCGCAGGCCGTGCTCAGGGCACCGGCGGACGCCAGGGTGCTCGCACGCATGGTCGAGCCCGGCCAGATCGTGCAGCCCGGACGCGCCCTCCTGTCCCTGGCGCTGAGCGGTGCGCCACAGCTCGCCGCGCAGGCCGACGAGCGTTTTCTCGAGCAACTGCGGGTGGGGCAGAGCGCGACCGTGGTCGCAGATGCCTTCCCGGGGCAGCGCTTCGCCGCGCGCGTGCAGTCGATCGCGCCGCTCGTCGATGCCCAGCGCGGCGCCGTCGCGGTCAAGTTCTCGCTGCCGCAAGCAACCCCCGCCTTTCTGCGCGAGGACATGACGCTCTCGGTCGAAGTGGAGACCGCGCGCCGCGAAAAAGCCCTGGTCCTGCCGGCCGGCGCCTTGCGCAGCGACGACGGCACCGGCGGCGCCACGGCCTGGACCGAACGCCGGGGCCGGGTCGAGCGACGCGCCTTGCGTCTGGGCCTGCGCACCCTCGACGGCGCCGAGGTGCTCGAAGGCTTTGCCGCCGGCGACACGGTCCTGATCGGCAAGGCGCCCGAGCCGGGTCGCCGCGTGAAGGTCGATCGTGGCGCTGCGGCGGTCGCGGCAGCCGCGGCGGTCAAGCCCGGACCCGCCGGTGCCGGCGCGGCGATGACCGAGGGCATGGGGCGCTGAACGCCATGTTCACCGCTTTCGGCTTCGAGCGCCGCGTCGCCACGCGCTTTCTCGCGGAAGGGCGCATGCAGACCCTGCTCATCATCGTCGGCGTCGCCGCCGGTGTGGCCGTGGTGGCCTACATCTCGGCGCTCATCGCCGGCCTGCAGAAGAACACCATCGAGAAGACCCTGGGCGCGCAGGCGCAGGTGACGCTCTCCGAACGCGACGCCGCGGTCGTTCCGGCGCGCGCGCCTTCGCCGGGCACGGTGGTGCTGGCATCGACCCAGCCGCGGGTCCAGAAACCGCGGTCGATCGCCAACTGGGAGGCCGTCGTGCCGCTGCTTGAAGCCCTGCCCGGGGTGCTCGTGGTTTCGCCGACCCTGACCGGCGCCGGGCTGGCACTGCGCGGCGAGGCCAGCAAGGCGATCGCCTTGATCGGGGTCGATCTGGACCGTTATGACCAGATCGTCGGGCTGCGCTCCAAAGTCATCGCCGGCCAGGCGCGCCTGGGCCCCGGCGAAGGGGTGATCGGACGGGAACTCGCGCTCGACCTGGGCGTGGCCGTCGGCGACCGCATCGGTCTTGCCACCGGCAGCGGCGAGAGCGCGACGACCGATTCGCTGCGCATCACGGCCGTGGTCGACTTCGGCCTGCGCGAACTCAACCGACGCTCCGTCGTCGTGCCCTTGCGCACGGCGCAGAATCTCATCGGCCTGCCCGGCGGCGCGACCAGCCTGGAACTGACGCTCGAAGACCTCTGGTCGGCGCAGACCGTGGCCGCCGAACTGGCGCAGCGCCTGCCCTACAAGGTCGAGAGCTGGCAGGACGCCAACGCGCAACTGGTCTCGGCCCTCCGCGCGCAGTCGATCAGCACCGGCGTGATCCGCGGGGTGGTGATGGTGGTGGTCGTTCTGGGCATCGCCAGCGTGCTGGTGGTGTCGGTCGTGCAGAAGCGCCGCGAGATCGGCATTCTGCGGGCGATGGGCGCCACGCAGGGACAGGTGCTGCGCGTCTTTCTTCTGCAAGGCGGCATCGTCGGTGCGATCGGCTCGGTGCTGGGTCTCCTGCTTTCGGTGGGCCTCATCTGGGCATTCTCGCGCCTGGCGATGGGCGACGACGGGCTGCCGCTGTTCAAGATCACCCTTGAGCTTCCCCTCGCACTTGAGGTGGCCGGCGTGGCGACCGTGTGCGGCGTCCTGGCCGCGGTCGCGCCGGCCCGCAACGCCGCGCGGCTGGACCCGGCGCAGGCGATCCGGATGTGAGATGGGCGAGCCTGCCGCGGCGCTGATCGAACTCAGCGACATCCACAAGAGTTACAACGCCGGCCTGGCCAACGAGGCCGAGGTGCTGCACGGCCTGTCGTTCAAGATCGCCCGCGGCGAGTTCGTGGCCCTGATCGGGCCGTCCGGCTCGGGCAAGAGCACGCTCCTCAACATCGTCGGCCTGCTCGAGCGCGCCAGTTCCGGGAGCTACCGCATCGAAGGCCGCGAGACCCGCGACGAGAGCGATGCCGGCCTGACCCTGCGCCGGCGCGCGATCCTGGGTTTCGTGTTCCAGTTTCACCACCTGCTGCCGGCCTTCTCGGCGCTGGAGAACGTGACCCTGCCGGCGCTGATGCGCGAGGGCCGCATCAGTCCGGAAGCGCACGAGCGCGCGCTCGAGGTGCTGAAGTCGGTCGGACTCGAGGACGCGGTCGACAAGCGCCCCGGCGAACTCTCCGGCGGCATGCAGCAACGGGTCGCGATCGCGCGCGCCCTGGTGCTCGAGCCGCCCCTGGTGCTGGCCGACGAACCCACCGGCAACCTCGATACCAAGTCGGCCAACGAAGTCTTCGATGTGATGCGCCGCATGCATGCCGCGCTCAAGGTCTCGTTCCTGCTGGTCACCCACGACCCGCGCCTGGCCGGCCGCTGCGACCGCGTGATCGAACTCGTCGACGGGCGCATCGAACGCGACGAAGCGGTTCGCGCCACGCCCGAGACGGAACCGCGCGATGTCCGCGCCCGCTGAGAGCGGACCCACGCCCTACGAGCGGCGCGTACTGCTGCTGTTGCTGGCGGCGGTGACCGCCGCGATGGCGTGCATCCTGCTGCCTTTCTACGGCAGCATCCTGTGGGGCACGATCCTGGCGTTGCTCTTCGCGCCCGTCTACCGAGCGCTGCTGCCGCGTCTGCGCCAGCGGCGCACGCTGGCTGCGCTGTCGACCGTGCTGATCGTGCTCCTGCTGGTGGTGCTGCCGGCGGTGCTGATCGGCATGGCGCTGGCGCGCGAGGCCGGCGCGGTCGTCGCGCGCCTGCAGTCGGGGGAGTTGGAACCCGCGCGCTACTTCCGCGGTGTGTTCGAGGCCCTGCCCGCGGGCGTCACGACCTGGCTGGACCGCTTCGGGCTGGTCGACTTCGAGACCCTGCAACAGCGACTCACCGAGGCGCTGGCGCAGGCGAGCCGCTTCATCGCGACGCAGGCGCTGGGCATCGGTCAGGATACGTTCAAGTTCATCCTGCAGCTCTTCGTCACGCTGTACCTGACGTTTTTCCTGATCCGCGACGGCGAGGCACTCTCGCGGGCCATGCGCAGTGCGATCCCGCTGGCGGCGGCGCATCAGGCGGAGTTGCTCGCCAAGTTCGCGGTCGTGCTGCGCGCCACCGTCAAGGGCAACCTCCTGGTCGCGGCGCTGCAGGGACTCCTGGGCGGGCTGGCGTTCTGGTTCCTGGGCGTCCAGGGCGGCATGCTGTGGGCCGTGGCGATGGCTTTCCTGTCGCTGGTGCCTGCGGTCGGCTCGGCACTGGTGTGGATTCCCGTCGCCCTGTATTTCCTGGCCAGCGGTGCGCTCTGGCAGGGCTTCGCGCTGGCCGCCTGGGGCGTTTTCGTGATCGGTATGGTGGACAACCTGCTGCGTCCGCTCCTGGTGGGCAAGGACACGCGCCTGCCGGACTACGTGGTGCTGATCACGACCCTGGGCGGCATGTCGGTGTTCGGCATCAACGGTTTCGTCCTCGGCCCGACGATCGCGGCGATGTTCGTCGCGGTCTGGCACATTCACGGGGTCACGCGAAGTTCTGCGTCGCATTGAGGCGGCAGCGCCGACCTGCTACGTGAAGGTCTGCGTGGGGCCCGTCCCCGGGCGTCCCCGGTTGCGCGGGCGACTGATCCATAGCGCCAGGCAGACTGCCGCCAGCACGAAGTAGTTCACCGCCAGGAACCACGGGGTGTTCCACGCCAGGCCGTCGAAGCCGCGCCGGGTCAGCGGATACAGGACCGGCGACGGGTAATACGCCGCCGAGTGCGTGAACACGTCGATGACGATATGCGACCACCAGCCCAGGAGCGGAATCCACAGCCAGCGCCGTTGCACCCAGAGTACGGCGGTGACGGCCGCAGCGACGACGGCACTGTGGGCAACGCAGTGCAGGTGGTGCGACCAGCGTTCAACCCAAAGCGGCAAGGCGGGTTCGTTGCCCGGACTCGCCACGGCCATCGCCCACAGCTCCGCACCGGAACCCTCGCCGAAGATCCACCAGCCGAGGATGGGCAGCATATGCAGCACGTCGGGCAGGGTCGCCAGCACGAGGGTCGCCGCAATGGTGCGCGGCACGATCTGCCGTCGTCGCCCCAGCGCCGCCATTCCGGCGCCGGCCCACAGGGCATGCGCGAGGACGTCCATCCTGCCTGCGGCGGCCTCAGCGGAGCGGCGCCGCCCGGCGCAGCCGCAAGGCATTGCCGATCACGCTGACCGAGCTCAGGCTCATGGCCAGCGCGGCGAGCATCGGCGAGAGCAGCCAGCCGGTAAAGGGGTACAGCACGCCGGCCGCCAGCGGCACCCCGAGCGCGTTGTACACGAAGGCGAAGGCCAGGTTCTGCTTCATGTTGGCGACGGTTTCCGCGGAGATCAGCCGGGCCGTGGCGATGCCGCGCAGGTCGCCCTTGACGAGGGTGACTTGGGCGCTATTCATCGCCACGTCGGTGCCGGTCCCCATCGCCACGCCGACATCGGCCTGGGCCAGCGCCGGCGCGTCGTTGATGCCGTCGCCGGCCATGGCCACCACGCGACCTTCGCTCTGCAACTGCTTGACCAAGGCAAGCTTGTCGGCCGGGCTGACCTCGCCATGGACCTCGTCGATGCCGAGCCTGGCCGCCACAGCCTTGGCTGTTGTCAGACCGTCTCCGGAGGCCATGACCACGCGCAGCCCGCCGGCCTTGAGCGTAGCCAGTGCCTCGACGGTGCCGGTCTTGATCGGGTCGGAGACTGACAAGAGCCCGGCAGCCTGACCGTCGATCGCAAGATAGACCGCGCTGGCGCCGGCGCTGCGCAAGGCTTCGGCGGCGGCCAGCAAGGCCTCGATGTCTATGCCGCGCTGGGCCATCAGCGCCGTGTTGCCCAAGGCCAGGGTCATGCCGGCGACCCGGCCGCGCACACCCATGCCGGAACGGGAATCGAAGTCTTCGGCCTTGTCCAGCGCCAGCCCGCGCTCGCGGGCCGCCTTGACGATGGCGTCGGCCAGGGGATGCTCGCTGCCCTGGTCCAGGCTCGCGGCCAGGCGCAAAACTTCGTCCTCGCCGAAACCCTCGGCCGCGACCACGCGGTCGAAGCGCGGCCGGCCCTCGGTGAGGGTGCCGGTCTTGTCGACGATCAGGGTATCGACCTTGCGGAAGTTTTCTATCGCCGCGGCATCGCGGAACAGCACCCCCTGGGTGGCGGCGCGGCCGGTGGCGACCATGATCGATATCGGGGTGGCGAGTCCCAGCGCGCAGGGGCAGGCGATGATCAGAACGGCCACGGCGTTGATGAGGCCGTAGACCCAGCCGCGCTCGGGACCGATGAGACCCCAGGCGAAGAAGGTCAGCAGCGCGACGGCGATTACGCCGACGACGAAGAATCCGGCGACCCGGTCGGCCATACGCTGCATCGGCGCACGCGAGCGCTGCGCCGTAACGACCATCTGCACGATGCCGGCCAGCACCGTCTCGCCACCGACCTTGTCGGCGCGCATCACCAGCGCGCCGCTGGTGTTCAAGGTGGCGCCGAAGAGCTTGTCGCCGGCGCGCTTGGCCGCCGGCATCGGCTCGCCGGTGAGCATCGACTCGTCGACGGCGCTGGCCCCTTCGGTGACGGTGCCGTCCACGGGCACCTTCTCGCCGGGGCGCACGCGCAGCAGGTCGCCGACATGCACATGGGTGAGCGGAATGTCTTCCTCGGCCCCGCCCGGGTTGATGCGTCGGGCCGTCTTCGGCGCAAGACCGAGCAGGGACTTGATCGCCGCCGATGTCTGCGAGCGCGCCTTCAGTTCGAGGATCTGGCCCAGGAGGGTCAGCGAAATGATCGCCGCTGCCGCCTCGTAGTACACCGCCACCCGGCCCATGGAAATGAACGCGTCCGGAAACACCTGCGGCATGACGGTGGCCACCACGCTGTAGCCGAAGGCGGCGCCGGTGCCCAGGCCGATCAGGGTCCACATGTTGGGGCTGCCGCTTGCGATCGATTTCGCGCCGCGCACGAAAAACGGGCCGCCGGCCCAGAGCACCACCGGGAGTGTCAGCGCGAGTTCGATCCAGCTCTGCACGGCCATGTCGAACCATTGCAGGCGGTGCCCGGCCATCGCCAGCAGCATGACGGTCGCCGTCAGCGGCAGGGTCCAGAAGAAGCGCCGTCTGAAGTCGATGAGTTCCGGGTTCTCGCCTTCCTCGATCGCCGGCAGGAGCGGTTCCAGCGCCATGCCGCAGCGGGGGCACGCACCGGGCCGGTCCTGGCGCACCTCGGCGTGCATCGGGCAGGTGTAGACCGCGGCACCCGTTTTCGGCGTCCTTTCGGTTGCAGGAGCCATGGCGAGTGACGGATTGTCCATGCCGCATCATCGCTGCGTCGTGCCCCCCGATCGGTGCGGTGGCGCACACACACTCAGGCAGCGGCGGGCGTTCCGCGATCGAACAGCAGGCTCAAGGCCGTCGGTATGAAGACGCCCAGGCAGACTGCGACCAGCACGTCCGAGGGCCAACGCACGCCAAGCACCAGGCGCGACAGTGCCACAAGGCCAGTCCACAGCACGGCGACCGCCACCGCCGCACGGGCGGCGCACGGCCACACGCGACCCAGGCACAACGCGGCGGCGGTCGCAAACGCGGCTGTACCAAGGGATACGCACCGTCAATGGAGAAGCCCGACTTGAGGAGATCAGCGAGCAGCGCAAGTCCCGTCAGCGCGCCCGCCAAGTCCGCGCGACCAACTTGTGCAGCTCGCTCCACCACAGCACGACGCTGCCCATGCCCGCGCAGAGCAGCCACTGCCGGAACGTCAGCGGCGCGGTGCCGAAGGCGATGTTGAGGATGTCCAGGTGAACGACCGCGATCTGCAGCAGCAGCGCCAGTCCGAGCGCGCCCCACAGCCAGCGATTGGCGAATGGCCGATGCAACGCGCTGACGGTCTCCGAGCGGGCGTTGAGGCAGTTGAACAGGCTGGTGAAGACGAGCGTTGTGAAGCCGGCGGTGCGCGCGGTCGCGAGGTCGCCGCTGCCCTCGATCAGGCCGCCGGGCAGAAACATGTCGATGGTGAGCAGGGTCGCCAAGGCAACCACCAGGCCGATCTCCAGGACGCCTGCCCACATGCGCGCGTCGATCACCCGCTCGCTCATCGGACGCGGCTTGCGCGTCATGACATCGTCGGCGACCGGGTCGACGCCCAGCGCGAGCGCCGGCCCCGAGTCGGTGACCAGGTTGATCCACAGGATCTGGGTGGCAAGCAGCGGCAGCACCACGTCGCCCGGCGCGCCGGTGAGTCCGATGACGCCCGCCCCCACCACGCCCAGGAACACCACCAGCACTTCTCCCATGTTGGTCGACAGGAGATAGCGCAGGGCCTTGCGGATGTTGGCGAGGATCGCCCGTCCTTCGCGCACCGCCGCGACGATGGTGGCGAAGTTGTCGTCGGCCAAGATCATCCTGGCGGCCTCCTTGGCGACCTCGGTGCCGGTGATACCCATGGCCACGCCGATGTCGGCCGCCTTCAAGGCTGGCGCGTCGTTGACGCCGTCGCCGGTCATCGCGACGACATTGCCGTCGGCCTTGAGCGCGCCGACGATGCGCAGCTTGTGCGCGGGCGCGACGCGCGCGTAGACGGCGGTCGTGCGAACGGCTGCCGCAAAGGCTTCCTGGTCAAGGGCGTCGATCGCAGTTCCGGTCAGCGCACTCGCACCGGGCTGGGCGATGCCGAGATCGGCGGCAATCCGGGCGGCGGTGCGTGGGTGATCGCCGGTGATCATGATCACGCGAATGCCGGCCCGGCGCGCTTCATCGATAGCTGCTGCAGCCTCCGGGCGCGGCGGGTCGAGCATGCCCACGGTGCCCACGAAGATGAGGTCGCGCTCGAGCGTTTGCTTAGCCGCCGGCGATTCGCCGGCCGCGAGCGGTCGATATGCGACAGCGAGGGCGCGCAGGGCGGCATCGGACAAGGCGTCGACATCGGCGAGCAGGCGTGCCCGAAGCGCAGCGTCGAGCGCGACCACATCCTTCCCGATCCGCGCTCGCGTACAGCGTTCCAGCAGGACGTCCGGAGCGCCCTTGCTGATCACGACAACTGCGCCGTCGCGCTCGCGATCGCGCTCGATCGTCGACATCATCTTGCGTTCGGACGTGAAGGGAATTTCGCCGATGCGCTCGAAGCGTCGCTCGCGCCGCTCGGTTAAGCCCAGTTTGCGTTCGGCCACGAGGAAGGCGGCTTCGGTGGGGTCGCCGTGGATCTCCCACTCGCCGCTGCCGGTCGCTTGGCGCAGGTCGGCGTTGCCGGCGAGGCTGCCGCCGCTCACAACCACGCTCAGTTCGTCACGCAGCGGCCCGGGGGCGAGTTCGGCTCCGGCGTGTTCGACCCTGCCGTCGGGGGCGTAGCCCACACCGGTGATGCGGGTGCTGCCTGAGGCAGTCGCGACGCGTTCGATGGTCATCTCGGAGCGCGTCAGCGTCCCGGTCTTGTCCGAGCAGATGACCGAGGCCGAGCCCAGCGTTTCCACCGACGAGAGGTTCTTGACGATGGCGTTATGCCTGGCCATGCGCTGCACGCCCAGGGCGAGCACCACCGACAGGATCGCCGGCAGGCCCTCGGGTGCGGCCGCCACCGCGAGGGCGACGCCGAACAGCAGGACATGGATGAGATCGGCGGCGCTGCGGATGTCGGAGATGATGAGGATGGTAGCGACCACCACCAGGGCGATGCCGACGACCGCGATGGCGAGGGTACGCCCGATGCGCCCGATTTCCTTTTGCAGCGGCGTGGGCGTCTCTTCGGTGGCATCGAGCAGCGCGGCGATCGAGCCAATCTCGGTGTGCATGCCGGTGGCCGTGACGACTGCGCGCCCGGCGCCCTGCGCGATGCTGGTGCCCTTGAAGACCATGTTGAGCCGGTCACCCTGCGCGACCGGTCCGCGCAGCGTCGCGACATCCTTCAACACGGCCTCGCTCTCGCCGGTGAGCGAGGCTTCCTGCACCCGCAACGCGCTTGCCTCGAGAAGGCGCGCATCGGCGCCGACCGCGTCGCCCTCGCCGAGCAGCAGCAGGTCGCCGCGCACCAGCTCGGCGCTGGGTACGCGCCGCGCCGCGCCGTCGCGCATGACCGCCGAGGTCGCTGCGGTCATGCGTGCCAGGGCTGCCACTGCGTCGCGCGCCTTGGCCTCCTGCGTGAAGCCCAGGGCGGCATTGAGCAGGACTACCACGGCGATCACGATCGCGTCGACCGGCCAGCCGCTGCGACCTTCGAGCCACCATGCGGCAAGCGCGATGGCGATCGCGGCCAACAGCAGAGTGATGAGCGGGTCCTGGAAGTGCGCCAGCACGCGGCGCCAGAGCGGGCGCGGCGGCGCGCTGCGCAGTTCGTTGCGGCCATCCGCAGCCAGACGCCGGGCGGCTTCCGCGGCGCTCAAGCCGCGTTCGGGATCGGCGCCGACGGCCCGCGCGACCTCGAGCGTGTCGGTGATGGTCGGATCACCGAGTCGCTGTGTACTAGCCGTCACGGGCGGTTGTCCACGGCCGCGCCGACCGGGCGCCGCCCGGCGTTTCAGGGCCTGCGTGCTCCTGCCAGGGAGGGCATCGCGCCTTTTGCGGCGGCAGCCTTGCGCGGCGCCGGGCCCGCGCTGCCAGGAGGTTTTCGCACCGGCGCATGCGAGGACGCCGGGTCTTCGCCCTTCGAATGCGCTTCGCCGGCCTGTTCGGCCGCGAGCAGTGCCGCTTCTTCGTCCGCGCCATGCGGCGCGGCAGCTTTGGCGGCGGCGTCGACTTTGCCCGAAGCGACAAATGCTTCGGTCGACGCGCGGTGGCGGCGCGTGGCCTTGTAGTCGCCTTCGCCCTGGACCTTGTTGGGCAGATGGATGGTTTTCATGGCTTTCTCCAGTGTGCGGCGCGTCGGCTGGCGACGTCGTTCGCGGGTTGTGTTCGTGGCTCGAATGCTTGAGGTTGCGCAGCCGGTGGCGGGATTACGCGGTCCCGGCGCTACTTGGGCTGTTCGATGGTTTCGGTGACGATCTCGCGCAGGATGCCGCCGCCGGCGACGCTGCCCTCGACGGTGCCCTCGCCGCGCATGCGCGCCTCGCAAGCCACGCGGTCGCTGCCGGTCAGGAAGCCGCAGCGCTCTGCCGCGTTCTTGCCGTACTCGCCGGGCGCCGCAGTGAGTCCGCCGCGCCGGGCGGCTGCCAGGGCGTTGCGCGCTTCTTCCCGGCAGGAGAAGACTGACTGACTGGACTGACCGCTGTTGCAGATCGCCATTTCCGCACGGTAGCGGGTGAGTGCCTCGGAAACGGGTTCGGCATCGGCTGCCGTCGCCAGCGAGGCGGCCAGGGCCAGCGTGATGCCGGCGAGCGTGAGGCGGGGGAGGTGCTGCATTGAGACTTTCATTCGATGGTGCTCCTGTGGGTGAGTCGGACGGGCAGAGGCGCGGTGCGGGTTGGCTATTCCCAATGCGGCCGGCGGTTGTAGTGCGCGTAGATGTCGCGGTTCCACTTCTCGTCGCCGAGCACCGGCCAGTCGTCGTCGTCGAAGCCGGTCGCCGTCGCGAACTGGTCCTTGAGGACGTCGAGGACGTAGCGTGCCTGCTCGTTGTGGTAGCGCAGGGCTTCGAAGGGCACGGCGAAGAGCTTGCGTCCCATCGACAGGAAGCCGCCGTAGGAGACCACCGCGTAGATGACCTTGCCGCTGGCGAAGTCGATGACGATGTCGCTGATCTCGCCCAGGTCGTCGCCCAGCGGATCGAACACGTTGGTGCCGATGATCGACGAGACCTTGACCGGCGAGTCGGAGTAGGGGTTCGCTTGCAGCATGTTGAATCTCCAGCGGACGAAGGCGAAGGGGTTGCGCGACGCCGTCGGCAGATGGGGTCAGGCAAGCAAGAGCCTAGCGAACGCTTCGCGAATTCGCCGTGCGGCAGCGCACGTTGCGCTGATGCGACAGTCGGGGAGCAATGTTCGAGAGCGTACATACAGCCTATCGACCGGCGCGCAATCTTGCGCATTGCCTCAACCCACCAGGACGAATCATGAAGAAACTATTGCTTGCCGCCGCGCTGTGCCCGCTCCTTCTGGCCGCGCCGGCCGGCGCGCAGTCGGCGAACGCCGCGCAGTGGTACATCGGCGCCGGCATCGGTGCCGCGCGGACCGACAGCGACGCGACCTCGTACAAGCTTTATCTAGGCAACCAGATCACGCGCAACTGGGGGGTGGAGCTCGGCTACCAGGATCTCGGCCGGTATCGCTCGGCCAACATCGACACCTGGACCCTGGCCGGTACCGGCACACTGCCCTTGAGCGCGAATTGGTCGATCCTGGGCAAGCTGGGGGTGGCCTGGAGCCATGCGCGCTTCGCCGGCTCGAGCAATCGCAATGCCGAACTCCTGGCGGGCATCGGCGTCAGTTACGCGTTCGACAGGAACCTTGGCGTGCGCCTGGAATACGAAGACTTCGGCAAGCTCTCCGATGCAGGTGGGGGCAACCATTCGCGCGGCAATGCCCTCACGCTGAGCCTCAAGTACTCGTTCTAGCATTGCGGCGGAGCAACCGCGGCGCCCGGAATCAACCGCGCCGCGGTTGCTCCATTGCGGGTCCGCCCGACCGCAACGCCGGCCGGCCGGTGGCGCGGATCGAGGATGTAGTCCAGCAGCAGCCGGATGTCGCCGAGCGAGTCGGCGTTCTCGATCACGTTGACGACACGGATGCAGTCCGGTACCGGATGGCGATACAGGTAGATCGTCAGCCTCGCCTTCAGAAGCGCGAGGTGGGCGATCGACTGTGCGCTACGCGCCATGGCTGTCAGGCGCTTTTTGCTTCAGGCCTTGCGGCGTGCCGCCAGCATCCCCAGGAGTCCTGCGCCCAGCAGCAATCCGCTGGCCGGTTCCGGCACCTGGTTGCTGGTGAACTTCGACACCGTATCGGTGAACTGCAAGCGCACCAGTGCGCCGGCGACGGCGCTCGGGTCGGTCGCGAAGACGATGCGCTGGGTCATGGAGAACGGGTTCGGCTCCAGCACATTGATGATCTGCGACTGGCCCGCGCAGGTCTGGATGTTGCCGGCCACCGGGCCGCACTGCGGGTCGCCGCTGGAGGCGTTGAACTGGACCAGCGGGGTGACGATGTCGTCGGCGGCGCCCGCGGGCAGCATGCCGACCGGTCCGTCGAAGGCGGCATTGCCGGCGAAGATCAAGTTTTCCGGGTCGTTGAGTCCGTAGAACGCGGCGAAGTCGCCGAGGCCAGCGTTGCTGAAGGTGGTCGTCGGGCCCTGGAAGAAGTTGCGCAAGCCGGTGGGCTTGATCCAGTCGGTCTGGCTGATCTCGATGATCAACGGCTGTGCTCCGGGGTTGATCGCCGTCGAGGAGACGCCGCCGGAGGAGGTGATGCTCGCCACCAGCGGGTCGCCGATGACGAAGTTGCTGGCCGCCGACAGGCCGATGAAATTGAACGCGCTGCCCACGGACAGGGCCGTGTTGACCGCCAGCGCGTTAAGCGAGATCTCGTTGATGACGGCGTTGTTGTCGCAGGCGACATCGTTGTCGGTGCACAGGAAGGCGATGCCGGCGTTGGGGTCGGTGATGCGCACCGAGAGGAGGCCGGCTGTGGCAGGCAGGGCGAAGGTGCCCAGCACGGCCGCGGCCAGCGCGGATTTGAGCAGGAGTCGTTTCATGATTGGTGTTCCTTGAAAGGGATGAGGGTTCGGGTCGATCGGGTTGCAGGCTGGTCGGGTCTGTCGAACTTCTCGGAAAGCCCGCCGGGATGCAGCAAGCCGATGATCGGGCATGCGCCGCTTGAGGTCGGTGCGGCAGCGCACCGATCGACGCGCATCCGGCGCCGATGCACCAAGCGCCAGCGCGCTCGCCGGGTCAGCGCATCAACCGGCTCAAGAACAGGCCGGCGATCACCGCGGCACCCATGCACTTCCACGGGTGGGTGGCCACGACCCGGCCGGCGTCGGCGCTGATTCTTTTCTGCGCGTCGTCCAGGGTGCGGCCCTGTCGGCGCAACCAGTCGGCGGTCGGCCCGGCCAGGTCGGCGACCTGGTCGATGGCCTGGTGGGCGACCTGCACCACCGTCTCGATGGCGGGCTTGACGCTGTGCGCGGCGCCCTCGGCGGCGCGATCGACGGCGCCATGCGCGCTGGTGCTGAAGCGGCTCTTGATGGTCTCGCCGCCGTTCGAGTTCGGCTGCGTGCCCGGACGCGGCATGACGTCCTGCGTGCCCGGACGCGGCATGACGTCCTGCGGGTTGGGGCGCGATGTGACTTCCATGGTGTTCTCCTGTTAGCGAGGCGGCGACCGGAACGGGCCGCGCTCGAGGCGAGCTTATGGCGGCGCTGGCGCCTGCGTATGTACGCTCGCGCACGGAATGCGCCGGGGCGGCGTCGCATGATGCGGCGCATGCCTGCCGAACCCGCGGTTCAGGGCGCAATCCGGCGCGGCGGCTGGTTGGTGCGCGCGCTGGCGCTCGTCGCCCTTCTCCTGGCCTTTATTGCGGCCGCGCTGGCCGTGCTCGGCTTCAACTGGCTGCGCGGGCCGATCGAGCGCGCGGTCTTGGCCGGAACCGGCCGCGCGCTTGTCATCGGCGGCGACCTGAGGCTCGATCTGGGCTGGCACGCGCCGCGCGTGCGCGCGGAGAAGATCGCCTTCGCCAATCCGCCCTGGGCGCGCGAGGCGCAGATGTTCACCGCCGAGGGCATCGATTTCGCGCCGCGCCTGGGCGCGCTGCTGCGGCGGCGCCTGGTCATCGCCGACCTGCGCCTTGAGCAGCCGGTCCTGATTCTTGAGCGCGCGTCGGACGGTCGCCGCAACTGGCTCCTCGACCGCGACCAGAGCGACGAGCAGGCGCGCATCCAGATACAGCGCCTGACCCTGGATCGGGGCCGCATCGGCTACGAGGACCGCGCGGGCCGCATCAGCCTCATGGGTGAGCTGAGCTCGACCGAAGTCGCCGGCGCGAGCGGCGTGCGCTTCGGCGTCGCCGGGACGTTTCGCGGCCTGTCGCTCAAGGCGCGCGGCGAGGGCGGTGCCGTGCTGGGCCTGCGCGACCAGGCCCTGCCCTACCGCCTGCGCGTCGCCGGGGGCGTGGGCCCGACCGAGTTCAGCCTCGACGGCAGCGTCACCGGCCTGATCGCGTGGACCGCGGCCGACTTCAGGTTCACGTTGCGCGGCGAGAACCTGGACGCGCTCTACGCGATCCTCGGCCTGCCCTTTCCGTCGACGCGCGCCTACACCGTCAGCGCGCGCCTGGTGCATGCAGGCAAGCTCTGGCGCCTGACCGACTTCGCCGGGCGCGCGGGCGCGAGCGACTTCGCCGGCGATTTCGAGGTCGATACCGGCGCGGCACGGCCGCGCATCGTGGCCAATCTGAGGTCGGCTCTTCTCGACACCGCCGACCTCGACCGCATGATCGGTGGCCGGGGCGGCGCCGTGGCGCGGGGTGCGCCCCCCGCGGGGGCAAGCGCCGACCACACGGCGCCCCGCGCGCCGGGGCAGGTGCGCGTGCTGCCGGAACTGCCCTTCGATACCCGCCGCTGGTCGGGCACGGACGCCGACGTCAGGCTCACGGCTGCGCGCCTGCGTCACCCCGCAGCGCTGCCCCTGGACGACCTGGCGCTGCACATGACGCTGAACAACGCGGTGCTGCGCCTCGATCCCATCGCCTTCGGCATCTCCGGCGGCAGGCTCGCCGGAACCATCGAGCTCGATGGCCGGGAGGCGTCGATCCGGGCGCGGGCGCGCCTGCGCGCTACCAAGGTTCCGCTTGCGGTCCTGTGGCCTGCGGCCGGGCCGGCAAAGCCGGGGGCCGCGGAGATCGGAGGCACGATCGACCTTGCAGGGCAGGGCGGGTCGGTTGCGCGCATGCTCGGCGGCGCCGCGGGGCGGGTCGGTCTGTCGCTGTCGAATGGCGAGATCAGCAAGCTGGCCCTGGAGAAGGCCGGCGTGCACCTGTGGGAAATCCTGGCCATCCACCTGGGCGGCGACCGGCTCGTGCGGGTGCGTTGCGGCGCGGCCGATTTCGCCGTCGTCGGCGGCCTGATGACGGCGCAGAACCTGATGGTCGATACCGACATCACGACCATTGTCGGCAGCGGCAGCATCGATCTCTCCGGCGAGACGCTCGACCTGACGTTCAGACCGGAGACCAAGACCAGCTCGCCCCTGGCGCTGCGCGCGCCCATCCTGGTGCGCGGGACCTTCGCGCGACCCGAAGTCGATGTCGACCGCAAGGCCCTCGCGCTGCGTGCTGCCGGGGCGATCGCGCTGGGGATCGTCAATCCCCTGCTGGCGCTGATTCCCTTGCAGGACCCGGGGCCCGGCCGCGATCGCGACTGCGCGCCTGCCGCCGGGGCCGAGCGCGCTTTGCCGCGCGCGCCGCACCGCTTGGGCGAACGTGCCGCACAAAAACACGGCCCCCCGATCCCGGGCGCAGGACGGGGGCCCGGTCCCACTTCCGGAGCCGGGGAACCACCAAAGGGCGTGGGGCAGGCACGATAGGGACGATGCGGCTTGTCATCCGTGCGCTGTCGGACACAAGCCAGCGTCGCCTGCCTATGCGGCCCAGCGCACCGACGCGCGCAGCAGCCTCGCCCATCTTGGCGCCTCACCTGCGAGCGCGACCCGACAACCGTCGTATCGCGTGGTTGCGCAGGGCTCCTACCGAGGAATCGCCATGCAAGTTTCAACCCTGATAGCCGTCTCCCTGATCGCCCTGTCGCTCGCCGCCTGCGAGCGGACGGTTGTCGCGCCGCCCGCGGTGATCACCGTGCCCGTACCCGGCCCCGCCGGTGCGACCGGCGCCACCGGTTCGACAGGCTCCACCGGTTCGACAGGCTCCACCGGCTCCACTGGTTCCATGGGTTCCGCCGGCTCGACCGGCGCAACCGGTGCGACCGGCAACACCGGTTCCACCGGCACGCCGGGTGCGGACGGCGCCGAAGGCAAGACCGGCAAGACCGGCGGCGACACCGTGGTCATCCTGCCCGCGCCAGCGCGCTGATCGCACGGAATGGGCCTCAGCCGGGCGGCTTGCCTGGCGGCGGCGGCCTGCCTTGTCGCCGCCGCCTGCGGAGCCCTGCCCGACACCGACGCGATGATCGAGCGCCACGCCGGCCAGGCGGCGCGCTTCGAGACCGCCATGCGGCCGCTCTCGGCGCGACACAGCGCGGCGATCATCGCCGAGCTCAGGCGCAAGTCCGGCACCGTCGACCTGCTCGACAAGCAGATCGCGCTGGAGCAGGCCGTTGTCGGCAGCCCGCTCATCGTCGGCAACCGCGTGACCCTGCTTCTGGACGGTCCGGCCACCTACGCGGCCATGTTCGCGGCCATCCGCGGCGCTCGCGACCACATCAACTTCGAGACCTACATCATCGACGACGACCAGACCGGGCGCGACTTCGCGGCGCTGCTCGGCGAGGCGCGCTCGCGCGGCGTCCAGGTGAACTTCATCTACGACAGCTTCGGTGCCATAGCGACGCCGGCGGCGTTCTTCGCCGATCTCAGGGCCGCCGGCATCGCGGTCCTCGAGTTCAATCCACTCAATCCGCTGTCGGTGCGCAACGGCTGGACACCGACGCACCGCGACCACCGCAAGCTCCTGGTCGTGGACGGCCGCACCGCCTTCCTGGGCGGGATCAACATCAGCAGCGTCTATTCCTCGGGATCGGGCGCCCGCCGCGCCGCCGCCCGTGCCGCCGCGCGCCCGGCGTCGGCGCCGCCATGGCGCGACACCCATCTGCGCATCGACGGGCCGGTGGTGGGCGAGCTGCAAAAACTCTTCCTGCGCACCTGGCGCACCCAGGGTGGCGGCGAGCCTCAGGCGCGCGACTACTTTCCGGTCGTGGCTCCTGCCGGGCCGGACAGCGTGCGCGCGGTCGGCAGCAGCCCGGACGATCCGTTCAGCATGATGTACCTGACCCTGATTTCGGCCATCGGCAACGCCGAGCAGCAGGTCTATCTGACCAATGCCTACTTCGTTCCCGACCCGCAACTCCTCGCCGCGCTCGCCGCGGCCGCGCGGCGCGGGGTGGACGTGCGCCTGATCCTGCCCGGCCATTCCGACTCGGCGACGACCTTCCACGCCGGGCGCTCCTATTACGCAGAACTGCTGGCGGCCGGCGTGCGCATCCACGAGCGCGGCGGCACCCTGCTGCACGCCAAGACCGCGGTCATCGACGGCGTGTGGTCGACGGTCGGCTCGACCAACCTGGACTGGCGCAGCGCCATGGACAACGACGAAGTCAACGCGGTGGTGATCAGCCGCGAATTCGGCGCGCGCATGCAGGCCATGTTCGCCGTCGACCTGGCCGCCTCGCTGGCGATCGACGCGGAGGCCTGGGAGCGCCGCCCGCTGCACTTGCGCCTGCGCGAATGGATGGCGCGCGCCATCGGGCGCCTGCTCTGAAGCCGCGCGTCGCCGGCGCGCTGCGTGCGCTGACAGACAGAAGTGCGCAGGCCCTTCCGGTACGCTGGTCGTTCCGGTGGTCGCGTCGCACGATGCGGCCGTAGCCGGGTGTGCGACAACCCGAAGGACCGAGAACATGAACTGGGATCAGATCGAAGGCAACTGGAAGCAATTCAAGGGCAGCGTCAAGTCGCGCTGGGGCAAGCTCACCGACGATGAGCTCGATGTCATCGCCGGCAAGCGCGATGTTCTGGCGGGCAAGATCCAGGAAGGCTACGGCGTGACCAAGGAACAGGCGGAAATCCAGCTCACCGCCTGGCAAAAGCGCATGAAGAAAATGAGCCCGACCGCCTGAGTCGGACCTGACAAGGGGCCAGGCAGCAGGACCTCCTGTCCTGCCCGGTCCCGAACGAACCAGAGAAAAGAGAGTTCCAAATGAAAAGCTTCCAACTCAGCGCGATCTCGGTCGCGATCGCCCTTGCGTTGACCGGCGCGGCTTCCGCGCAGACGATGACCAAGGACCAGTACAACGACGCGCGCCGGGTCATCAGCGCCGACTACAAGGCTGCCAAGGAGGCCTGCGCCAATTCCTCAGGCAACGCCCGCGACATCTGCAAGTCCAAGGCTAGCGGCATGGAAAAGATCACCGCCGCCGAACTCAAGCAGAAATACAAGCCCTCCGCCAAGAGCACCTACCATCTCACCGTCGCCGCTGCCGAAGCGACCTACGGTCTGGCCCGCGAGAAGTGCGACGACATGGCGGGCAATGCCAAGGATGTCTGCGTCAAGGAAGCGAAGGCTGTCCTGACGACCGCCAAGGGCGATGCCAAGGTGCTGATGAAGACGACCGACGCGAAGCAGGGTGCGGCGCGCAACGCGAGCAGCGCGAACGCCAAGGCCGGCCGTGAAGCGATGGACGCGCGCAAGGATGCGGCCGACGACAAGCGCGATGCAGACTACGCCGTGGCGCGCGAGAAGTGCGACTCCCTGTCCGGTGCGTCGAAAGACGAGTGCCTGAGCGCGGCCAAGGCCAAGTTCGGCAAAACCTGATTTCCGGTCAGCCGCGGACGCCGGCAACGGCCGCGGCCATCGACGTCTACCTTTGCCGGACATCGGAGAGCAGACGCTCGTGTTCGTTCCTGACCACGGCATAGCACTCGCACGAACGCGTCTCCAGGGCACGACGGTCGAGCACCGCGATGTGCCCGCGGCGATAGCGGATGACGCCGGCGTCCCGCAGCCTGCCGGCGGCCTCGGTGATGCCCTCGCGGCGCACCCCCAGCATGCCGGCGATTAGTTCCTGGGTCATGCGCAGTTCCCGGTCCGGCAGGCGGTCCAGGGTCAGGAGCAGCCAGCGGCACAATTGCTGTTCGACCGAATGGTGCCGGTTGCAGGCCGCGGTCTGACACATCTGCGTGATCAGCGCCTGCGTGTAGCGCAGCAGCAGGCTCTGGGTCGGACCGGCGCGGCCGAACTCCTGTTTGAGCAGCACCGCCGGCAGCCGGTAGGCGAAACCCGCGGTCTGCACGATGGCCGAGCTCGGCGTCGACTCGCCGCCCATGAAGAGCGAGATGCCGACCACCCCTTCGTTGCCCACGCCGGCAGTCTCCGCGGACGCGCCCGACTCGGTGACGTAGTGCAGCGAGACGATCGCGCTGGTGGGAAAGTAGGCGTGCTGCAGGCGTTCACCCGGGCCGTAGAGGGTGTCGCCCAGCCGCAAGGGTGCCAGCTCCAATTGCGGGGCGAGCCGTGCGAACTCCGCGGCCGGCAGGGCTGCCAGCAGATGGTTGCGTTGCTGGTTGTCGTCTATGGGCATGGCTTGGCGGGTCGCACTCAGTCGTCGGCGTCGATCTCGGTGCCGATGCCGCGATAACCGATGAAGCGGCTGGTGGCGCTGAGAATCGGCTCGCCGCTGACGCGAAAGCGCCGCCGCAGGCCGTTCGCGTCGACGCGGTTGAGGTGCAGGTCGAGAAAGGGCTCGCGCGCCTCGATGCGCGCGAGCAGCACGCGCCGCTCGCCCTCGTCCCAGCCTTCGGTGTCGGTGGGGGCGGCCGTTCCGACCAGGGGATCGACGCGGATGCCGAGCATCTCGAGCACCGGGCCCGAAACCTTGCCCAGTCGCCCCGACTCGTCCTGTTCCCAGTACCAGTCGGCGGCCAGGCGGGTCAGGCTGCGAAAGCGCGCCTCGCTTTCGCGCAACTCCGCGGTGCGCTCCTCGATCCTGTGTTCCAGCGAGGCGTTGAGCGTGGCGAGCGCCTTGTACAGGAGGCGCACTTCGAGCATGTTGCGGATACGCGCGCCGACCTCGACCAGATCGAAGGGCTTGCTGACGAAGTCGCGTGCCCCTGCCTTGAGGGCGCGCAACTTGTGTCCCGGCTGGGCGGTGATGACCAGCACCGGCAGGTAGTCGTCAGCCTCGCTGGTCTTGAGCGCTTCCATGACCTGGAAGCCGTCCATTTCCGGCATCTGCAGGTCCAGGAGGATCAGGTCGTAGTGGTTGGCGCGGTGCAGGGCGCACACCGCGCTGGACGTGAGGGTCGAATCGACGTGGGTGTAGCCGGCCTCGGCGAGAAGCCGGGTCAGGAGAGCCACATTGACTTCCTGATCGTCGACGATGAGCAGTCGGGCAGCGAGGATCTCGGCGTCGAGCGGCTTCATACGGCCGCTCCGGTGGACGGCCGGCAGGCCGGCGAGCGCGCGAAGGCGAGCGCTGCGTCGAGGCACTGCATGAAGAGATCGACGCGGATCGGCTTGGTCAGGTAGTCGAAGAAGCCCTGCTCGATGGCCTGCGCGATCGCGCGCGGCGCCGCGTTGGCTGAGAGGGCGATCACCGGGATGTGGGAAGTGCGGGAGTCGGCACGCAGGATGCGCAAGGCGGTGATGCCATTGATGCCCGGCAGGTTGATGTCCATGAGGATCACCGCGGGGCGCACCGCGCGCGCCAGCGCCACGCCGCCCTCGCCGTCGATGGCGGAGATGAGGGCCAGGTCGGCGCGGCGCGCCACCAGCTGTTCGACCAGCGTCAGGTTGGCGGGGTTGTCTTCCACATACAGCAGGGTCTGGCGGGTCGCGCCTGCGACCGCCGCGGTCGAGGGCGACGCCGGTCGGGGCTCGGGGACGGCATGGCGGGGCGCCGCCGCCGCCTTCATGTCGATCCAGAATTCGCTGCCGACGCCGGGTTCGCTTGCCGCGCCGATGCTCCCGCCCATCAGGCCGACCAGGCGCTTGGTCACGACCAGGCCGATGCCAGCGCCTTCCTGCGCGCCGCTTTCGCGGCCGAGGCGGTTGAAGGGCTGAAAGAGCTGCCCGAGCTGTTCGGGCGTGAGCCCGCTGCCGGTGTCGCGCACACCGATGCGCAGGCGCCCCTCCGGCCGGGCCTCGCAGGTCAGGTCGACGCGACCGTTGTCGCGGTTGTATTTGATCGCGTTGGACAAGAGATTGATCAGCACCTGCTTGAAGCGCGTGCGGTCGGCCTGCACGTACACGGGCGCGTCGAAGCGCGGCAGTCCGATCGCGATGCCGCGCTCGACGGCCTGCGACTCGACCATGGCCAGACACTCGGGCAGGAGGTCGGCCAGCGCGACCGGTTCCTGGGACAGGCTCAACTTGCCCGACTCGATGAGCGCCAGATCGAGGATCTCGTTGATGAGTTCGAGGAGATACCAGCCGGCCTTGAGGATCTGCCCCAGGTCGCGCTTTTGCGTGAGCGTCGGCGCCGGCACGCCGGTGTCCAGCAGTTGCGCGAAGCCCAGGATGGCGTTGAGCGGCGTGCGCAACTCGTGGCTCATGCCGGCGATGAAGTCGGTCTTGGCGCGGCTGGCCCGGTCGGCCAGCGCAAGTGCCGCGCCGAGCTCGGCCTCGAATCGCTTGCGCGCGGTGTTGTCGCGGCCGATCAGCAGGTAGCCGATGATGGCGTCGGCTTCGTTGCGCAGAGCCGAGATCGACACCACCGCGGGAAAGCGGGTGCCGTCCTTGCGGATATAGGTCAGCTCGTAGCTGTCCTCGATGCCGCGCGACGCCTTGAATGCCATGGCCTCGAAACCCGGGCGGATGGAAGTGCCGAACTCGAGGCTCAGCGACTCGGTGCGCGCGGCCACTTCCCCGGGATCGTGGATGTCGCCGGGGGAGATGCGGCCGACCACATCCATCGCCGCGTATCCCAGCATGGCTTCCGCGCCGGCGTTGAACAGCCGCACGATGCCCTGCGCGTCGGTCGCGATGATCGCGACATGGGCGCTTTCGAGGATCGCCTTGCGCAGGGCGAGCGCATCGAGCATGGGGTCCCGGGGCGCGTCACCGGTATGCCGCGTGCCGGTTGTCGCTTGTGGGTTTCCGTTCGGGACGGGCATGGCCGCTTTCCGTGTGAGTCGTGAAGCATGCGCAAGGGCGCCATGCCACAGGAGCTGCGATCCGGGCAATTGCCGGCGCATCGAGCTGGACCGCGATTGTTCCGGTGGTCCGCTGCGCTGTATGTGCGCTTGCGAACATAAGGAACCCTTTGTTTTTTTGTCTGCCGGGTGCGCGAGGGCACCTTCTTCAGCCTATGATGATTCGATGCAAGTCCCAGCCGCCGACATCGCCCGGGCCGGTCCCGAGCGCGACCAGATCACGCGCAATCTCGAGGCCATCGTCGACTTCTATGCCCAGGAGACGGAGCGGCGCCGGGGCTCGCAGCGCCTGCTCGACGTCGTCGGCCACTATATCGGGCGGCCGGTCTTTCTCCTCGTCATCCTGGTCGTGGTCCTGCTGTGGATCGGCGCCGACGCGCTCATGCCCCTTCTGGGCCTGCCCGCGTTCGACCCGGCGCCGTACCACGCGCTGCAGGGCGTGGTCGCACTGTGCGCGCTGCTCGCGACGACGGTGGTGTTGATCAAGCAGAACCGGCAGGACGGTCTGGCCGAGCAGCGCGCGCACCTGGACCTGAAGCTGACCCTCCTGACCGAACAGAAGGCGGCCAAGCTCATCGATCTCATCGAGGAACTGCGTCGCGACCTGCCCAACGTGCACAACCGCGCGGATCCCGAAGCGAGCGCCTTGCGCGCATCGATGCAGCCCGAGGAGGTGCTGGCCGCGCTCGACGAGGGCGCGGGCGCCTCCGCCCGTGCCAAGGGGGAGGCTGAGGCCGGCCCGAACCGACCCGCCTGACGCCCCCCTGCCCCGCGCGTGGGCTGCCGGTCCGCTGCAGCCCCGGGCGGCGCGTCTGTGCGCCAGGTGACCGACGCATGCGCTGCCCCGCGCCTAGTGTTGGTGCGGCGAAGCTTTGGCGGCGAACGCCCTGCGGCCGGCCGCTCGTCATGCACCATGGAAAGCCACGCGATGACTACC
>JBJXGS010000159.1:0-2890 GCA_046160545.1 Burkholderiales bacterium
CGCGCCCGGCAATGTCGGGGCGACGATCACGCCGCAGCACCTGCTCTACAACCGCAACGAGCTCTTCAAGGGCGGCATCCGGCCGCACTTCTACTGCCTGCCGATCCTGAAGCGCGAGGAGCATCGGCTGGCGCTGGTCAAGGCGGCGACTTCGGGGAGCCCCAAGTTCTTCCTCGGCACCGACTCCGCGCCGCATGCGACCAACACCAAGGAGATTTCCTGCGGCTGTGCCGGCTGCTATACCGCGCCGCATGCGCTGGAGCTGTATGCCGAGGTGTTCGAGGCGGCGGGGGCGCTGGACCGCTTCGAGGCTTTCGCGTCGTTTCACGGGCCGGATTTTTACGGGCTGCCGCGCAATGGCGGTACGGTGAAGCTCGAGCGCACTGCCTGGCAGGTTCCGGAGCGCCTGGACTATGTCGATGCCTCGGGCATCGTGCCCTTGCGCGCCGGCGAGACGCTCGCCTGGAAACTCGTTTCCGGCGCGTGATTGCGATTGCCGTCGATGCAGCCTGACTGGCCGGCGTGGCGCGCACGCGCGCCGATCGCGCCGCTTGCTCCCTTGCAGCCTCTGCTGGCCGACCTGCCGTGCGAGCGCTGGCCCGACCATGCTGACTGGTCGGCGGCGGCGCGGACGCGGGGTGTGGTCAACGCGCGGGGCCTGCTGATTCGCTTTGTGCCGCCCTCATTGCCGCCGCCTTCGGCGCTGGCGTTCGAAGAGCGGGTGCTTGAGCAGGGAGAGGTCGAGACGCGTGAGGCCTGCTGGCACGATGCCTTTCACGCCTGCGCCTGGCTCAGCTTTCCGCGCACCAAGGCGGCGATCAATGCGCTGCATGTGGGTGAAGGTCTGGACGAGACGCCCAACCGGCGCAGCGTCGTGCGCAACCTCCTGACGCTCCTGGACGAAGGCGGGCTCATCGTCGCGGCCGCTGATGAGGAGCTGGTTGGCCTGGCGCGCGCGTTTCGCTGGCACGAACTTTTCTGGGAGCGGCGTGACCGCGTGCGCCGCCACATGGACTTCGCGATCATCGGCCATGCGTTATACGAGCGCACCCTGGCGATGGATTTCGGTGCCACCGGGCGCGCGCTTTTCTTTGCGGCCGACGCTGCGCTGCTTGCTGCGCCGCCGGCTGAGCGACTGGCCTGGATGGACGCGCAGACTGCCGCGTTCCTGGCCGACCCGGCGCGCATTGCCGCCGCCGGGCGGCTGCAGCCGGTGCCGATCAACGGCATCCCGGGCTGGAACGAGGTCAACCAGGACGAGGACTACTACTTCGATACCCGGCAGTTTCGCCCCGGGCGGCGCAAGGCGGCCTGATGCTCGAAAGCCTCGTTGTCGCCGCGCCATTCTTCGCCCTCATCGCCTGTGGCAGCCTGGCCTCGCGCTTGCGTCTCCTGCCGGAGAACGCGATCGCGGCACTCAACACCTTTGTGCTGTATTTCGCGCTGCCCTGCATGATGTTCCGCTTCACCCTGGAGACGCCGTTCGCCCAGATCATCAATGGCCGTGTGTTCGTCGCCTACATGACCGCTGGCCTCGTCACGCTCATCATCTTCGTCATGACCTTTCGCTTCGCGCACATGGACCGCGCCCCGCAAGCCGCCTATCCGGCCCTGGCGGCGTCGTGGTCCAACTGGGGCTACATGGGATTCGCGCTGATCCCGCCCTTCCTGGGCAACGAGGCGTTGCCGGTCATCGTCGCCGCCGGCATGGCCGATGTCTTCGTTCTTCTCTCCGCCGCGCTCGCACTGGGCGGCGCCGGCGGGGCCAACGCACGCGAGATCCTGACCGGTGCGGTCATGCGGGTGGTCAGGAATCCGATGATCTGGGCGGTCGTGGCTGGCGCGGCCGGTTCGGCGGCCGGATTGAAGCTGCCGGCCGCGCCGGATCAATTCGTGCGGCTGCTCGGCAGCTGCGCGGTGCCGGTGGCGCTCTTCGCCATCGGCGTTTCGCTGTACCGCCCGGGCGTGCCGGTGCTGCGCGCGGAGGTCATGCTGATCACCGGCGGCAAGTTGCTGCTGCATCCCTACATCGCCATGCTGGTGGCGGCGTTTGTGTTCGGCCTGTCGCGCACCGAGGTGCAGGTGCTGGTGCTGATGGCGGCGCTGCCGGTGGCGGGGTCGGTGTTCCTCTTCGCCGAGCGCGCCGGCAGCGAGTCCGAATCGATCTCCGGGTCCATCCTGGTCTCGACCGCCCTGGCGTTCCTGAGCTTTTCGGCCCTGGTGTGGGCCATGGGGGCCGGTTTCAACCCGTAAGACTTCGGTGGCCGGGTCCGGCTGCCAGGGGCGATATAGTGTCGGCAAGCCAGACCGACGCAGCGCCAGAACATCATGACCACTCCCCAGGACTTCGATTACTTTGTCATCGGCGCCGGTTCCGGCGGCGTGCGCTCCAGCCGCATCGCGGCCTCGTTCGGCGCCAAGGTGGCGGTGGCCGAGTCCTACCGCCCGGGTGGTACCTGTGTCATCCGCGGCTGCGTGCCCAAGAAGCTCCTGGTCTATGCCGCGCACTTTCACGAGGACTTCGAGGACGCGGCCGGCTACGGCTGGAGCGTGCCTGAGGCAGAGTTCTCCTGGCCCAGGCTGATTGAGGCCAAGAACCGCGAAATCGCGCGCCTGGAGGGCATCTACGAGAACCTCCTCACCAAGGCCGGGGTCACGCTCATACGCGGGCGGGCGCGTGTCGTCGACCCGCACACGGTGGAAGTCGACGGCAAACGCCACACGGCCCGGCACATCCTGGTGGCTACCGGCGGCTGGCCGGTCAAGCCCGACATCCCGGGCGCGGAATTGGGCATCAGCTCCAACGAGGCCTTCGAGCTCAAGGAAATGCCTAGGCGCGTGCTGATGGTCGGCGGCGGCTATATCGCGGTGGAATTCGCCGGCATCTTTC
>JBJXGS010000160.1:0-35841 GCA_046160545.1 Burkholderiales bacterium
GGCCGCGGCGGTCTACGATCGGGTGCGCGATGCGATCACGCAGATGAATGGACGCAACCTTCTTGTCGGGCCGGGCTGCTCGGTCCAGGTCGCGCGTACTCCGGCCGCCAATCTGGAAGCCATGCGCAGCGCCTGCCTGAATTAGTCGGGTCTCCGAGGCGCGGTACCGCGCCCGTGTGAAGCCTCAGGCCATCGCCAGCCGCAGCACGCCCGCGATCGCCAGTGCGCCAGGCGGCAGGGCGAAGAACAGCAGCCAATTGATGCGCCAGGTCAAGAGACTCATGGTCGGATCGTGGTGCACCACCGCATCGAAACTCGCGCGACTGAACGCCTGGCGCGCGAACGCGATGGCCAGAATCGCGGAGACGAGTGTGATGCCCATGATCGCCGCACGCGAGGCCACCGAGCCGAAACCGATCGCCAGCATGGGATAGAGGATGAGCGGCAACCCGTAGGGAAAGCGGTAACCGCCGGACGACGGTGCGTTGGTCTGCAGGTCGTTGGCCACGGATTCGGCGGCCGGCGCTTCCTGCTTCGGGTCATGCGGGGAAGAGGGTGGCAGGCGGGCCAGGCGCTCCCGTTGGTGTCGGCGCCGTACCAGCCACACCAGGAGAACGGGCGGACCGACCAGGACCACTGCGATCCAAATCAGGAGGGAAAGGTCGGATTGCATGGGCTTCTTCTGCGAAGCGGATTCAGGCCGCGCGCGGCCGTACGTCGGGCGTGATCCGTGGACCCCAGGGCGTGAAGTGCACCGCCGCCATGGTCGCAAGACCGAACAGGAACATGGCCGCGCCCACTAGTGCGAAATAGTGAGCTGCCGGCGCGCCGCGGCTCGCGAGCCAGGTGCCGACCACTGCTACGACGATCAGTCGCAGGGTCCCGGCCAGGACCGGCCCCAGGACACGGCCGGCCCCCTGGGAGGCGAAGTACAGGGTGAGGCCGAAGCCAAAAAAGCCGAACGCAGGGCCTGCCCAGACAAGATAACTCGCAGCCTCGCGCAGCACACCCGGGTCGTCACTGAAGAAACGTGACCAGATGGTTGGTGACAGCGCAACGATCGCGCCCACAACCCCGAGGTTGACGGCCGAGACAGCGCCCGCCGTCCATGCCACGCGGCGCGCGCGGGCGATGTCGCCGGCACCGACTGCCATGCCGACCATGGGCACGGCTGCCACGCCCATGCCGAAGGCGATCGGAATGAGCAGGAATTCCAGGCGCTGGCCGATACCGTAGCCTGCCAGCGCTTCCACGCCCAGTCGCGCTATCAGGCCCGTGAAGATCATTACCGCCAGCACCGACTGCACCGGCGACAGGCAGGCTACCGCACCCACGCGCAGGATGTCGACGAATCGTTCGCGCCGGTAGTTGACTCCGGTCAGGCGCAGGCGCACCTTGGCCCGGCCGCTCATCAGGTACCAGAGCAGGAACGCGACCCCGAAGCCTTGCGCGACGAGCTGTCCGATGGCCACGCCCGGCATGCCCAGGCGCGGCAGTCCGGCCAGTCCCAGGCCCAGTGCTCCACCCAGGACGATCTGCAGCACTGAGGTGGCAAGGATGGTGGCCGAGGGTACGGTCATGTCCCCGGTGCCGCGCAGGATCGAGGCCAGGGTGCTGAAAAGCCAGATCAGCCAGGCACCCGAGAAGAGGACCGTCGCGTAGGCGGTGGCGAGTGCCAGTACTTCGCCGCGCGCACCCAGGAGCGCGTACAACGCCGGGCCGAACAGCAGCAGCAAAACTGAGTAAATGAGGCCGGCGACGATGCCGATGACTGCCGCGTGCGCGGCCGAATCGGCCGCCTGTTCGATGCTGCCGGCGCCCAGGGCGCGGCTGACCGAGGATGAGACCCCGCCGCCCATGGCGCCGTTGGACATCATCTGCGTGAGCATGTTGAACGGGAAGACGACCGCCATCGCCGCCAGCGGCGCGGTTCCCAACGTGCCGATGTAGTAGGTCTCGGCCACTCCCACCAGAACCGCGGTGGTCATCGCCATCACGTTGGGCGCAGCCAGCTTGAGGAGCGTGGGCAGCACCGCACCGGTCAGGAGCGGGTTGCGCGCGGCAGGGACCGCGTTTGACGGGGGATTCACGCAAGCACTCTAGCAGGCGTCACCGCCTGCGCCTACTCGGGTGTCGCGACTTGCGGACTGCGCCTACGCCACGAGCCGGATCGGGGCCAGCGCATCACCTTCCGGCAGGATGCGCCCGATCACCTGCGTGTGCCCGTAGCCCGCCGCGCGCAGCGCGGCCACGCAGGCTTCCACCCGCTCGCCCGGCACGCTTGCCAAGAGACCGCCCGCGGTTTGCGGGTCGAAGATCAGCCGGTAGCGCGGATGATCGACCATCTCCGCCTGGTTGGCCAGGGCGCGGCGCAGACGCACATTGGCGGGTTGCAGCGAGGAGAGGATGCCGGCGGCGGCCGTCTCCTCTGCGCCTTCGAGCACCGGCAGGGCCGACAGGACCAGTTCCGCATCCACACCGGAGGGCCGGGTCATCTCGACCAGGTGCCCCAGCAATCCGAAGCCGGTGAGGTCGGTGCACGAAGTAGCGCCGAACTGTGCAAGTACTTTGGCCCCACGCGCGTTGGAGACGCACATTGATTCCAGCGCCGCGTCGATCCAGCGCCCGCGCACCTTGAGGAGCGGCAGCGCCGCGAACAGCGTGCCCGTGCCGATGGGTTTGGTGAGAATCAGCGCGTCGCCCGGGCGCATGCCGCCCTTGCGCGTGACCGCGCCCAGGTTCTCGTCGATAAGGCCGTTGATGGCGAAGCCTAGCGCCAGCTCCTGCCCCTCGCCGGTGTGCCCGCCGACCAGCGCGCAACCGGCGGCGTTGAGCACTTCGACCGCACCGGACATCATCTGGAAGAGAGTGTCCTCGACCTTGGCTTCCAGGCCAGGCGGAACGGTCACGACCGAGGTCGCGCTTTGGGCGTCGCCACCCATGGCGAAAATGTCGCCCAGGGCATGGTTGGCGGCGATCTTGCCGAAGACGTACGGGTCGTCGATGAAGGCGCGAAAGAAGTCCACCGAGTGCACCATCGCCTTGCCCGGCGGTACCCGCACCACCGCGGCGTCATCGGGGGACTTCAGGCCGATCAGCACGTCATCGCGCTCCACCGGTGTCAGGGCCCCGAGCGCACGCGACAGCACCGTTGCGCCGACCTTGGCGCCGCAGCCGCCGCAGCGCATGGCGATGGCCGAGATCGCCTGCGCCGCCTCGTCCGCGTCGAGCCTGACCGGCGAGGCCGCTGCCGACTGCGGCTTGGCCGCAGGGTCCATGGCCGGCAGGTCGCCAAACTTGTCCATGAAGCGCCGGTCGATCCAGTCCTTCCAGCGCCACACCCACGCGCCCTTGAATCCCAGCCACCCGCGCGAGGCCACCGCTATCTGGTCGCCGGTGGAAATCAGCGCCAGCCAGCGGCGTTGCGGTCGATACGTCCGTGGGGCTTCACCCGCAACAGCGCGGCGCAGATTTTCGGTCAGCGGCGGCCCCATGCGTACCGCGAACACCCCGGCCTTCTCCAGAGGGCGATCAGTGAATGCAGCGATGTCGCCGGCAGCGTAGATGTCGGGGTCGGTCAGGGTCTGCAGCGTGTCGCGCACCTCGATGAAGCCCTCGGCGTCGAGCTTGAGTCCGGTGCCCTTGAGCCAGGCGGCGCCGCCGGCGCGCGTGACCCAGACGATTTCGTCCATGTCCAGGGTCGCGCCGTCGGCTGTCGACAGGGATTGCGGGCCGACTCGGCGCACTTCGGCGCCGCGATGCACCTTGACGCCGCGTTCGGCCAGGACGCGCTCGAAACTCGCACGCACCCAGGCATTGTGGGTGGGCAGGATGTTGCTGACACTGTTAAAGAGGTGAAACTCCAGGGTGCCGGGGTCGCGCCCCAGCGAGCGCAACTCGTTGCCCAGGCGAAACTGCATGGCCAGCAGCAGTTCGACGCCGCCGGCGCCTGCACCCACCACGGCGATGCGCATCCTCCCCGCGTGCGCACGCACGCGGGCAAGCAGGGCCAGCCAGTGCGTGTTGAACTCGAAGATCGGCTTGACCGGGACCGCGTGTTCGCTCGCGCCCGGTACCTGCGCAAGCTGCGGAGTCGAGCCGATGTTGATCGACAGCAGGTCATAGGGCACCGGTGGCCGATTGGCACACAGTACCTTGTGCGCGTCGCGGTCGATGCCGGTGACCTGGTCGCGAAAAAAGCGTGCCCCGGCGAACTGCGCCAGGCGGCGCAGGTCGATATGCACCTGGTCGAAGTCGTAGTGACCGGCGATGTAGCCGGGCAGCATGCCGGAGTAGGGGGTGTGGGTGTCGCGGCAAATCACCGTCAGGCGCACGCCGGGCACCGGGCGCATGCCGAAACTCTTGATCACGCCGACGTGGCTGTGGCCGCCGCCGACCAAGACGATGTCGCGCAGAACTGGCTGGGCTGATGCTTGCATGGGGGAAGGTAGAAGTAGCGGCCCTGAGGATAGCGAGAAGTCGCATCGCAAGGGTGGCGCGGAAGTCTAGCCCCATTCACCGCAACACTCGGGCTGATCAGCGCCAGTCGTCGACGTGCATGATCTTCGCCCGAGCGAAATTGCCGCCTCCCGTTTTCCATGCAGCCTGGCGCTCGCCGCCCGGCATCACCACGCTGATGTCCTGGACACGGCACTTGCGCACCGTCGTGGCCGGCGCGTTTCGCTGCGCGCGTGCGAGAATCCGCGCGGACCTGTGGATTGAGATGGTGACCGATTGGACGCACAAGGATTCGAGGGGCTGCAGGTGGCCGTGAAAGGGGGCGTCTCCCGCGCCCTGCTCGTTGGTCTGGCCGTGGCAAGCCTGACAGGCTGCAGCGGCGCGCGCATCTGGCCGTTCGGCGAGGAGGCACCTGCGCAGGCAGCCGCGCCCGAAAACGCCACCCAGTATCGCTGTGCCGGCGACAAGTCCTTTTATCTGCGCATGCTGGCCGACGGCGACGCCTGGGTGACCCTGCCCGAGCGGCAGGTGAGGCTGGCCAAGTCGGGGTCGGCGGGGCGCTTTGTCAGTGGCGCGACCTCACTCGAACTGGCCGCTGGCGAGGCCGACAGCATTCTGAATGATGGACCCAACAATCCGCACACCGGCTGCAAGCCGGTGCGGCGGGAATGATTCTCGACCCCGACGGAGGATTTCGTGATGCCACTGCTTAAGCGGATGCAACGGACCTTGATCCTGATGTGCGCGGCGCTTGCTGCCGGTCCTGCTCTGGCCCAGGAATACCCGGTGCGGCCGATTCGCATCATCTCGCCCTCCGCGCCCGGGGGCATCACCGACTTGATCGCGCGCATCATCGGCGATCGGCTTGCCATCGCGGTAAAGCAGCCGGTCATCATCGAGAACAAGCCCGGCGGCACCGGCGCGGTGGCGCTGGATTTCGTGGCCAAGTCGCCGCCGGACGGCTACAACCTGGTGGTCGGTTTCGCCGGGGCCAACGTGATCTACCCGCAAATCAACGACAAGCTGCCGTTCAACGCGCAGCGCGATTTCACTCCCATCACCCAGGTCTCCAGTGGCGGCAACGTGCTGGTGGTGCACCCATCAGTGCCGGTCAACAACCTCAAGGAATTTCTGGCTTACGCGCGTGCCCAGACGAAACCGCCGCCGTATGGATCCTGGGGCCCCGGCTCGGGCGGACACCTGGCCGGCGAGTACCTGAAGATCCTGACCGGCGTCCAGATGTTCCACGTGCCCTACAAGAGCACCACGGCGCTTACCACCGAGGTGGTGGGTGGGCATATGCAGCTCGCATTCCTGGACTCTTTCAACGCGATAGCGCAGTCGCGTGCCGGCAAGGTGCGCTCGATCGCACAGGCCGGGCCAACACGCTCGCCCATGCTGGCCAACGTGCCGACGCTGCAGGAAGAGGGAGTCGACTTCAGCGTCGGTGTCTGGACCGGCATCTTCGGGCCGGCCAACCTGCCGCGACCGATCGTGACCCGCCTTCATGTTGAGATCGATCGCATCCTGCGGGCTCCGGATCTGACCGAGCGCTGGCTCAACATCCTGGGTTACCCGACCGCACCGACCACGCCCGAGGAATTCGCCCGCATCATCGCGCGTGACTGGGACATCTGGAAGCGCGTGGTGGTCGAAGGCAAGATCAAGGGCGATTAAGGCGCGACGCCGACCGGCACGTGGACGATGCTGCGCAGATTCGCGCCGCGCGCGAGCGCTCCAATCGCGCCATCGCGGCGCACGATCTCGATGCGATAGCGAGCTTCTGGACCGCCGATGTGCACGTGCTGGCCTCCGCCGGCACCTCCACCACCGGCCGCGACGCCAATCGCGAGAGCCTGGCGGCGCAGTTCGCACGGCGGCCCGACACCATTTATGTGCGTAGCCCGGCCGAGATTGACGTGTTCGCCGCTTGGGGTGTGGCCGCCGAACGCGGCGCCTGGGTCGGAGACTGGACCGAGCCCGACGGACCGCTCGAGATCGGCGGGTCCTATGAAGCCCAGTGGCGCCGCATCGATGGCCGCTGGCTGATCCGCGCCGAACTTTTTGTGCCGCACTGGTGCAAGGGCGGGGCCTACTGCCGCGCGCATCCGCGCTGGGGCGCAGATGCCTAGGCCGGGCTTATCGGTGCACTAGCGCCTAGAATCGGCTTTTGCAGCCCATATCGGGGGATAAGCCATGTTCGTCAAAAGCATCGTCGCGGCCGCACTGGCCCTTTCGTCCCTGGGCGCCGCCGCTCAGGACCTGCCCAAGACCCAGTTGAAGGTGGTGGGTTCGATTTCCAGCCTGCCGCCCTATCGCGACTACGAACTGCCGTTCTGGACCAAGACCCTGGCCGAGAAATCGCGCGGGGCGATCACGGCCGAAGCCAAGGGCTTCAACGAGATGGGCCTGAAAGGTCCCGAAGTGCTGCGCCTGATGAGCCAGGGCGTGCTCGAGATCGGCGCGACCGTGCTGGCCTACCTGGCTGCCGACGACCCCACCAACGAGGCCGTCGACATCGCCGGGCTGGTGACTGACGTCGAGTCGTCACGGCGCATTACCGAGGCCGCCAAGCCGATGTACGAAAAGCTCTTTCGCGAGAAATTCGGCGTCAAGCTGCTTGGCATTTCGACCTATCCGGCGCAGGTGATCTACTGCAATGCCGAGATCAAGGGGCTGGCCGACTTGAAGGGGCGCAAGGTGCGCGTGGGTGGACGTTCGCAATCCGAACTCATGACCGCGCTGGGCGCGAGCCCGGTCACCATGGCTTTCGGCGAGGTCGTGCCGGCCCTGCAGAACAAGACCGTGGACTGCGGAATCACCGGCACGCTCTCGGGCAATCTGGCCAAGTGGAACGAGGTGACCACACATCTTCTGGCATTGCCGGTGAGCTGGGGACAGATTGCCTACGCGGCCAACCAGAAAGCGCTCGACAAGCTCGACCCGCGCGTGCGCACGCTGATCGAGACCGAGGTCAAGGGACTGGAAAAGTCGATCTGGGATGCTGCGGCACTGCACACCGAGCAGGGCTATCTTTGCAACGGCGGCGCGGACGCCTGCCGCCTGGGGACCAAGGGCAAGATGCGCGTGGTGCAGCCCAGCGACGCGGACCGGGCCTTGCTCAAGAAAATCGTCACCGAGACCATGGTGCCGACCTGGGCTACGCGTTGCTCGGCCGAGTGCGTGGCCTCGTTCAACACGACGATTGGTCCGGTGGTCGGCATCCAGGCCGTCAAGCGCTGATCCCGCGCAGCGCACAGTCGACAAGATGCTGGATTCCGCGCTGCGCTGCGCAGAGCGCTGCTCGCTTGCCGGGGTCTGGTTCGGCGGCGGATTGATTTTCGCTGCCGCCCTCCTGGTTTCGGTGGATGTCACGCTGCGCAAGCTCTTTGCCGTGACCCTGGGGGGTGCCGACGAACTGTCGGGCTACGCCTTTGCCATCGGCACGGCCTGGGCCTTTGCGTTTGCCCTCTTGAAGCGTGCCAACGTGCGCGTCGATGCGCTGTATCAGCATCTGCCGGCGCGCCTGCGCGGGGTGCTGGACGTATTGGCACTCCTGGCCCTGGGGGTGCTGGTGACTTACCTCACCTGGTATGCGTGGAACGTTCTTGCCACCTCCTGGCACTTGAAAGCGCAGTCCAACAGTGCGCTCAAGGTCCCCTTGTGGATTCCGCAGGGGCTGTGGTTCATGGGCCTGTTGCTGTTCCTCACGACCCTGGCGCTGCTTTTGGTACGCGGATTGACGTCGCTCTTGCGCGGCGACTGGCCGGCCGTGCACGCGCTCTTGTCCGCGCGCAGCATCGCGGAGGACGCTGCGGAGGAGTCGGCTTATGCGCGCGAATCCGGGAGCCCGGGCGATTCCGCGGCCGGGCGGGGTGCCAGGCGATGATCGCCACCGCGCTGATCGTCCTCCTGGTGTTGATGGCACTGGCGATCCCGGTCGCCGCCTCGCTGGGTGTGCTGGCACTGGTGCTGGAGGCCATCTATTCGCAGTTGCCTCTGGCACGCGCGTTCGGCGAGGTCGCCTGGTCGGCCAGCAACGAATTCCTGCTGGTATCGGTGCCGCTTTTCATCCTCCTGGGCGAGATCCTGCTGCGCTCGGGCTTCGCCGAGCGCATGTACGGCGCGCTGGTGCACTGGGTCTCGTGGCTGCCGGGCGGGCTCATGCATTCCAACATCGCGGCCTGCGGCATGTTCGCGGCGACTTCGGGGTCGAGCGTGGCCACCGCGGCAACGGTCGGCACGGTGGCCCTGCCTCAGGCGCGGCGCTTCGGATACAACGAGCGGCTGTTCTTGGGCACGCTGGCGGCTGGCGGCACGCTGGGCATCCTGATTCCGCCGTCGATCAACATGATCATCTACGCGGTGCTGACCAATACCTCGGTGCCCAAGCTGTATCTGGCCGGCATCGTGCCGGGACTGGTCCTGATCGGACTGTTCATGCTCGTGGTCATCGTCGCCTGTGTGGTGCGGCCGTCGTGGAGCGGCAAGACCATGCACGCCACCTGGCACGAGCGTTTCAAAAGCCTCAAGCACCTGTTGCCGCCGCTGGGCATCTTCATGGTCGTGGTCGGCTCCATCTATGCCGGCGTGGCCACACCGACCGAGGCTGCCTCGCTGGGCGTGGTGGCGGCGCTGCTTTTGGCATGGCAGGCGGGGCGCCTTTCGTTCGCCATGTTGAAGGAGTCGATCGAAGGCACGATGCGCTCGACCGCAATGGTCATGCTGATCGTACTGGCGGCCTACTTTCTCAACTTCATCATCTCGGCGATCGGGCTCACGACCAAGCTCACCTCGTTCATCGAGATGCTCGGCCTGTCGCCCATGCTGACCCTCCTGGTCGTGATCGTGTTCTACGTCGTGCTCGGCTGCTTCATGGAGACCCTCTCGATGATGATCACGACCATTCCCATCATCGCCCCGGTCATGTTCAAGCTGGGCTTCGACCCGATCTGGTTCGGCATCATCGTCATCGTCCTGATCGAGACCGCGTTGGTCACTCCGCCGGTGGGATTGAACCTCTTTGTGGTTCAGAACCTGCGCCCAAGCGGCTCACTCAACGACGTGATCGTCGGCACGCTGCCGTTCGTGGTCGCGCTGTTCGTGCTCCTGGCCCTGCTGGCGGCGTTTCCGCAGCTGGCCTTGTGGCTGCCGGGGGTCGTGGGCTAGGGCCCGCGGCTACCAGCCGGAAAAGCGCGGCCACACCGCCTCGACGCAATCCTGGGCGCTGCGCACGACGTGATAGCGATCGTGCTGCGCGCCGGTTGCGCAGGCGTGGTTGGGCAGGATACGTACGAGCGTGCCCACGGGCAGAAGCGGCGTGCGCTGTGGATCGCCCGAGCGGTGCGCGACGATGCCGTGTTCCTGATTGGCGTCGATCATCACCAGGTCGTCCAGTGGTTGCCCGCTCGCGTCGCACACCAGGCCGTAAGCCTGGTCGACGGCCTGCTTGGCGGTACCGCGGTCACGCGACATCGCCATCCAGCCGGCATCGATGATGATCCAGCCGCGTTCACGCTGGTGACCGATCACGGTTGCCAGCACCGAGAGCGCGATGTCGTCCACGCGACACACCTCGATGCCGGCCATGACCAGGTCGAAGAACACGTACACGCCCGCGCGCACTTCGGTGACGCCCGCGAGGTTCTCGGCGTAGGTGGCGGTCGGGCTGGAGCCGACGCTGACGATGTCGCAGGACAGGCCCGCCTCGCGCAGGCGCACCGCGGCGCGCACGGTGCGCGCGCGTTCCTGCTCGGCCATGGCGCGGATCGCCGCGACCGAGCGGCAATCGTAGGAAGCCCCGGCGTGGGCGAGGACGCCGGCCAAGCAACCTGCTGCGTCAAGGCAACGGCCCACGGCGATGAGCAGGTCACTCTCCGGCGCGACGCCCGCGCGGTGGCCGTCGCTGTCGATTTCGATCAAGGTCGGCAGCGCGCCGCTCTTTGCCGCCTGTGCGGCGACGGCGTCGGCCGCTTGCATGTTGTCGAGCAGGAGTTTCAGGTCAGCGCCGCGCTCGCGCAGGCGTGCGGCGTGCTCCAGCTTGCCGGGAGTGATGCCGACGGCGTAGATGATGTCGGTGAAGCCGTGTGCGAAGAAATACTCGGCTTCCTTCAGGGTCGATACCGTCACCGGACCGACACCGCCATCGAAGAGGCGGCGCGCGACCTCGGCCGACTTGCACGTCTTCAGGTGCGGCCGCAGTGTCACGCCCAGCGCGGCCATGCGCGAGCGCATGCGGGCGACATTGGCCGCCATGCGGTCGGCGTCCAAGAGTAGAGCTGGTGTTTCAATGGCGTCGAGTTTCATCGTCTGGTTGGGTTCTCTCTATACGGCCAGGTACTGCGCGCGCACCTGATCGTCGGCCGCCAGTTCCTTCATGCTGCCGGAAAAGCGCATGCGTCCCTTTTCGATGATGTAGGCGCGATCGGCCACCTGAGTGGCAAAGTGCAGGTTCTGCTCGGAAAGAAGTATGGCGACGCCGGCGCGCTTCAAACCCAGCACTGCTTCTGCCATCTGGTCGACGATCACAGGCGCGACACCCTCGGAAGGTTCGTCCAAAAGGATGCAGGTCGGGTTGCCCATCAGGGTGCGCGCGATGGTGAGCATCTGCTGCTCGCCGCCCGACATACGCCCACCGGGGCGGTCGGGCATTTCCTTGAGGTTAGGGAAGAGGGCGCCAATCTTCTCGAAGTCCCAGGTCGGCGCTCCAGGGCGCGGCGCCTGGCGGCCGACTTCCAGGTTTTCCATGACCGTGAGTTCGGTGAAGATGCGCCGCTCTTCGGGAACGTAACCCAGCCCGAGGCGCGCGATCTGGTGCGGCGCGGCGCGTTCGATGCGTTTTCCGGAGAAGCTGATTGTGCCGCTGGCCGGACGCACCAGGCCGATGATGGACTTGAGCGTGGTGGATTTGCCTGCGCCATTGCGTCCCAGCAACACCACCACCTCGCCCGCGTTGACCTCGAGTGCGACGTCGGACAGGATGTGCGCCTGGCCGTAGTAGGTGTTGAGGGCTTCGACCTTGAGCATGACTCGGCGTCGTATCAGTGGCGGCTGCCCAGGTAGATGCGCTGCACGTCGCCGTTGGCGCGCACCTGTGCGGGACTGCCCTGGGCGATAAGCCGACCGCGATCCAGCACGATGATGCGCGACGCATGGGCGAAGACCACGTCCATGTCGTGCTCGGTGAACAGTACGCCCATATGGTCCTCGCGCACGATGCGCGCTGCCAGGGCCATCAATTCGACCCGCTCGCGGGGCGCCATGCCAGCCGTCGGTTCATCCATCAGCAACAGGCGCGGCCGGTTGGCGAGTGCTACGGCCAGTTCGAGGCGCTTCAAGTCCCCGTAGGCCAGGACCGAGCAGGGGCGCTCGGCCTGCTCCAGCATGCCTACCCGCGCCAGCAGTTGGTCGGCCTCCTCGATGTGGGCCTCGCGGGCGCGGGTGAACAGGCGCGTCAATCCGCCGTGATGCGACAACAGCGCAACCTGCACGTTTTCGCGCACCGTCATCGAGCTGAAGGTCGCGGTGATCTGGAAGGTGCGCCCGACGCCCATGCGCCAGACCTGGCGCGGCTTCAGGCCGATCAGCGAACGTCCCTCCAGGCGGACGCTGCCGGCGTCCGGCGCGAGTTGACCGTTGAGCATGTTGAAGCAGGTCGACTTGCCGGCGCCGTTGGGGCCGATCAAGGCCAGGAGCTCGCCGGCGGCAACCTCAAAGCCGACTTCGGCCACCGCGCGCACGCCACCGAAGGCCTTGCTTAAGCCTGCCACCTCGAGCAGCGCGCTCATCGCTGCCCTCTGCCCATGAGGCGCTCTATGCCGCCGGCAACGCCCTGCGGGAAGGCCAGCACCAGCACCAGGATGGTAAATCCCAGCGCTGCGCGCCAGTACTGGAACTCACGCGCGATCAGGTCCGAGAGCCAGGTGAAGAGCGTCGCGCCGACCACCGGGCCGACGATGGTCTGCACGCCTCCCAGGAGCACCATGACCAGCCCGTCGATCGAACGCCCGACAGCGATCACTTCCGGGGCGATGCTGCCCTTGGAAAAGGCGAACAGGCCTCCCGCCAGGCCGCACAGGGTGCCTGCCAGCGTGAATCCGAGCCACTGCACACGAAACGCGTCGATGCCGATCGCATCCGCCCTGAGCGGCGAGTCGCGTACCGCGCGCATCGCATAGCCGAAGGGCGCCAGGAGGACACGCCAGAGAACCAGCACGCCCGCGACGGTGAAGGCCAGGGTCATGAGGTAATAAACCCATTTTTCGTTCAGCCACGCAGCCGGCCAAACGCCGACGATGCCATTGCTGCCGCCGGTGAATTCATCCCACTGGAAGGCTACCGACCAGACGATCTGCGCGAATGCCAGAGTCAGCATGGCCAGGTAAACGCCGGTCAGGCGCACGCAAAACCATCCGAACAGCAGCGCACCGGCGGCGGCTGCAAACGGGGCTGCGGCGAGCGCGGCCTCCATGGGCCAGCCGAGGTGCTTGACCACCAGGCCCGCACCGTAGGCCCCCAGGCCGAAATAAGCGGCATGCCCGAAGGAGTGCATGCCTCCCGGTCCCATGATGAAGTGCAGACTGGTCACGAAGAGCACTGCAACCAGTATGTCGATCATCAGCACAAGTGTGTAGGGATAGGCCTGCCCGGCCAGCGGCAGCAGCATGAGGAGGCCGACCAGCAGCCAGCCGGCACGAGCGGCCCGGCGCGTCGGCGGTGCCAGCGGTACCTCGATCTCGGCCGGGTTGCGCGTTGCCGCGGCAGGCTTGCCCATCAGGCCCCACGGGCGCCAGATGAGGACGGCGGCCATGACCAGGAATTCGACCACCAGGGTCAGTTTGGAAAACGCGAAGCTGACCCCGCCGATCGATACCGTGCCGATGGCGATGCACAGCGCCTTGATCTCGGCGATCAGGAGTGCGGCCAGGAACGCACCGGGGATGCTGCCCAGGCCGCCGACCACCACTACAACGAACGCTTCGCCGATGGCGACCAGGTCGAGCCCCAGGTTGGCGGGTTCGCGTGGCAACTGCAGCGCGCCGCCGAGCGCCGCGAGAAAGGCGCCAAGCGCGAATACTCCGGTAAAGAGCCAGGCCTGGTTCACGCCCAGGGCACCGACCATTTCGCGATCCTGGGTCGCGGCGCGAATCAGGACCCCGAAGCGCGTGCGCGTGAGCAGCAGCCACATGAGGCAAAGGACTGCCGGGCCAATGAAGATCAGCAACAGGTCATACTGCGGAAACTGGCGCCCGAGGATCTCGACCGATCCCTTGAGGCCCGGCGCGCGCGGACCCAGCAGGTCCTCCGGGCCCCACAACGACAACGTCGCGTCGCGCACGATCAGTACTACCGCAAAAGTGGCGAGCAACTGGAAGAGTTCCGGCGCCTGGTAGATGCGCTTGAGAAGCAGGAGTTCGATGACCGCACCAATCGCCGCGACCGCCAGCGCCGCCGCGAAGAGAGCGGCCCAGAAACCGATTGCGCTACCGCCAATGCGCGCCACCAAAGAGTAGGCGATGTAAATGCCCAGCATGTAGAAAGAGCCGTGGGCAAAATTGACGATCCGCGTGACGCCAAAGATCAGCGACAGCCCGGAGGCGATCAGAAAGAGCGTGGACGCGCCGGCCAGTCCGTTCAGGAACTGGACGGCCAGGGCTTCAGGCGTCATGCAGCAGTACCAGAAAGTTCAGCTCGGCGCGCGCCGGGACGCGCGCCGCAGTCAGCAGGCTCAGTCGGCCGGGCGCAGTTTCTTCACGTCGGCATCGCTGGGGAAGTACTTCGCGCCATCGTAGTACTTGTAGTCCTTCATCTCGCCCTTGCCGCCGCGCAAGGTGGTGCGGCCGACGTAGGCTCCCATGGTCGACTGATGGTCGATGGCGCGGAACTGCGCACGGCCGAACGGCGTTTCGAAGTTCAGGCCGCGGAATGCGGTGATCAGTTTCTCGGTGTCGGTCGAGTTGGCGCGCTTGAGCCCGGCGGCCAGGGCCTTGACCGCGGCGTAGCCGACCACCGACCCGAGGCGTGGATAGTCGCTGTACTTGCGGTGATAGGCGATGAAGAAGGACTTGTGCTCCGGCGTGTCGATGCCATACCAGGGATAGCCGGTGACCAGCCAGCCTTCGGGAGTCTCGTCTTTGAGCGGGTCGATGTACTCCGGCTCGCCGGTCAAAAGGCTCACCACGTCGCGGCCTTTGAAGAGTCCGCGAGTGTTGCCTTCGCGCACAAAGCGCGCCAGGTCGGCGCCGAAGAGCACATTGAAAATCGCATCAGGCTTGGCGTCGGAGAGCGCCTGCACGACCGCGCCGGCGTCGATGCGCCCCAGCGGGGTGGCCTGCTCGGCGACGAATTCGACATCCGGCTGTGCCTTTTTCAGCTGCTCCTTGAAGGTGGCGATCGCCGACTGGCCGTATTCATAGTTGGGATAGACCACCGCCCAGCGCTTGCGCTTCATCTTGGCGGCCTCGGGGACCAGCATGGCCGCCTGCATGTAGGTCGAGGCGCGCAACCTGAAGGTGTACTTGTTGCCCGACTGCCAGACGATGCGATCGGTTAGCGGCTCAGTGGCCATGAAGAAGACCTTCTTCTGCTTGGCGAAGTCGGTGAGCGCCAAGCCGATATGGGACAGGAAGCCGCCCGCCAGCAGATCCACTTTTTCGCGGGAGACCAGCTCCTCGGCCACGCGCACCGCGTCACCGGGGTTGCCGCCGTCGTCGCGAATCACCAGTTCGATCTTGCGCCCGTTGACTCCGCCTGAAGCATTGACCTCTTCGAGCGCCAAGTCCATGCCCTTCTTGTAGGGCTCGAGGAAGGCAGGTTGCGCCTTGTAGCTGTTGATCTCGCCGATGCGGATCGGCTTTTGCTGGGCTTGCGCCGGCGCTGCGACGAGCGTGGCGGCGAGGGCTAAGGCAAGAAACGGCTTCATGGACAGGCTCCTTGGCGAAAAATGAAAATCAGTGCGCAACGGGAAAATCGGTGGTCTGGGCGGGCGCGGTCGGCAGTGACCGCGCGGCTTCCTCCTCCGCGATCATGTGCGCGACCGTACGGCGCAGACGCACGCTGCCGGAATCGAGCGCCAGCTTGACGCGTTGTTCGACAAACGGCGCTGCCTCGGCTTCCTGGATTGCCTCGAGCACGGCCTTGTCTTCGGCGAAGGCGATGACGAACTGATCGGTGATCTCGCGCGACACCTGCGGGTCGGTCTGCGCGAAATTGCGCAGCTGAAACCAGAAATAGTGTGTCGAGGTCTCGGATTCGGGCGTGAGGAAATGGCAGGAGTGGATGCGTAGCCCCGCGTCGCGCGCCGCGTCGCTGTGCGCCATGCCCGGGGTGTGCGAGCCGAAGTCGACCACTGCGATCGACGGCGGGAAAAGCCAGTAGTACTGCCAGCGATCGACATTGCCCGGCCACTTGCCGAAGCGTTGCAGGATGGGTGCCGCCGGCGAGTCAAGCGTCCAGCGCGTGACCAGGAGCGCATCGCCGACCTGGGTGGTCTCGATCGGGATGTCGACCATCGCCGCAGTGCCCAGGGTTGAGGGATGCACGAAGCTCACATGGGCAGGGTCGACCAGATTCTCGGTGAGGAGCTGGTAGTTGGCGCGCACATAGGTATAGGGACCGCGGTTGAGGCCCCAGGCGGGTTCGGCGCGTTGCGAGAGCGGCCATTGCGGCAGCTTGTCGAACAGGAGCCCTGTATCGGCGCGCGCGGGGTCGCCGGGCCAGACCCAGATCATGCCCAGGTGCTCGGCGACCGGGTAGGCGCGCACGCAGGCCTTCGGCGGAATGCGATCCTGCCCCGGCGCGCGCACACAAATGCCTTTGGCATCGAAGGTCAGGCCGTGGTAACCGCACTCGATGGCATCGCCGCGCAGGCGACCCTTTGACAGTGGCAGCAGCCGGTGCGGGCAGCGATCCAGCAACGCTGCCGGGCGGCCGGCATGATCGCGAAACAGTACCAGCGGCTCGCCCAGGATGGTGCGCGCGAAAAGGCCGTCACCGACCTCATCACTCCAGGCGGCAACGTACCAGCAGTTGCGCAAGAAGGCCATGGTCGTGGCGCCGCGTCAGCGCTGGCCGTCGAACTTGCTGATTTCGGAGACCGTCAGTCCGCCCATTCGCTCGTGTACGCGCGGGCCTGTGCCCATGCCGAGGACGAAGACGATCTCGTCGGGACGCGGCGCGTCCGGAACGCGCATCTCGACGCTGTCGAAGTGGCTGCGTACATAGGCTGCAGTGCGGTGGTGCAACGGGATGTCGATGGTCGAACCGGCGGACGCGACCTTGAACGTCGAGGGCACAATGGCCTTGGAGTTGTCGAGCAGCTCGCGCATGCCGTAGCCTCCCGGCACATGCCACAGCGCGCCGTGCTCGGACTCGCCGCCGACACCGACGATGCCGCCCTTGCCGTAGGACTCGATCTTCTTCGGCCCGCCGAGGGCCTTGATGAGACGGGCTGCCAAGTCGTAGCCGAGAGGCTTCAACGCATCCATCATGATCGCGATATTCTCCACATAGCGTCCCGCGAAGGGGTTGGTGATGACCGCAGCGATCGCGCCGCGCCGGTAGGGCGTCCTGGCCCGCGGGCCGCCTTCGTGCAAGATTTCCTCGACCTGCATGACGATCTTGCGCACGTTGACCTGGATCGTCGCATCGCCATTGCCTGCCGCCTGCTTTCGCGCTGCCATGCGCCTTCCTTTTCCAACAAAACCGTCTCAGGCCGCGCGCGGCAGAACCTCCGTCCCGCGCATCAAGGCCACCTCGCCGATGGTAACCCATTCGCCCTGCAGCGCGAGCGCCGCACTGACGATCAGGCCGCGTTGTCGGTAGACCTGCGCCCGCGCCGCGCCGCGCGCAAGGGCCTCGTGAACCTTTGCACTGGGCAGGGGCCCGACACCAGTCACAACCAGCCGCTGGCCGAGGTCGGTGTCGTCCTTGAGCGAGTCCGCCGGCGCCCGCGTGATCGCGGGATGCTCGGCGTCAACCGCGTTGGCGATCATGGTCGCCGCCGCATCGGCCTGACTCGCTGTTGCAGCGAGCACGGTCACGGCGTCGGCTATGCCGAAGCTGAAGCTGCGGCCGCGCCAGCCGCTGGTGGCGACGCCGCGCACCGGGCTTCGCGCTTCGATACGGGCCTCTCCCGCAAGCGCGGGTGCGTAGGCGTCAGGGATCAGACCGATATCGAGAGCGGTTCCCCTGCCCAGGAAGACGGCGATATCGCCGCCGTTGTTGACCCAGGCGCGCGTCACTCCGGGAAGCGCGAAAAAGGCTGCGATCTCTTCGGCCACCGCGCCTGCGACTGCCGCCATGGGGGTTATGAATTCGGCTGCGAAAGGCACGACTGCAGCCGCCATGCGCCGTGCCACGGGGCCGCACAATTCGGGCGCCTCGGCAATGCTGGTGCGCAGTTGGGGCAATTCGGCCACCAGTTCCGGCAGAACGGCACCGAAGCGCTCCCAAGCGGCCACGAACGCGCCGGCGACCACCTCGCGCTCGCCCTCGGCCGTGATGCTCAGGTCGATCGGCCCGGACCGCCAGTGCTCGCGTCCCGGCACGAGCGACTGACGGGTGGGCTGCCAGTGATTCATCCGACCACCGGAGCACTGCCGATGGGCCAGGGGTTGCGGGCTCCCTGGTCGACCAGCCGGAATTTCTCTGCGGCCACCACTTCCTCAATGCGCCGCACGCGATGCATGTAGCCGCCCATGGCCTGGTAATCGGCCAGTGTCATGGTGAACTCGATCGGCGCCACGATGGCGGGCGTGGGCACGGTGCCGAAGGCGCGGTCGGGCATGCGTGCGACGTCGACCATCATCATGATGCCGCCGCCGGGCCAGACGTAGGCCGGCGCGCCGCCTGCGGTGACGTTGGTGAGCAGGGCCTTGATCGAGCGCGTGAGCGCGATCGGATTGTCGGTGACGCCCGCACGCAGCGAACCACCGGCGCCGCCCAGGAAGAGCACGGTGCACAGCGCCGGCTCGCAGTTCTCGCCGATACGCGCAACCACCTTTTCCAGCGGTGCGGTCATCGGCGCTTGTCGGAAGGCGAGCGCCTCGTCGAGCACGAAATAGGCGTGATCCTCGCCGGTGGTCGAGACGAAAAGCACGCGCATGCCGGGTCGTGCGACCTTGGGGTCGACGCGCTCGATGATGGCCAGCGGGTCGGTGATGTCGGTGCCGCCCCAGCCCAGGCCAGGGTTGGCGACCTGGAAGTAGCGCCCGGGGGTCGAGCGCTTGCCGCGGATGCGGATTCCCGAGGGTGGCATGTCGATGTACTTGCCCGCCTGGTGTTCGGTGAGAACTCCGGTGATGTGATCGTCGACGACGATGACTTCATCGACATGGTCCTTCCACTGCGGTGCGAAGATGCCGATGGTGGCCGACCCGCAGCCCACCCGCATGCGCCTCTCTTCCACGCCGTTGATGACCGGGGCTCGGCCTGCGGCCACCACCACTGTCGAGCCGCCCTCGATGTTTAGTTCCACGCTCTCCTTGTTGCCGAGCGCCATCATCATGTCGCAGGTGACGCGGCCCTCGCGCTTGGAACCGCCGGTCAGATGATGCACGCCGCCCAGGGAGAGCATCTGCGATCCGTACTCGGCGGTGGTCACGTGGCCCACCACCTCGCCGTCGCAGCGCACGCTGGCCTGTTCGGGCCCCAGGTAGCGGTCGGTGTCGATCTTCACCTTGAAGCTGCAATAACTGAAGACGCCTTCGGTCACCACGGTGACGGTGTCCACGCCCCTGTGGGTGGAAGCGACGATGAAAGGTGCAGGCTTGTAGTCCGGGTAGGTGGTGGTCGAGCCGATGCCGGTCACGAATACCGGCGCCTCGGCCGTAAGCGGCGGGTTGTCCAGCGGGTTGCCGTCCCAGGGCTTGCCGTCGAAGGCGACCAGCTCGCCGGCTTCGGTGACGGTGTGCGAGGTGAGCACCAGAGGGTCCAAACGCGTCAGGACACCCTTGAAGTTGGCGTAGCGGTCACAGGCGCCGCTGCGTCCCTCGCTGATGTTGCACAACACCGGGCAGGCGTTGCAGATGATCTTTCCGCCGCCCTTTTCAGCGACGGCGGGCTCGATGCCGGTGGTGGGGTCGGCGTGGGTACTGGTCATCGGGTCGACCGATGTTTTTCAAGCATGGCCCGCAGCCGGTCCGGCGTGCACGGTGCGAACTCCACGCGCACGCCCGTGGCATGGCGTATCGCGCTGAAGATCGCCGGCGCGGTCGCGATCAGCGCCGGCTCGCCGACGCCCTTGGCGCCGTAGGGTGCCAGCGGCTCGGGATCCTCGATGATGTGGGTGGTGATCGGCGGGATGTCGCCTATGGTCGGGATCAGGTAATCGTGCAGGTTGTCGGTGCGCCCGGAGTGGTATTCCTCCATGAGGGCCATGCCCAACCCCTGCGCGACCCCGCCATGGATCTGGCCCTCGACCTGGGTCGGGTTGATCGCGCGGCCGACGTCATGCGCGGCTTCGATATGCGTGACCTTCACGGTGCCAAGCGCGGTGTCCACGACCACTTCCGCGAATTGGGCAGCGAAGGCGTAGGTGGCATAGGGCACGCCCTGGCCGTCGCTGTCAAGCGGCACGGTCGGCGGATTGAAGCTGCCGCGCCCTGAGGCGACGTCGCCGCGCGCATCGATCGCCAGGGATGCGAGGTCGAGGCGGCGTTCCCGCGCAGCGTCGCGGCCGATCAGCGTGGTGCCGGAGACTACGAGGCCTGCGGTTGCGGGCAAGCCCATGCGCTCGCAGAGCTGGCGGCGCAGGTCCAAGGCGGCGAAGCGCGCGGCGTTGCCGGAGACGAAGGTCTGGCGCGATGCCGAGGACTTGCCCGCATCTTCGGTCAGGTCAGTGTCGCCGTGCACCTGGTCGATGAGGGTGACCGGGACTCCGAGCGCGTCGGCCGCGATCTGCGGCATGATCGTGTAGGTTCCCTGGCCGATCTCCTGCGCGCCGTTGTAGAGCATGAAGCGACCGTTCTGCCTAATCCCGATGGTCATTGTCGACGGATTGGCGATCACGGTGTTGCCGATGCCGTACCACATGCAGGCGATGCCGGCGCCGTAGCGCAAATGCGCGGGCGACGTACGGTTGGCCGCTGCCGCACGCGCGAGCGCAGCCTGCCAGCCGGGTTTGAGCGCTTCCAGGCAGCGCGCCATGCCGACGCTGGATGCGAGAGCCTGGCCGGTCGGAGTGGTGTCGCCGGCAACCAGTGCGTTTTTCAGCCGGAATTCGAGTGGGTCGATGCCCGTGGCCAGCGCCAGATCGTCCACCAGGGCTTCAGTGGCGATGCAGGCCTGCGGCACGCCAAAACCGCGAAACGCCCCGGCCACGGGGCCATGGGTGAAGATGGCGCGCGTCAGTGCGCGCACTGCCGGCACGCGGTAGGGACCGCTGGCATGTATCGGAACGCGGTTGGCGACGGTCGAACCCCAGGAGGCATAGGCGCCGGTGTCGAAGTCGCCGGCGAAGTCGATTGCGCGCAGGAGTCCCTCGCCATCACAGCCCAAACGGGCGCGAATGCGTGCCGGGTGGCGCTTGGTGGTCGAGAGCATCGATTCCGGTCGGGTGTAGACGATGCGCACCGGGCGGCGCACCTTCCAGGCAGCGACCGCAAGCAGGGGCTGTATGGAAACATCGAGTTTGCCGCCGAAACCGCCGCCGATCGCCGACGGTATGACGTGCACGTCTTCGGCGGGCAGCTTGAGTACTCGCGCGACTTCGTCGCGGTCCATGTAGGGGGTCTGTGTGCAGGCGAATACGCGCACGCGGTCGCGCGAGTTCTCGCGAACGATTTCCGCGTAACCCGCCTCCGGTTCGATGTAGGCGTGCTCGACGTGGCTGGTGCGGAACTCGCCTGCGGCGACGTGCTGGCACGCGTTCAGAGCTTCGGCTGCCGCGCCGCGGACAACGCGGCCGCGGCACAAGATGTTTTCGGGAGCGAAGTCGTGTAGCCAGTCGCCGGTGGCGGCGAGCGCGGCTTCTGGTGTTGTCAGTGCGGCCTGTGGTTCCCATGCGATCGGCATCGCGGACTCGGGAATGGCGCCCAGCGCTTCTTCGGGACCGATGATTCCCAACACCGCCTCACCGCGGAAGCGCACGTGCCCCGGCGCCAGGACTGGCTGGTCCTTGGGAGCGGCAAACACCGCAAAGGAATTTTCCGGCACGTCGGCGGCGCTGATGATCTCGACGACTCCGGGCCAGAGCTGGCGAAAGGCGGCCAGATCGGTCAGCTGGAAGCGTGCGCGCGCGTGCGGCGAGCGCACGATGCGCAGTGTCAGGGCACCGGGGGGAAGGATATCGGCGCCGAATCGCTCCGTGCCGGTAAGTTTGGCCGGCCCGTCGAGTCGCGCCAGCCGAAACCCCACTGCCTGGCCGGCGGCAGGCAACTCTTCTTCGAGGTCGCCGCGCGCAACCGCGATTACTGCCTCGACGATCTTGCGATAACCGGTGCAGCGGCACAGCACGCCACCCAGCGCATCGAGTACTTCGGCTTCGTCAGGGTCGCGCTTGCGGGCTAGAAGGTCGCTTGCGGCCATCAGCATGCCCGGAGTGCAAATGCCGCACTGGGCCGCACCGTGCTTGAGGAACGCGCGCTGCAAGGGTGCCAGGCGCTGCTCCTGCGCCAAACCCTCGACGGTCAGGACTGCACGCCCTGCAGCCTGACCCACTGCGGTGAGGCAAGCGCACACCTGCCGACCGTCCAGGAGAACCGTACAGGCGCCGCAGTCGCCGGCGTCGCAGCCGACCTTGGTTCCCGTCAGGCCCAGGTCTTCGCGCAGCGCCGCGGATAGTCGCGTGCCAGGTGCACAGGTAAGCAAGACCGGGTTGCCATTGACGGTCAGCTCGGTGGTCGAAGCGGTGGCCGCCAGACCCGGTTCGACAGGCTGATTCATTGGCTTTTGACCTCGATCAGGGCACGGCGCACCATTTCCTGCACGGCAAGAAGGCGATAGGCGGCACTGCCACGGACGTCGTCGATGGGCGACAAGACTTCCAAGTCGCGCGGCTCGACGTGCCGAGCAGCCAGGGAAGCGGGGGTACCGACCAGGCGCGCCTCGAGGTGATGCAGCCGTTGTGCCACCGCGGAGCAGGCGCCGACGGCCACCGCGCAGCGCCTGACCAGTCCTTCGGCATCGACATCCATGGTCACGGCGACCATGGCGACCGAAATTACCAGGTAGCGGCGATGACCCAGTTTCAAGAATGCGCTGCGAGCCGAAGCAGGCCAGGCCGGCACCAATATCGCGGTCAGCAGCTCGTCGGGCTCGAGCACGGTACGCCGGTTACCGCGAATGAAGTCGCTCAAGCCCACCTGGCGCACCCCGCGCGACGATGCCAGTTCCAGCGTGGCACCCAACGCCAGTAACGGCGGGACACCGTCCGCAGCCGGGGACGCGTTGCACAGATTGCCGGCGATGGTGCCGGCGTTCTGGATCTGCCTGCCGCCGACATCGCGCGCGGCGGCCTTGAGACCCGCGAAAGCGGCCGGCAGCGGATGGGCGATGATCTCGCTCCAGGTGGTGGCTGCGCCAATGCGTGTGTGTGTCATTGCGCCGTCGGTGCCGATTTCGGCGCGGATGCCGCGCAGTGCCCCGATGCGCGAGATGTCGAGAATGGACTCAGGTACGGGTTTTCCGACGCAGCCCGGGTAAACGTCGGTACCGCCCGCGAGAACGGTCGCCCGCGCGGTCGCCAGATGAGCGAGTGCGTCATCAAGGCCGGTCGGTTGCAGGTACAGGCTCATGTGGGGGCTCGCACGCGGCGCGCGTGGTCGCGGACCTGTTCGACAAGTGCCGCGCCGACTCGTTCGATGACGCCGCGCCAATCGCCCGGGGCATCCTGATAGAACGGCCTCAGCGTCGGATACCAGGCCGCAGTGGTGGCTCGCTCTCCCCAGCGCCAGCAGCAGTCGTAGCGCGACAACATCCAGGTGGGGTGGCCCAGGGCGCCGGCCAGGTGCACGACCGCCGTGTCGACACTCACCACCAGGTCCAGGCATTTCATCAGCGCCGCGGTGTCGGCGAAATCGGATATATGGGCGCTGAAATCGGCAACGTGCGCGTTCGTATCAGCGAGTTCGCCGGCGCGCGGGCCGACTTGCAGACTCACGAAGGAGCAGCCGGGAACGTCGGTCAGGTGTGCGGCCAATTCGACCGGCAGGCTGCGGCGAAAATCGACGGCCCGGCCGCCGACGTCGAATTCTTCGCGCCGGTTGCCGGCCCAGGCCAGGCCTACGCGAATGGAGCCTGCCGGCAGGGCCGCGTCGAGTCGCCCGCGCCAGTCTTTCACCAGCGCGGTGTCGGCTCGCAGGTAGGGCCCCGTCACCGGATTGGCATCGAGTCGCGCACCGAGGCGCCAGGGCAGGCTCATGACCGACACATGCAGGTCGAACTCGGGCAGTGCGCCTTGCGGCGCGACCTCGAGGTTGGGCAAGTGGGCGCTCGGCAGGCCATTGCGCATGAGCCGTACAAGCGCGCGCGGAGCATCGACAATGAAACGCATCGATGCGTGCCGCGCGGCTGCGTCGAGAGCGAGGCGGATGAACTGCAGCGTATCGCCAAAGCCTTGCTCGGGCCATATCAGCACGACCTTGCCCGGTTGCTCTGAACCATCCCATGTCGCTTGCGCGTAGCGGCGGAAGTAGTGCTGGTAGCCGGGCTCCTTCATGCGCCATTCATACTCGGCCCAGCCTTCGCCATACTGGTCAAGACGCAACAGCGACTCGGCCAGCGCGAAGTGCGCCGAGGGATCGTCAGGGCTGGCGGCGACCAATTCGCGGCACAAGGTCACCGCGCGCCGGGTCTGACCGAGTGCGTAGCATGCAACCGCGAGATTCGACTTTGCAAACGCCAGCCCCGGCGCGATGCGCAGCGCCGATTCAAACAGAGGCAGCGCTTCGGCAAAGGCGCCGCGCACCTGCAGGCTCTGCCCCAGATTGGCAAGCGCGACCGCATCGCCCGGATGCTGTTCCAGAATGCCGCGAAAGGTGTTTTCGGCCAATGTGAATTCGCCGCGCTGGTACTGCAGTCCGCCTTCTTGTTGGCGCACTTCGGAATCTTCGGGAAAGTGCTCGCGCAACTCCTCCAGACACACCTCAGCGGCGGCCAGGTGCCCGCGGTCGAGGTGCTCGCGCAACTGCGCCAGGAGAGTCGTGCGCAGCGTCTGGGGCCCCGGTGCGGCAGGCGCGGAAGGGCGACGACCAAACAGTCCAAGGAACATGGGGTAGGAGGAAGGAGGGGCGCCGGCCCGCGGCCGCGCCATTCGATCAAAGGTATCATACAAGGACCGTAACCCCGCATGAATCCGCATATGGCCCTGAACTTGTTTGGCGGCAAGGAACTCGAGGAGTTTGCCAAGTCCTTGGCGCAGGAAATCGCCAAGCGCTTTCCGCCGGCGCTTGCCAATGACCCGCAGCGCATGGTCAGCCCCAAGCGTCTGACCACCATCATCGAGGAAGTCGGTGAAAAGGCCGAGAAATTCAACCGTGACCACAAGCTGGGCACGCTCAAGAAGGCCTCGCTGGGCAATACCTTCCAGTGGGAGCTCAAGGACCTGGGCTACAACGAAAAGTTCGTCGAGGTCGCGACCGAGGCACTGATCGTCTACATCACGCGCAAGCCTCCGGCTGCGGACTAAGCCCTGCCGCGGCGCGCTCGGTCCGCAGACAGGGAGGCCTCACTGTCGCCGCCTCTATCCTCGAGACCAGCGTGGACCCGGTGAGCGCCTGCCGCGGCGGCCGCGGCGCCTGACGGTCAGGCGGCGACGCCGGGGATCTTCGCAAGATCGACCGGGTCGATCTGCTCGGGGTTCATGAACTCTTCGGCGTACTTCAGGTAGACCTTTTCGCGGATGAAAACGTCGAAGAGGTCCGGGTCGACATGCCCGTTGAGCTTGAATTTGCCGAGAATTTCCAGCGACTCGGTGAGGGTCTTGCCTTTCTTGTACGGACGGTCACGCGCCGTAAGCGCCTCGAAAATGTCGGCGATTCCCATGACGCGCGCCTGGACGCTCATCTGGTCGCGCTTGAGCCCTTTGGGGTAGCCCTTGCCGTCCATGCGTTCGTGGTGGCCGCCGGCGTACTCCGGAACATTCTTCAAGTGCCTGGGCCAGGGCAGAGCCTCGAGCATCTTGTTGGTCGCGACGATGTGGTAATTGATGACCTCGCGTTCTTCGGCCGTCAGGGTGCCGGCGCGCACGGTGAGGTTCTTGACCTCTTCGTCCGACAGGAAACTGCTTTCGGCACCGCCGACATCGCGCCAGCGATAGGCAGCGATTGCACGCACCCGCGCGATGTCCTCCTCGCGCATGAATTCGCCGCCGATGTTGGTACGACGCAGGAAGGACCTGTCGTCGTCGTATCGCACGAGGCGCGCATCGCGTTCCGCGGCGTCAATCTCGCCCTTCAGGCAGGCGATTTCGGCATCGCGCTTGAGCACCTCGAAACGGGTGTCGAGCAGGTGGATGCGATCGTAGATGGTCTCCAGCTTGGTCGACTTGTCGACCACGTGCACCGGCGTTGTGACCTTGCCGCAATCGTGCAACAGGCCGGCGATCTTGAGCTCATAGCGATCGCGGTCGGTCATCGTGAAGTCGGACAGCGGCCCCTCGCGGGTGGCGTTGACGGCCTCGGCCAGCATCATGGTGAGCGTCGGCACGCGTTGGCAGTGGCCACCGGTGTACGGCGACTTCTCGTCGATCGCCGTGTTGATCATGTTGATGAACGACTCGAAGAGCTGCTCCAGCTGCACGATCAGATTGCGATTGGTCAGTGCGATGGCCGCCTGCGAGGCCAGGCTTTCTGCCATGCGCTGGTCGGCATCGGAGAACTCGGTCACGCGGCCGGTGACCGGATCGAGCCGGTTGAGGAGTTGCAGCACGCCGATGATCTCATTCTCGTGGTCGCGCATCGGAATAGTCAGGAACGAGGTCGAGCGGTAGCCGGTCTTCTTGTCGAAGTTGCGCGTGCCCGAGAAGTCGAAGCCCTGCGCCGTGTAGGCGTCGGCGATATTGACGGTGTTGCCGGTCAGCGCCGCGTAGGCAGCGACCATGGACGTGTTGGGCGCCCCGCCATCACCATACAGTTTGATCGGGTAGAACGAGATGGCGTTGCCAGTCGTTCCGCCCAGGGCGATGCCCAGCGAATCATTGAGAACGATCTCGAATTGCAGGCGTTCGCCGTCGACCAGGCGATACAGGGTGCCGCCGTCAGCGCCGGTGATGCCTTTGGCCGCGTGCAGGATCTTCTCCAGAAGCGCGTTGATATCGCGCTCCTGGGACAGGGCGACCCCGACGGCGTTGAGCTGCTCGAGGCGCCGGAACAGGTCTTCGATCGTGGCCATCGGCGCCTGGCTACTTGATGCAGACCGTGCGCACCTGCTTGATGTCGGTCACGCCCATCAGCACTTTCTCCATGCCGTCCATCTTGAGGGTGCTCATGCCTTCCTCGACGGACGCCGTGAAAATCTCGGAGACGCGGGACTTTTCCTGGATCAGTTTCTTGACCCGCTCGGAGGCGACCATCAGCTCGTGCAGTCCGACCCGGCCCTTGTAGCCGGACCCGCCGCACTTGTCGCAACCCTTGGAACGGTAAAGGGTCAGCTTGCCGTCCTTGCCATATTCCTGCAGCCAGTAGTCGTAGAGCTTCTTGAACTGAGCATTGGCATCCAGTTTGAACGGCGGGGTCTTCATCAACTCCTCGGCGTACTCTGTCATGAACGACTTGAGCTCGGCGGCCTCCGGCGTGTAGCCTTCCTTGCACTCCTTGCACAGGCGTTTGGCCAGGCGTTGCGCGAGAATGCCCAGGAGGGCGTCGGCGAAGTTGAACGGATCCATGCCCATGTCGAGCAGGCGGATCACGGCCTCGGGTGCGCTGTTGGTGTGCAGTGTCGCGAACACCAGGTGACCGGTGAGGGAGGCCTCGATACCGGTACCGGTGGTTTCAGCGTCGCGCATCTCGCCAACCATGATGATGTCCGGGTCGGCACGCAGGAAAGCCTTCATCACCACGGCGAAATCCAGCCCCGCCTTCTTGTTGACCTGCACCTGGCGCAGGCCTTTTTGCGTGATTTCGACCGGATCCTCGGCAGTCCAGATCTTGGTGTCAGGAGTGTTGAGGAAGCCCAGCACCGAGTGCAGCGTTGTCGTTTTGCCGGAACCGGTTGGCCCGCAGACGAAAAATAGCCCGTACGGCTTGCTGACGGTCTTCTTGAGCGCCTCGAGGTTTTTCTTGGTCACGCCCAGGCTGTCGATCGGGATCGGCTCGCCGGCGGCCAGGATACGCATGACGACGTCCTCGACACCGCCAGCGGTCGGGATGGTCGCGACGCGCAACTCGATATCGAGCGGTCCAAACTTCTTGAACTTGATCTTGCCGTCCTGGGGACGGCGCTTTTCCGAGATGTCCAGGTCGCACATGATCTTGATGCGCGCGACGATCGCCGCGCGATAGCTCGCCGGGATCTCGATGTACGGCGTCAGCGAACCATCCTTGCGAAAGCGGATCTCGGTCTTGGCCTTGCCCGGGTAGGGCTCGATATGAATGTCGGAAACGCCCTGGTTGTAGGCGTCCACAATGACCTTGTTGACAAGCTTGACCAGTTCGTTGTCGGCTGCCGCGTTGACATCGTCACCATCGCTGCCGGTAACCGACAGTTCATCATCGGTATCCATGCCCGAGAGCAGGTCGTCGATGGAACTGTTGTCCCCCGCCTCGCCGAAGAACTGGCTCAGGGTCTGGCGGAATTCGGTCGCGGTGGTGACCTTGTAGATCACCTTGGTGGCACGCGGAAAGATGTTGCTGACGATGCGCGAGGAACGGACGCGTTCCGGGTCCAGGCATACGACGATGAGGCCTTCCTTGGCATCGTCGATCGGCAGCCATTGCGCCGACTCGACGTAGTCGCGCTTCAGGTTCTTGATCAGATCGGCGGGCTTGATGCGGTCGGCCTTGAAAGGCTCATACGGGGCACCGAAGAATTTGGCCAGCGCCGCGCCCATGGCGGGGATCTTGACCTGGAACTCGCTGATCAGAACGTCCTCGACGTCGATGCCCTTGCGGCGCGCCGAACGTGTGGCGAGCTCGAATTCCTGAGCGGAGAGTACTGCGTCGGCGACCAGATAGTCGTACTTGGTCTTGACCGGTTGAGCAGACTTCTGGCGCTGGCGAAAGGCGATTGCGAGAGTTTGCGTGAGGCCGGCTGCGCCCTCTTCCTCGAGTTGCCCGAAAGGCTGGCCGGACTTGTTGTTGATGATCTGTACGACGCCTATCAACTCGCCGCTCGGCGCGTCGATCACCGGTGCGCACAATACCTGCTTGGTGCGATAGCCGGTGCGCTTGTCGACTTCCTGCAGAAAGCGCAGATTCGGATTGTGCCCCTTCAGCTCGGCTTCATCGTAGACATCGCGCAGGTTGATGAGCTTTTTCGACAGCGCTACATAGCCTGCGATGCTCTGCTCGGCGATCGGCAGCTTCAGGTCCTTGAACGAGTTGAGTCCGGTCTTGACCTTGGAGATGATCGAGGCCTTGTCCTCGCCGACGGTATAGATGGTCAATCGATCCGCGTTGAACAGATTGCAGATGTCCTGGCTCACCTCAAGCATGATCTCGTCGACGTTGTTGGTCGCGTGAATGCGGTTGGTGACCGTCTGCAGGTTCTTCTGGAAGTTGAGCTTCAGATTGACATCGCCGCCGCCTTGGACGGCCGGTTTCGAACTCAAGACCGCACTCATGATTCACCCCGCATGACAATGGCAGCGCCGGCACGCTGCGAGGCGAGCAAGCTCGACGTCGCGCCCGGGTGCCTAAGCATTCTTGCGCTCCGCCCACAGGCCACCGTCGAGCATGAACACCTTGAAGCCACGATGCGCCAGAAGGAATGCGGCGGCCGAACTGCGCCGGCCGCTCTGGCAATAGACGACGTACTCGCGCGCCTTGTCCAGCACCGAGAACGCATTGCGGATCTCCGCCAGGGGCACGTTGATCGCACCCGGCAGGCGGTCATACTGATATTCGGACGGATAGCGGACATCCAGCCACTGCGCGCCGGCCTCGACCTTGGCCCGCGCTGCATTGCGGTCGAGCCGGTTCAGCAGGGGTTCCTTGAGCAGGGCGACAAAATCGTGCTTGGCAAGGCGCAACAGGACGCCGGGCAGCTTCATGGAGACAGTGGCGTTGCGCTTGGCCTCGGAGACCAGGGCCTCCTCGCCGAAGGCGTCGCCACTCTTCAGGTCGGCAAGCGTCACTTCCACGCCGCCCACCCTCCGTGTCACCACGGCGCGACCGGATTCGATCACGTAGTAGTAATCGCCCTCGTCGCCCTCGCGGATGATGATGTCGCCGGTCGCGACCTCGACGCGCGCAAAACGATTGAGCAACTCCGCGATGTGCGCGGCCGGCAGACCGGCAAACGCGCCAGTCTTGAGATTGCTCATCGAGAAAACACCCGACATCACGTTCCATTGCGGCAGCGTCGGGGCCTGCGGCTGCGCCAGCACCTTGAGACGGCCGGTGCGCGTGGCGTCAAAGGCCGCGAGCTGGTCCCAGGTGAGCATGATGTCGAGCAGGTCACGATCGATGCGAATCAGCTCCAGGTCGCTCAAGGCACGCGCGGACGCAATCTGGCGCGTGCGATTGAGCGACTCCCGCGCGGAAGGCGTCCCGGCGACCACAATTTCCTCTTCGCCTTCGGAGAACCTGAGCGCAAGCCGGCCGGCCAAAAGGAAGGCCAGCTGGCCGGCGCGTCCTTCGCCCGACAAGGGGTCGCTGCCCTCGGCGGCGGTCTCATGCAGGCACAACTCGGAAAATTCCTTCAGTCGTGCATCCGAAAGGGCTGCGAGAGGCTCGAAGCCGCGCAGATGCTCGATCGATACGGTTAGCGCAGTCATGGGGGCGGCGATCAAAATTCGAACACCTGGCCGTTTTGCAGCATGCGCGGTTTGTAGTCGCCGGCGAACTCCTCGATCTCCTGCATCGTCAGCTCGATTTCGCCTGGCTTCAAGTGCGTGATGAAGATTTCGGCGCTGCGCTCGAGCTTGGCCAGTTCTTCGGCCAGCAGGCTCGGACAAAGGTGCTTGGAAGCGACCGCGAGCTGCTTTTCCCGATTGCAGAACGCGGTTTCGATGATCAGGTACTTGAGGTTGGGGACCCGGTTGACGATCTTCCACAACGGGTCGTTGACGTAGGTGTCGCCGGTGAACACCAGGCTGTTGCGGCCGCTGTCGAGCAGGTAGCCGACCGCCGGGACCGTGTGGTTGGCCGGCAGCACCGTGAACTTGCGTCCGTCGACATCGAGGTGCTGGCCCAGGCGGACCTTCTGGTAGCGCAGAAAGGGCTTCGACGCATCGGGGATGACGGTGAAGTCGGGCCAGACGCTCCAGTTGAAAATGTGCTTCTTGAGCGTTTCGAGGGTTTCCTCGATCGCGTAAATCGTCAGCGGCTTGTCGCGCATCGCGCCCACAGTGTCGACGATGAACGGGATGGTCGCGATGTGATCCAGGTGCGAGTGGGTGAGCAGGATGTGGTCGATCATCGACAACTCGGTCAGCGACAAGTCTGCGACCCCGGTACCCGCATCGATCAGGATGTCGTTGTCGACCCTGAGGGACGTGGTCCGCAGGTGCTTCCCGCCGATGCCGCCGGAGCAGCCGAGTACTTTGACTTTCATCTTGCCGGTTCGTTCGCCGCGCAGTTACTTTTCGTCGAAAGTGGTGACGCCGTCCCAGTTGGGTCCCGGGGGGTTCTTGCGGAACTGTACCACGCGTCCAGCGTACATCTCGTAGATATAACAGTCAGGATTCATGCGCACCAGGTTCATGAGCGCCACCTCGACCTGATCCCATGCCTGCGCCCGGTATGCCTTCAAGGCATCGCGCCAGATCTTGAGCTCGTCCTTGAGCTTGCGGTCCAGTTCGGACTCGAGGCACAGGGGCTCATATATTGCAACCGGCTCGTTCTTGCCCTTGACGCGGATGCGGTCAAGTTCCTTGAAGATCACGTCCTTGACCAGCTTTTCGGTTGCCTCGCCGACCAGGATGCCGACACCATATTCCTTGGTACGCCCTTCCAGCCGGGAAGCCAGGTTGACCGGGTCGCCCATGACGGTATAGGCCTTGCGAACCTTTGATCCCATGTCGCCGACACGGACATTGCCGGAATTGAGCCCGATGCCGATCTTGAGCGCCGGCCAGCCTTTGGCGCGGAATTTCTCGTTGAGTTCGGTGGCGATCTTCTGCATCTGCAGGGCGGTCAGCACCCCCTGACGCGCGTGCTCGGCGTCCGGCACCGGAGCGCCCCAGAAGGCCATGACCGCATCACCGATGTACTTGTCCAGCGTGCCGCGGTTCTTGGAGATGACCGCGGACATGCCGGTCAGGTAGTCATTGATGTAGGCGGCCAAGTCGCCGGGCGAGAGGCTCTCGGAAATGGTGGTGAAGCCGCGCACGTCCGAGAACAGGATGGTGAGGTCGGCCGCGGTCGGCTCCATGCTGTATTTGGTCGGGTCACGGGCCATCTCGTCTACCAGCTCCGGCGGGACGTACTGGCCGAACAGGGCTGTAAATTCCCGCTTGCTGCGTGACTCGACAAAATAGCCATAGGCCATGTTGAGCGTGAACAGCGCCGCCGTCATGAGGAGCGCAGCTGCCAGAGGCAACACCAGGTCAAGCTGGGTGTAGACCAGGTAATTGAAGCCGATGATGAGAATCATCGCCGCCAGGGCGACCAATGTGGCGCGAATCGGCGAAAGAAACGGCAAAAGGAGCGTCAAGGTGAGGCCGCCGATGCCCAGCAGCAACACCTCCGCACCGATCGTGAAGGCAGGCTTCTCGCGGAAATTCTGCGACAGCATGCCCGACAGGAGGTTGGCGTGGATCTCGACCCCCGGGTAGGCTTCACCGACCGGGGTCGAGCGCAGGTCGAGCAGGCCAGGCGCGGTCGTACCCCACAGGGCGATCTTGCCCTTCAGATCGCCTGCCCCGACCTTGCCTTCGTAGACGTCGGCCAGCGACACGTAGCGAAAAGATCCGCCGTTGGGGCCGCCGCGGCCGCGGTAGGGCACCAGGGTGCTGACAGACTTGTCGACCGGGATGCGAAAGCTGCGATTGGCAGCCTTCATCTCCAGCCATTCGAGCCCGGAATAATTCTTGGACAGGAATCGCTCGGGAGGATAGCCGGGCTCCAGGTTGGGCGAGCCCAGCAGGGCGCGGAACATTGCCAGCGAGAGGGATTCGTAGTACTGGCCGTCGTACTCGGAGAGCATCGGGACGCGGCGCACGACGCCATCAAGGTCAACCACCGGGTTGAACAGGCCCGAGGCCATGGCCGATTTCTGGAATTCTCCCAGGTTGGCCCCGTAACCCTTCCACTGGAACCATTCGATGGTACGGCCGCGGAAGGTGCCAGCCGGCATTACCGCCGGGGGCAAGGTGCCGCTCTTCTCTGCGTTCTCTTCCGACGAGAGGTAATAGCCGAGCACCACGGGCTTGCCAGCCAGTGACTTGGCAAAGCGCGCGTCGTAGTCGAGCGTCGGTTTGAGTTTCTCGACTTCGCTCTTGAACTGATCATTGTCCTTGAGCGCGCCTTCGCGGGCGAGGCTTTCGAGCGAGCGTATGCCAGAACTGATGTCGGGTTCGGCGAAGACCACGTCGAAGCCGATCATGACCACGCCGTACTGCCCGAACAGCTTGTCGACCAGGCCCGCCATCTTGTCGCGACTCCACGGCCAGCGTCCCAGCTTGCCGAGGCTTTTCTCGTCGATGTCGAGAATGACGATGCGGTCGTCGAGCTTGCTCGGCATGGTCAGGCGCAGCCGGGCGTCGTAGATGATCGCGTCGAGCTGGCTCAGGATACGGATGTTGATGAGTTCCGCCCCGTGCAGGAGGAACACCAGCAGCATCGCGAGCCCGAGCCCGATGCGAATAAGATGCTGCTTCACCCTAATCTCCCGAGGCGCAAGCTCTTCGCGTCCGCCGATGACGGGCCGCGGAGAGCGGCCATGCCTGCTACTTGTAGAAGAACTCCATCTTCGTGCCGGCGATCTCGACGACGTCGTGATCGTTGAGCGGGTGCGCCTGCGCGTCAAGGGTCTTGCCGTTGACGATCGGGAAACTCGCACCTTCCACGTGCGTGATGAAGTAGCCCTGCGGGCGGCGCGTAATCACCGCGACCTGAACGCCCGGCTTGCCCAGAGTGGTGAGCGCCTTGGTCAGCAGGAGTTCCTTGCCGACGTTGGCTCCGGAGAGCAACTGGATCGCACCCTGGCGCGCCGGCGTGGGGGCCGGTGCAGACATCGCGGCTGTGGCATTCGCCGCAGCTGGCATAGCGGCGGTTGCCGAAGCAGCGGCCGGCGCGGCGGCTGGAGCTGCCGCAGGGCGCGCCGGAGGCATGGATCCGGGGCGCAGCACCATAGTCTTCTCGAAGTCTGCTGCTGCGGCGGCCTTGGGAGCTTCGTTGATGTACTTGAGCTTGTACTTGCCCAGTTCGATCACGTCGTTGGGCTGCAGAAAGTGTTTCTTGATCGGCTGGCCGTTGACCAGCGTACCGTTGGTCGAGCCCAGATCCTCTAGGAACGAGTCATTGAGGATGGTCACGATGACCGCATGCTCCCCCGAGACAGCCAGATTGTCGATCTGGATGTCGTTGTGAGGCTTGCGGCCGATCGTGGTGCGCTCCTTCGTCAAGGTGATTTCCTTGAGCACCAGACCGTCCATGCTGAGAATTAGCTTTGCCATAGCCCGTTCCTTTTTTCTCTTTCGCCATACCCGACTGCGGCCAAGAGAGCCGCAGCTGAGTTTACTTGAACCACTTCAAAAATCTGCCGAACAGCCCCCTGGCGGCCGGGTGTTCCTTCAGTACCTTGACCAGCAGCACCGATACGTTATCACGCCCGCCATTGTCATTCGCCATCTGCACCAATTGCTGTGCGGCCAGGTTCAGGTTGCCGCCCAGGGTCTCGAGCGTGAGTCCGATCTCGTCGTCCGCGACCATGTCTGAGAGGCCGTCGGAGCACAGCAAGTAGATATCGCCGGGGCGGGTCTCGTAATCGTGGATCTCGGGCTCGACAGTCGGATCGATGCCGAGCGCGCGCGTGACCAGATTCTTGTTCTGCGAGTTCTTTGCCTCTTCGGCCGTGATCATGCCGCTGTCGATCTGCTCCTGCAGGAGCGAATGGTCGCGGGTGATCTGTATGAACTCGGCGCCGCGCTGCCGATACAGGCGCGAGTCGCCGATGTGCGCGACGGTCATCTTGTTGTCGTAGAAAACCGCCATGACCAGCGTCGTGCCCATGCCGGAATACTGGGGCTGCGACTGCGATGCGGCGTAGATCGATTGATTCGCCTTGGCGATCTGCTCGCGCAACATGCGCGCCGCCGCGGTGCGCAGTTCCGCGCCGCTGTCGGCGTCGTGCTCGAAGGGGGCGCGCTGCGCGAGCGAGGACTGCAATTCGGTCATCAGCACGGTGGTGGCCATGCCGCTGGCGACTTCGCCTGCGTTGTAGCCACCCATGCCGTCGGCCAATATGGCCAGACCGTTGCGAGGGTCGTTGGCAATCGAGTCCTCGTTGTGGGACCGCACCATTCCCGGGTCGGAATGGCCAACGATCTCAATCGCGTCCGAAAGATTCATGCGCCGCTGCCTTTCAGAGCGAAATGTCGACGTCGGGCGGCGGTTTTGCCGGCGCCGCTGGTTTGGGTGCCGGGGGCACGCCGCCCGGGCCGAGGATCACGGTCTTGTCTGCATCCGGCGTGACGCCACCTGGCCCGAGGATCACCGTCTTGTCGGCGTCGGCGGTGGTCTGCGCTGCGGGCTTGGGCGCGGGTGGCGCCGGAGCAGCCGCAGGTGCTGCTGCAGGCGCCGCCGCCATGGCAGCCGTGGCGGCCATCGGCGCGACCGAAGCAGTGGCGGGCCCGCTGCCCCCGGCAGGCGCGCGCGCGGGAATGTTCACGCCGGTGGCGGTGGCGGGCGTCTCGCCAAACGGACGCAGCGCGGCCGCGAATTCCTCGCCGGACTGGAAGCGCGCATCGGCGTCCTTGGCCATTGCGCGGACCAGCACTTCGGCAAGCCCGTCCGGAACGGCCGGGTTCAGGGTGCGGATGTCCGCAGCTTCTTCCTGCGAAATCTTGAACATCAGCTGCGCCATCGAGTCGCCCACGAACGGCAGTTGACCGCACAGCATCTGGTACAGGCTCACCGCGAGCGAAAACAGATCGGACCGGCCGTCGACCTTCTTGCCCGAGAGCTGTTCGGGCGACATGTAGGACGGAGTGCCCAGCACCATGCCGGTCTTGGTCTTGGACGAGTCGGTCACCCGCGCGATGCCGAAGTCGGTCACCTTGGGGTTGTCCGACTCCAGGTCGTACATGATGTTGGCCGGCTTGATGTCGCGATGCACGACGTT
>JBJXGS010000161.1:0-2782 GCA_046160545.1 Burkholderiales bacterium
TGCGCCTGCCGTCCGTCAGGTCGACCCACATCATTTCGGTGTCGAACGCGACCGATTTAGCCAAAGTGCTCATTCCATGCCTCCTCGATGAGTTCAACGTTCTGGCCGACGAGTACTACCAACTCCCTCCGCAGCGAATGACGCGGATGCGGATCAGGCACCGCTAGACGATCGTCGTCTCCAGCACGCCGATCCCGTCCACCCCCGCCTCGACCTTGTCGCCCGGTTTGAGGTACCACTCCATGGGGTCGGGCTTGTGGTGCAGCGCAACCCCTTCGGGCGTGCCGGTGGTGATGATGTCGCCTGGAACGAGCCCCATGCGCGACCAGAAGCCGACCATGTCCTGGAAGTCGAAGATGAGGTCGCGGCAGTCGGAGTGCTGACGCATTTCGCCGTTTACCTTGAGCCACAGCACCATGCCCCTCGGATCGGTGACTTCGTCGGCGGTCAGGATGTAGGGGCCAAGCGGCCCGAAGCCGGGAAAGTTCTTGCCCAGCATGAGCATGTTGTTGTGCATTTCCTTGATCTGCCACTCGCGCGCCGACAGGTCGTTGAAGACCGTGTAGCCGAAGATGGCGCTCGCCGGGTCGGCGTTGCTGTCCGCATCGATGTGCCTGCCGATGATGAGGGCGATCTCCACCTCGTAGTCCAGATGCAGCACGTCCTTGGGCCGCCTGACCTTCGACTTGTGCGGCACCAGGGTGCGGCCAAGCTTGACGAAACCGGTCGGGAAGTCGCTGTGCAGCTTCGCGCCGCTGGCCGGGTTGCCCTTGCTCGATTCGAGCTTGTGGCGGCCGAAGTTGCGCCCGGCGCTGAGGAGGGACTTGGGCGGCACCGGCGTGAGCCAGTCGACCTTGTCCGGGTCGTCGAGCCACGCGGCGTCCCGGCGCGTGGCAGCCCACAACAACAGCTCCCGCACGGCATCCATCGCCGGTTGGCCGCCTTCGATGAGTTGCATCACGCTCGAAGGCACAGCCGTTGCCCCGCGCGCCGCTCCCGCCTTGGCGACATCGAGGATCGTTTCGACGCCGGCATCGGCGAGGACGACGCCGAGGCGCTCGCCCGGGCCCTCGGTCTGGTATCTGGCAATCTTCATGGCATCACTCCAGTGCGTAGAGTTTGCGCGCGGCCGCTTCGCTGATGTAGCCTCGCTTCAGGTCGTGCAGGACGCGTTCGCGCGGCCGCTGGCGCGGGTCGCCGTAGCCGCCGCCGCCAGCGGTCTCGACCCGCGCCCGGTCGCCGGGCTGCATCGCGATGTCGGCCTTGAGGACGACCCGCTCGCTGCCGTCGGCCATGCGCAGGGTGACCTTGCCGGGCACTCCGTCGCCGCCGCCGGCCACGCCCCAGGGCGGGCAGACCACGCGGTCGAAGGCGACGTTCATGCGGCACGGCCCGGTGACGAGGTACTCCCGCACGATGCCCAGGCCGCCGCGATGCATGCCGGCCCCGGCCGAATCCTGCCGGAGGCTCACGCCCTCGAAGCGGTAAGGGTACAGCGCTTCCTGCAACTCGACCGGCACGTTGGCCGAATCGCCGTGCACCAGGGTCTTGAAAGGCCCCGGGCCGTCGCCGCGCAGGCTCGCCCCGTAGCCGCCCTGGCTGGTGTCGGTGATGCGAAACAGCCGCCCGCTCGCGTCGTGGCCGTAGAAGACATGGATGCCGAAGGTGCCGTGGTGCCCGCCGACCAGGCGCTCGGGCAGGGCCTGTCCGACGGCGCGCAGCACCACGTCGACGACGGTCGCCATGGGGGAGCTGTAGCGGGCCATGGGCGCGGTCGGCGGCGCGCTCAGGAAGGTGCCGGGCGGCAGGGTGACCGTGAGCGGGCGGAAGGTGCCTGCGTTAGGCGCGTCCTCGCCGCCGATGACGATGGCCAGCGCGATGCTGGCCGCCGTGACGCCACCGCCGTGGTAGCCCGAGTTGATCGCGCCCTTGAGCACCGGCGCGCAGCCCGACAGGTCGACGTCGATGTTGTCGCCTTGCACGGTGACAGTGGCGCGCACCGGCACCGGGTCGCCGAAGCCCACACCGTCGTCGTCGAGAAAGGTCTCGGCGCTGTAGACGCCGTCGGGCATCGAGCGCACGACCTCGCGGGCGATGCGCTCGGAGTCGTCGAGCATGCGCGCGATCGCGGCATTGACCACCGGCAGCCCGTAGCGATCGAGCATTTCGCCGAACAGCCGGCGCCCGAGCGCACAGCCGGCGTGCTGCGAACCGATGTCACCCAGCACCATCTCGGGAAAGCGCGTGTTGTACTCGATCATGCGGTACATGTCGGCCACCGGCTTGCCTTCGCTCCAGAGCTTCACGGTACGGAACTGGATGCCCTCCTGGAAGATGTTCTCGGTCGTGTTGGACGCCGCCGATCCGACATCGCGCCCGCCGACATCCATCCAGTGCACCACGACGACCATGAAGGCGCAGGGCGCGGGTGAACTCGCATCGAAAATCGGCGTGTACATGACGACGTTGTTCAGGTGCTGGCCGATGACGCCCGAGTAGTTGCACAGGATGAAGTCGCCCTCCTTGATGCCGCCGGGCCCGTAGAGCTCGATGCCGTCCTGCACCGCGGTACTCAGCAAGGTCGAGCAGAACAGCGGGATGCCGCCGCGCGCCATGCAGATCAGCTCGCCCGTGCCACCGACCATGCCGACGGCAAAGTCCTTGTAGGCGTAGATCAGCGGGCTGTAGGCTGTGCGAATGATGTTGGCTTCGATCTGCTCGGTGATCGCATACAGCCGATGGCGCAGCACCTCGACGGTGACCGGGTCGACACCCGGCCCCT
>JBJXGS010000162.1:0-4235 GCA_046160545.1 Burkholderiales bacterium
GGCCTGGACAAGTCCGACTTCTCATTCGTCGCGCCTGCCTTCACACGCGCCGGCGCCGCAGTGGCGGTGATCAATTACCGCCTGGTACCCAAGGTAAGCCTCGAAGACCTGGTGCGCGACGTGCTCACGGGGGTGACCTGGTGCTACCTTCACAGCGGCCAGTACGGTGCCGACCCGCAACGCATCGTGGTTGCCGGGCACTCCGCCGGCGGGCACCTGACCGCGATGATGCTGGCCTGCCAATGGCCACGCTGGCATGGTGCTCTGCCGGCCAATGTGATCAAGGGCGGCCTGGCTGTGAGCGGCCTGTACGACCTGGAACCCCTGATGCACGCGCCGTTCCTGAATGTGGACATCGGCCTGACGCCGGCGCGCCTGCCGTTCCTGTCCCCGGCATGGATGCCGCCGGCCACCTACGCGCCGCTCATCACCGCCGTGGGTAGCGCCGAGAACGAAGGTTTTCTGGTGCAAAACGAGCTGATCGGGCGGCGCTGGGCGCATGTGTTGAAGCGCGACGTGCCGATGCCGGGACACAATCATTTCAGCATCTGTGATGCCCTGGCAAGCGCAGGTACGCCGCTCAACGCCGCGGCGCTGGAATTGCTGGGGCTTTAGGGCGTCAGGTTTGCGGTTCCGCCCCGTTCCTGCTTGGGAGGTTCGCGTTCAATAGTAGCCGGCGCCAAAATGCCGGCTAGCGCTTATTCGAGACGCCGTGGCGGTATCCGCAGATCGCCCAGCAGCAGCATGCCCGGCATGCCCGAAGGGCGTCCGCGCAGGACAACCTCCTCCGGCGCCAAAGCCGGGGGCGGTGGACGCACTTCGCTGAGGGACGATGTCGCCACCCGTGCCGCTGGTGGGGTGGGTGCGGCCTCTTCCTTAGCCAGTAGCATTGGCGCGACGGCAGGAGTGCCGCGCACGCGGGCGACGACGGTGCGCGCGGAGTCGGCAAACGCCTTCGCCCATGACGACGAACCGAGCTGCTCCAGCGCCGGGCCCACTGCCAGGCTCAATGCGATTTCGCGTTCCGAATAGCCGGCAGCGGCAAGCAGGCGCAACGCGATGTCGTCGGCTTCACCGAGCTGACGCTCGCGCCCGGACATGGCGGCAAGCTGTGAGCTCGCAAGGGACAGCGCTGTCTTTATAAGGCCGGTGCCGGGAATGACCAGGTTCATGAACAGCGAAGTCAGCATGGACGCGGTCGAATTCTCGGCATGGTGGCCTGCGATGACATGCGCCATTTCGCGCGCAACGACAAAGGCCATCCAGTCATCGGTCGGACGCAGGGCCCCGAACGCATCGTTGATGGCGATGCGTCCGGTCGCGCTGGACATGGTGCCGCCTTGCCCAGCGTCAGCGATGTACAGGTCAAAACGCGGCAGATGCGCCAGCGCGTCGGCGTGCATGAGCCGCGCGGCCGGTTCGAGAAGCGCCAGAACGCGCTGCGCCTGGGACAACAACCCTGCGGCCGCGGCGTCATCCTTGCGCGGCGGTGCGAACAGGTTGAATTTGATCGCCGAATGCGCGGACGCCAGGACGTTCGAGCCCGCCGGCGTAACAGTAGTTTCGCCCTCGGCCATGGCTTGCGAAGACACGCAGGCCAGCACGCCAAGGCAGGGCAACAAGACCTTCCGAAACAGGTCCGCTCGAATCACGATGACAATGCCTACGATCAATCAGCGGACTGTTGATCATACGCAGGTCGGCGTGCCAGCGCTACCGCGAGATATGCGGAAAAGCCATGTAAATCAACACCTTACGGACTTTTTTCTTTTCCACACAATATCTTGCAACTCACACTTCAAGTGCTATGTTTAAAGTGATACATGAAGTTGAGTGCGGCGCCCCGAATCGGCGCATATGCACCCGCTCAGGGCGCAACATCGACGGCTTCTGCGGCGCGCGGGTACTCGCGTTGCCGCAGGGTCGCAGCGATCAGGCCGGAAAAGGTACCAACTCGATGTCGGCCTCGTTGACACCCATGGCGTGCGCCATTTCCTTGAGGCTGTCGTCGCCGATTGCCACTACAGAATAAGCAGCGACAAATTCGGCGCCCTTGGACTCCAGGAATGCTCCGGCCAGGGCTGCGCTATCCCAGGTCACGATCGCATCAGGGCCGGATTCGCGAAGGCGCGCGCACATCGGCACTTGGTCCTGCTTGTACACGATCGCAAACATGGCGCCTCCTGACCTCGGGATTCCCGAGTGTACAAAATTCCCGGCCACCATGATGGCGCGACCTCGCCATGGCATGACGCTTGCGATCACGCTGTGAAGGTTCGCCTGGACCATCCTTAAAGCACCGCCGGGCCCTGGAAACGCACACTTGCCTGAAGCCGATAGGGAGACTTTCGATGGAAACGTTTGCCGCAATCATCAAGGAAATCGGGCGTGGCGAGCGCGCTGCGCGCGACCTGGGTTTCGAGGAAGCACGCGCCCTCTTCGGCGCGATGCTCGACGGCGGGGTTCCCGACATGGAACTCGGTGCCATTCTTCTGGCCTTGCGCTTCAAGACCGAAGCGACGTCCGAGTTGCTGGGGTTTGGCGCCGCGCTGGACGCCCGCATCGCGCAGCTGCGCTCGCCGAATCCGCGCATGCTCCCGGTCGTGATCCCCAGCTACAACGGCGCGCGTCGACAGTCCAACCTGATGCCGCTCCTGGTGCTGCTGCTCAAGCGCTTGGGCGTGCCGGTGCTGGTGCACGGCGTGCTGGAGAGCGAGGGGCGCATCGCGTCGCCTTACGTCTTTCGCGAACTAGGCATCCTGCCGCAGCCAAGCGTGCGCTTCGCCCAGGACGCGCTGGAGCGCGATGGAGCCGTATTCGTTCCTGTCGGAGCGCTCTCGTCAGGGCTTTCCAACCTGCTCGCCCTGAAAGGCCGCCTGGGGGTGCGCAACAGCGCACACACGCTGGCCAAGCTGATCGATCCGTTCTCGGCCGACGGCGGCGGGCTGCGCGTGGTCGGCGTGACCCATCCGGCCTACGCGGACAAGCTGCGCGAGTGCTTCGCGGAAAGCCCCGGTACCGCGCTCCTGATGCGCGGCACGGAAGGCGAGGCCTTCGCCAATCCGCGCCGCCGTCCGCTGATCGAACTGTTTCGCGATGGCGTCTCGCAAGTGCTCTTCGAAGCCGAGCACGGCAGTCTGAAGCAGCCGCCCGACCTGCCTGCGGACTGCGACGCGCGCACCACGGCGCGCTGGATCCGTGCGGCCCTGGGAGGCGAAGTCCCCGTGCCACAGCCCATCGTCAACCAGTTGGCAGCCTGCCTGTACGCCTGCGGCCACAGCGACTCGATGACTGCGGCCAAGGCGGCCGCCGTGGTGCACTCGCGCAGGGGGGAACTGGTCTGAACGATCCGGCCGGTGACTGGTGCGCGGCGCAGCGTCGCGCGCCTTGCAAAGCGCCTACAGCTTGAGCTGCGAAGGCAGCCACAGGCTGATCGCCGGGAAGGCGACCAGAATGGCAAGACGCACGCAATCCGCCACTACAAAAGGCGTCACGCCACGAAAGATCGTCGCGGTCGACACACCCGGCAAGAGGCTGCGAACGACGAACATGTTCATGCCCACCGGCGGGCTGATGAGGCCGATCTCGACCACCACGACGATGATGATGCCGAAATACACCGGGTCGAATCCGAGGTGCGTGACCAGCGGGAAGAACACCGGCACCGTGAGCAGGATCATCGACAGCTCCTCCATCGCCGTGCCGAGCAGGACGTAGATGACACAGATCGCCGCCATCACCGCCATCGGGTGAATCTGGTATTGCGCAACGAAGTTCTTCAGGTCGTTGGGCATGGTGGTGAAATTGACGAAATTGGCGAACACCAGCGCGCCCACCAGGATCATGAACAGCATGCCGGTGGTGCGCGCGCTTTCCATGAGGATGTCGTAGAGGCCCTTGATGGTGAGCACGCGGCGCCCCAGCGCAAAGCAAAAAGCGCCGAAGGCGCCGATGCCCGCGCCCTCGGTCGCGGTGAAGACGCCGCCGTAGATGCCGCCCATGACGATGAAGAACAGCGCCGCGACCGCCCACACCTCTTTGAAGGCGACCAGACGCTCGCCCCACGAAAAACGCTCCGCCGGCGGGCCGGCCTTGGGATCGCGCCAGGTGACAAACTGCACCGCGACGCACAGGAGGACGGTGGCGAGAATCCCCGGCAGGATGCCGGCGGCGAAGAGCTTGCCGATGTTGGTCTCGGTCATGAGCCCGTAGATCACCAGGATCGTCGAGGGCGG
>JBJXGS010000163.1:0-4992 GCA_046160545.1 Burkholderiales bacterium
ATGGTGCGCGCGGCGGTGACCGCCGCCTCGCCCATGGCGCGACGTCGTGCGGGGTCCATGCCTGGCGCCGGCGCTTCTTCCAGCACCTTCTGGTGACGGCGCTGTACGGAGCAGTCGCGTTCGAACAGGTAGACCGCGCCGCCGTGGCCGTCGCAGAACACCTGGATTTCGATGTGGCGCGGCCCGATGAGGTATTTCTCGAGCAGCACATTGGCATCGCCAAACGCGGCCTGGGCTTCGCGCTGGGCACCGGCCAGGCCTTCGTCGAACTCGGTCGCGCTCGCGACTACGCGCATGCCCTTGCCGCCGCCACCGGCCGAGGCCTTGATCAGCAGCGGGAAACCAATCCGCGCGGCCTCGGTGCGCAGCAGTGCGGGCGATTGATCGACGCCGTGGTAGCCCGGCACCAGCGGCACACGGGCGGTCTCCATCAGGCGCTTCGACTCGCTCTTCAATCCCATGGCGCGAATCGCCGCGGGCGGTGGACCGATGAACACGATGCCAGCCTCGGCGCAGGCCTCGGCGAAGGCCGCGTTCTCCGACAGGAAACCGTAACCGGGGTGTATGGCCTCGGCGCCACTGGCACGGGCAGCGGCGATGATGGCTTCGCCGCGCAGATAGCTCGCGCTCGCCGCGGCGCCACCCACCAGCACTGCTTCGTCGGCAAGCGCGACGTGGCGCGCACTGGCATCGGCTTCGGAGTAGACGGCGACCGTGCGCACGCCGAGGCGCGCTGCGGTGTGGATGACGCGGCAGGCGATTTCGCCGCGGTTGGCAATGAGAATTTTGTTGAACATGGTGGGGTTCCGATTCAGCACCGACTACATGCGGAACACGCCGAAGCGCGGCTCCGCCATCGGTGCGTTGAGGGCGGCCGAAATGCCGAGGGCGAGCACGCGGCGGGTATCGGCCGGATCGATGATGCCGTCGTCCCACAGCCGGGCGCTGGCGTAGTAGGGATGGCCCTGGGCCTCGTATTGGGCGCGCACTGGCGCTTTGAACGCTTCCTCCTCGTCCGCTGGCCAGTTGCCGCCGCGCGCCTCGACGTTGTCACGCCGCACCTGGGCCAGCACCGCAGCCGCCTGCTCGCCACCCATCACCGAGATGCGCGCGTTGGGCCACATCCACAGGAAACGCGGCGCATAGGCGCGCCCGCACATGCCGTAGTTGCCGGCACCGAAGCTGCCGCCGATGATGACCGTGAATTTCGGTACGCGGGTAGTGGACACCGCGGTGACCAGCTTGGCTCCGTCCTTGGCGATGCCGCCGGCTTCGTATTTGCGCCCGACCATGAAGCCGGTGATGTTCTGCAGGAATACCAGCGGAATGCCGCGCTGATCGCACAGCTCGATGAAATGGGCGCCCTTCTGCGCCGACTCCGAAAACAGGATGCCGTTGTTGGCAACGATGCCCACCGGGTAGCCGTGGATGCGCGCAAAACCGCACACCAGGGTGGTGCCGTAGAGCTGCTTGAACTCGTCGAACTCGCTGCCGTCGACGATGCGCGCGATGACTTCGCGCACGTCATAGGGCTTGCGCAGATCGGCGTTGACTGCGCCGTAGATGTCCTGCAGCGGATAGAGCGGCGCGCGGGGTGGGCGCACATCGAGGGTGAGCTGCTTGCGCCGGTTCAGGCTCGCGACGATGCGCCGCGCGCGCTGCAGCGCGTGGGCGTCGTTCAGCGCGTAGTGATCGGTAACACCCGAGGTGCGCGAGTGGACGTCAGCCCCGCCAAGTTCCTCCGCCGTCACCACTTCGCCGGTCGCCGCCTTCACCAGCGGCGGGCCGCCCAGGAAGATCGTCCCCTGGTTGCGCACGATGATGCTCTCGTCGCACATCGCCGGCACGTAGGCGCCGCCGGCCGTGCAGGAGCCCATCACCACCGCAATCTGCGGAATACCCTGCGCGGACAGGTTGGCCTGGTTGAAAAAGATGCGGCCAAAGTGATCGCGATCGGGAAAGACTTCGTCCTGCTTGGGCAGGAAGGCACCGCCGGAATCCACCAGGTAAACGCAGGGCAGATGGTTGGCGGCGGCGATCTCCTGTGCACGCAGGTGTTTTTTCACTGTCAGCGGGTAGTAGGTGCCACCCTTCACCGTAGCGTCGTTGGCGACGATCACGCACTCGACGCCGCTGATGCGGCCGATGCCGGTGATGACGCCGGCGGCCGGCACGTCGTCGTCATAAACCTGCCAGGCGGCGAACTGCGAGAGTTCCAGCAGGGGTGCGCCGGGATCGAGCAGAGCCTGCACGCGTTCGCGCGGCAGCAGCTTGCCACGGGCGACGTGTTTTTCGCGCGCCTTGTCGTCACCGCCACGGGCGATGTGGTGGACTTTGTCGCGCAGGTCGGCGACCAGTGCCGTCATGGCCTCGACATTGGCGCGAAAGGTCTCGGCGCGCGGGTTGAGGGCGGTCTCGATAACGCTCACTTCAGGCAGTCTCCTTGAACAGTTCACGGCCGATCAGCATGCGGCGGATCTCGCTGGTGCCGGCGCCGATCTCGTAGAGCTTGGCGTCGCGCAGCAGGCGGCCGGTGGGATAGTCGTTGATGTAGCCATTGCCGCCTAGGCACTGGATCGCTTCGAGCGCCATCCAGGTGGCCTTCTCGGCGCTGTAGAGGATGGCGCCGGCGGCGTCCTTGCGCGTGGTCTCACCACGATCGCAGGCCTTGGCCACGGCGTAGACGTAGGCACGGCACACGCTGAGCGTGGTGTACATGTCGGCGAGCTTGCCCTGCATGAGCTGGAATTCGCCGATAGGCGTGTCGAATTGGCGGCGTTCGTGCACGTAGGGGAGCACCGCGTCCAGGCAGGCCTGCATGATGCCCAGCGGGCCGCCGGACAGCACCAGGCGCTCGTAGTCGAGGCCGCTCATGAGCACGCGCACGCCTTCGTTCAGCGGACCCAGCACGTTCTCCACCGGTACCTCGCAGTCCTCGAACACCAGTTCGCAGGTGTTGGAGCCGCGCATGCCGAGTTTGTCGAGCTTCTGCGCGGTGCTGAAACCCGCGAAGCCACGCTCGATGATGAAGGCACTGATGCCACGCGGACCGGCCGCTGGATCGGTCTTGGCGTAGACCACCAGGGTCGAGGCGTCCGGCCCGTTGGTGATCCACATCTTGTTGCCGTTCAGCACGTAGTGGTCGCCGCGGCGCTCGGCGCGCAGTTTCATACTCACCACGTCGGAGCCGGCGCCGGGCTCACTCATCGCGAGCGCGCCGACGTGCTCGCCACTGACCAGCCCAGGCAAGTAGCGGCGCTTCTGCTCCTCGGTGCCATTGCGTCGGATCTGGTTCACGCACAGATTGGAGTGGGCGCCGTAGGAGAGACCAATCGCGGCCGAAGCCCGGCTGATCTCCTCCATCGCCACAGTGTGCTCGAGGTAGCCCATGCCGGCGCCACCGTAGGTTTCCTCGACGGTGATGCCGAGCAGGCCGAGATCGCCAAACTTGCGCCACAGGTGCATGGGAAAAGCGTTGTCGCGGTCGACCGCGGCGGCGATCGGCGCGATCTCGGCAGCGGCGAAGGCGCTCACCGATTCGCGCAGCATGTCGGCGGTCTCGCCCAAATCGAAGTTGAGGGCTGGTGCGGAGGATGCCATGGGCTTATCCGTTCAGGTTTACGTTCACGTCAAGCAGGGACACAGCCTGCGCTCTTACGCCGCCTTGCCAAGGAGCGTCTCCAGGCACCGCTGCTCGACCTCGTCCATCGCCGCAAGGGTCGCTTCGATATCGCGCATTTTGGCCAGCAGTTGCGAACGGTGCTCGCGGATCTTCTCGCACAGACGCAGCAGCTGCCGCTGGTTGTGGCGTCCGTCGGGTGCGTATAAATCAATGATCTCGCGGCATTCTTCCACACTGAGACCGAGCCTGCGGCCGCGTAGGGCGAGCTTCAGGCGGGTTCGATCACGGTCCGAGTAGATGCGCCGCGTGCCCTCGCGGGCCGGGCGCAGCAGGCCGCGGTCTTCGTAGAAGCGCAGCGTCCTGGGGGTGATGTCGAACTCGTGAGCAAGCTCTGCGATGCTGAAGGTCTGGCTCATCGCGCGGGGCCGTAGTTTACGTGGAGGTAAAGCTTAGGCGAAGGCCCGCGCCGCGACAAGCCGCGCGGCGTTACACGTAGTTGCTGCCGTTAAAAATTTTGGTGAACGTTAAAAATTTTGGGACACCCACAAAATTGACCCCACAAAATCGACAAATGACGAAAAATCTGGGACATCCATCAAAATTGAGGAGAACTAGTTCCGGAGCACCCTCGCATCGTCTGGCGGACGGATGCGTGTTCCCTTTCTCGATCTGTAAGCGCGTGGGTTCGGGACTGCGGGGAGCTGTGGGCCATAGCTTCGACCCCGAGTACTGAGCAACAGCGGCCGGCGCGGGTATAGACCGGTCAAGCTCTCCCGCGAGTCGATGTCGAACTCATCCACTCGCGCGCGCATACAATCGCCGCGCAGCGGATAGTCCATGCACCCAACGCCAACCGAGAAGCTCGGTGGCGAGATTCTGGGACAGCCATCCGATTTGAGGAGCGCTATTTCCGGAGCGCCATCGCATCGCCTGGCGGACGGGTGCGTGGTCCCTATCTCGTTTTGTAGGCACGTCGGTCTGGGATTGCGGCGGGCTGTGGGCCATGGCTTCGACCCCGAGTACTGAGCAACAGTGGCCGGCGCCGGTAAGAACCGGTCAAGCTCTCACGCCAGTTGATGTCGAACTCATCCTTTCGCGCGCGCATACAAGCGCCGCGCAGCGGAAAGTCCACGCACCCAACGCCAACCGCGATGCTCGGCGATGTGCCGTAGTCGATGCGGCGCGCCGAGGAATAACTCAAAGCGTGATTGCATTCGCGTCACCGTAACAAACCATTCATCTCGTGCAATGCCGAGCGCTTCTAACAAACGCGGTGTTTCTCCCGCAATGACCCCACGCTTATCAGCACGGGCAATGCGACCGCTCATATCGACCAGGTCCAAGTAATCTTGGAGGTTAAACGGCAATAC
>JBJXGS010000164.1:0-14295 GCA_046160545.1 Burkholderiales bacterium
GTCGCAGCCATCGAGGAGATGTTGACCACCGCGCCGCCACGGCCGCCATGCGCGGTCGACATGCGCCGCGCGGCTTCGCGGCAGCACAGCATCAGCCCGATCACGTTGACCTGCATCATGCGACCGAGCGCAGCGGCGTCGAGGGACTCCACCCGGTTGTTGAACGAGATACCGGCCGAGTTGACCAGGCCGCGGATCGGCCCGAGCTCGGACTCGGCTTGCCGGAACATGGCCACGATGTCGGCCTCGAGGGCGACGTCCGCCCTGATCGCCACCGCCTTGCGGCCGAGCGCGCGCGCCTGCGCCACCACGTCCTGGGCGGCATCGGCGCGCTCGCGGTAGTTGATCGCGACGTCCCAGCCGTCGCGTGCAGCGGCCAGCGCGGTGGCGCGGCCGATGCCGCGCGCGCCGCCGGTGATGAGGCAGGTTCCGGTCATGCTGTTCTCCATGGGTAAGGGTTTCGGGCGATGCAGGTCGTTCAGGGAGCATCGATGGCGGTGGGCGCCGGCTTGCCGAGGATCAGGTCGGAGGCCTTCTCCGCAATCATTATCGCCGCGCGCAACCGCAGAATCCTCGGGACCGGCGATTGAGACCGGCGTCCCAGTCCAGGCGAGCCGCGCTTCCTGGGCCTGGAAGGGAACCCGTATCAGGTTCGTCGTTTTGCGAAGTGGGGAAATGCAGTATCGTGGTGCCTTCCCCATCGGATTCGCCGACATGACGCTCACCCGCAAAGCCCGCTCGTTCCGTTCGCTCGCGTTCGCCGCGCTCGCGCTCGCCGCCTTGCCGACGCATGCGCAAGTGCAGATGGTCGTCAACTTCTCGGTGGGCGGGCCGACGGACCTGGTCGCTCGCCTGATGCAGCCCGACATGTCCGCCGCGCTCGGCCAGCCGGTCGTGGTGCGCAATACGACGGGCGCGGCCGGAACGATCGGCGCGGTGGAGGTGGCGCGCGCCAAGCCTGATGGCCAGACGCTGCTTTTCACGCCGGTCGGCCCGGCGGCAATCCAGCCGCACTTCCGCCCGGGGCTCGCGTATACCCTTGACAGCTTCGCCCCGGTGTGCCAGGTCGCAAGCAGTCCCGTGGTGATGATGACGCCAAAGAATTCCGGCCTGCGCTCCGTGGCGGATGTTGTCGCGCGAGCGCGGCGCGAAGGCGCGGCCTTTCCGTACGCGTCGACCGGCGCCGGGACAATTCCCCACATCGCGATGGTCGCGCTGACGCGGCTCGCGAACGTGCAGATGAACCACATTCCCTACCGCGGCTCCGGCGACGTGATGGCGGCTTTCCTGTCAGGGCAATTGCAGCTCTTCACTGACCAGACGCTGCTCATCCGGCAGTACGACCTGCATCCGATCGCCTTCCTCACCGAGCAGCGCAATCCCGACTTCCCGGACGTGCCGACCATGCGCGAGGCGGGCTACGACATGGTGTACACGATCTGGACCGGCATCTACGCGCCAGCCGGCACGCCGGACGCAGTCCTTGCGAAGATCGAGCAGGCATGCGAACGCACGCTGCGCTCGCCCACCGTCGTGCAGCGCATGCAGAACGTTGCCCAGCCGATCCTGTATCGCAACCGCGTTGATTTCGGCAGCTTCTCGCGCAGCGAAAGCGAGAAATTCCGCGCGCTGATCCATAGCGCGGGGCTGCGTTCGGCGGAGTAGCGCTGCCAGGCACGCGCGGGAGAGAGCATGAGCCGACCAAACATCATCCTCATCATGACCGACCAGCAGCGCGCCGACAGCGTCGGCGCGCTGGGGGCGCCGTGGATGCGTACGCCGCACCTCGATCGGCTCGCCACCGAAGGCGCGGCCTTCACCGAGTGCTTCGTCACCTCGCCGGTGTGCGTCGGTGCGCGCGCCAGTCTCTTCACAGGCAAGTATCCGCATGGCTGCCAGGTGTTCAGCAACTTCCAGCCCTGGCAGCCCACCTGGGTGAGTTCGCTCGCCGATCACGGCTACCACTGCGTGAACATCGGCAAGATGCACATCAACCCCTACGACGCGCCCGGGGGTTTCCATCAGCGGCTGATCATGGAGAACAAGGACCGGCCCCTGTTTCTGGAGGAGCGCGACCGCGCCATCTACGACGAGTGGGACAAGGCGCTCTACGCCCGCAAGCTGGTCAAGGGCACGCGCTACAACCGTCACGCCGCCGACCCCGAAGGGTACAAAAAGGCCTTGGGTGCCTTCGCCTGGCATCTCGATGCCGACATGCATCCGGACAACTTCATCGGCGACACTGCGTGCTGGTGGATCGGCGACCGCAAGAACAGCGACCCGCTGTTCCTGCAAATCGGCTTTCCGGGACCGCATCCGCCCTACGACCCCACGCCCGATGCGCTGGCAGCCTATGCAGACGTCGACATCCCGGTGCCCGAGGTCAGCGCGGCCGAGCTGCGTGCGCAGCCGCCGGCGCAACACAGGTTGCGCGACAACATGATCGAGTTCAACTTCGACTCGGTCGCCTGGCGACGCGACATCAGCCCGGCCGACCTGCTGCGCCTGCGCCGGCACTACGCCGCCAACGTCAGCATGATCGACCATCAGGTAGGCCGCATCCTGGCCGCGCTGGATGCGCGTGGTTACCTCGACAACGCGCTGCTGATCTTCACCTCGGATCATGCCGACGCCCTGGGCGAGCATGGTCACATCCAGAAGTGGACGATGTACGACTCGGTCGTGCGCGTGCCGCTCCTGTTCTGGTCGAAGAACCTGAAACTGGAGCGCCGCGTGCGCGACGACCTGGTGCAGCTTTTCGATGTGGCGCCCACGGTGCTGGAGGCGGCCGGATTGCAGGTTCCTGAGGACTTCGAGGCACGCAGCCTGTGGGGCGCGCTGTCGGGCCAGCCTGGCTATGAGCCACGCGAGGCTGTCTACTCCGAGCTGGCGCGCGATCATATCCAGACCGGCAGCGAGTTCATCCTCATGCGCCGTGACCGGCGCTGGAAGATCGTGCTCTACCTCGACGATGAGTCGTCGGGTGAGCTCTACGACCTTGCGGCCGACCCGGGCGAGCATCACAACCTGTGGCAGGTCGAGGCGCTGCGCCCGATGCGCGACGAATTCACCGCCGCGTGCCTGCGCTGGCTCGCGCGCGGATCGCTGTCCGCCAACCGCCGCGCCAGCCGCAAGCCGCAACAGGCCATGAAAATCTGAGGGCAGCAACAATGGCACATGCACTTAACGCAAGCCCGGAGTCGCGCGGCACACGCGAGCCGTCCGGGAAAAAGCTCTTCACCTTCGCAGTCGTTGCCGACACCCATGTGAACGAGCAGGAGGAGCGCTCGGCGTCGCCGTTCGAGACCAATGCGCGCGCCAACGGCCGGGCGCGCCATGCCATGGCCGAGATCGCGGCGCTTGATCCGGCGCCGGAGTTCGTGGTGCATCTGGGCGACATCGTGCATCCGATGCCCGGGGTGCCAGGCTTCGGCGAGGCGGCGCGTCGCTTCAAGGAGATCGCGGCACAGCTGCGCGCACCGCTGCATCTGGTGCCGGGCAACCACGACGTGGGCGACAAGGCGGTGGACTGGATGCCGGCCGATATCGTGTGCTCCGACTATGTGGCCAACTACCGCAAGACCTTTGGCGCGGACTACTACGCGTTCGACTGCGGACTCCTGCGCGGCATCGTCATCAATTCCTTGTTGCTCAACTCGGACCTGCCGGAAGAGGCCCTGCAGCGCGCCTGGCTCGAATCCGAGCTTGCCGCCAGCAGCGGCCGGCGGATCTTCGCCTTCATTCACTATCCGCCCTATGTGCTGGCGGCCGACGAGCGCAGCACTTACGACAACATCGACCAGCCCGGACGGGCCTGGCTGCTGGATTTGCTGCGCAAGCACCGAGTCGAGGCGCTGTTCGCCGGGCACGTGCACAACTTCTGGTACGACGTCCACGGCGAGACCGAGATGTACCTGTTGCCTTCGACGGCATTCTTGAGGCACGACTACAGCGAGTTCTACCGGGTGAATCCGGGCAATGAGTTCGGCCGCGGTGATGTCGCCAAGTTCGGCTACTGCGTGGTGGACGTCCACGAACGCGGTCATGTGATGCGCCTGGTGCGCACCGATGGACGCACGCTGCCACCCGGTGCAAGCTTTGCACGGCGCAGCGTGCCGCCGCCGGCGAACGTGAAGACCGCGCCGTTTACCGGTGTCGGCGTCGAATTGCGGCACCCGTGGGCCGAAGTCCTCGACATCCCGTCAACCGGCGGCGTGCAGGAGTTCGGCCGCAAGCCGGCACGCAACGACTATCCGGTGATGGCGCTGTGGGAGATGGGAGCGCGCCTGGTCAAGATCCCCGACCATGATATCACGCAGGCTTTCGTGCGCGAGCGGGCCAGGCTGATGCAAGCCGTTGGTCACCGCTTCATCGCAACCTCATTTGGTGTGCCGCGCGCCGGCTTTGTCGCGGCGCTGGCAGAGGCGCCGGGAATCCTCGACGCGATCGAGGTCAACATCAGCGGCGCGGCCCTTGGCCGCGAAGCGGCGCGCCTTGCGGAATTCCGCGCAATGGTTCCGGCTCCGCTTTACTGGGCCAAGCTGCGCATGCACGAGGACGCGCGCTACGATGGCCAGCACGTAAGCCACTTCATCAAGACCGGCCTGACCTTGCCTGAATTGGAGGGGGCCCCGGCGGTGATGAAAGCCGCGGGCGTGCGCGGGCTCTTCGACGGCGTGGTGGTACGCATCGACCGCGACGGCGACCTGCTGGCGACGGCGGCGGCTCTGGCGCGTTTCGCGGCGCAGTCGGGCCTGGAGGTGCTGGGCGCGATCAAGCTGACCGATGCCAGCATCGCGCACTGCCGCGATGACGATGTCGATACCGCCCGGCTGGTGGCAGAGGCCCTCCTGGCCGCGCGCCTCTCACCCAGGGTGCGCTACGTGTTCGATACCTTCATGGACGTCGACCGCGGCTATTTCCCGCGCAACGGCTTCATCGATCGCATGTTCAACCCGCGCCCGGCGCTGCACGCCTATGCCGCGATGTCGCATCTGCTTGGGCACAGTGCGGAAGTGGCCGTTGACGCCCCTGCCGCCAGAGCCGGGCGCACGGTACGCTTTTGCGTCGGCGCCGTGGCGCATATGCTGGTGTCAGGTGCGGGTCGGGCTGCCGCCGCCGCGCTTGCAAAGTCAGTCGGTGCGCAGAGGGTGCTCGACCTGTGCGCCGGCGAGTTTGTAACTCTCGCTGTCGGTGAGGCTGACGCCAAACCTGGTCTGTGGGTGCTGACGGATGTCGCGAACTAGACGGGAGGCTCGATGGACGACACGACGGCGACAGAAATCATGCAGCGCTTCGGCAGGGCCTTCTTCAAGCGCGACCGCAAGCTCATGGCCGACATCCTGTGCGAGGACGCCGAATGGCACTTCGCATTCGGCGCCGACGCGCCCGACGGCCGTGTGCGCAGGGGTGTCGACGGCTTCATGCGCGGCATCGAAGAGAACGATGCGCTGTTCGAACGCCTGCGATTTGAAGACGTGAAGTGCTTCGGCCTGGCGCCGGATCGCATCGTCATGACCTATGTGGCCGAGGGTAAGCATCGCGACGGGGCGGCGTTTTCACTGCGCGGCATCGAGCTTGTGACAGTGCGCGATGGCCGCGTGGCGAAAAAAGACGTGTTCTGGAAGCAGCAGCGCGCCTAAAGAGGGTCCGCGGGAACGGATAGTTCCGCGCCGGCCCCTACTTGCGCGACCATTTCGGCTTGACCTCGGCATACATCTCGTCCCAGCCGTGACGGCGGCAGCGCAAGTCGATGACGATGTAATCGGCATAGTGCAAGAGCAATGCCTCGGTCGTGCGCGGTCGCACACTCGAGTTCTTGCTGTGCGCCAGGATCATGTGCGCGACCCCCATGGGGAAGCCGACCTCGAGGGCAACGGATGCGCCGTAGATGGTGTGCTGCGTCAGCAGCGTCACCTCGGTGTCGGTAAAGTTTGGCGGGTCGTGCAGCACGATCTTGTCGGCGTCGAAAACGATCGCGCCGGCGATCAACTGGTCGCGATCGGTCGTAACTCCGCACAGGGTCGCCACGTCGGCCAGCGCCTTCACGCAGGCGATCACCTGGTTGATGTGCTCCACGTTTGTGCAATCGGTATCGTGGCGCTTGCGCGCCAGCCATGGCACGTCTTCGATACGCTCGAATCCGCTCTCGCGCCACAGCCGCATCCAGTACGCGACGCACTGATCGCGAAGTGTTTTCGACTTGAGTTCGTCAAGGGCGGGGAACAGGCGCCGGACATAGGCCCGGTCGCGTGCACTGACGCTAGGCGCCGCCGCGGCCTGGCGGCGAAAGCCCTTGCGCGGTGCGGATCGGGTGGCCTTCGTTGTAGTTTCGTTCCGCAAGATTCGAACCCTGTGCCGTTGAGCGAAATTCATGTTATGACCTGACATGTCCCGCGTCAAGCTTGTGCAACGGCCTGTGTCCGGAGCAAATCCGGCCGGGCGACCGGTACACTCCGGCGACATCAGACGCCAATCCTTGCGGAGCAGCCAATGAAAGACACTCGTGTGCGCGAATACCCTGCCCTGCGGCACTTCCGTACGCTCAGCCTGCTCTTGATCATTGCCGCGGCCCCCGCCGCCCTGGCACAGGGCGCGGACTACCCGACCAAGACGGTGACCCTGGTGTTGGGTTACCCGCCGGGCGGCAGCACCGACCTCACCGCCCGCGCTGTTGCGGCAGCGATGTCGAAGCGCCTCGGGCAGCAGGTGCTGGTCGAAAACGTCGGCGGCGCCGGCGGCACCCTCGGTGCGCAGCGCGTGGCGCAGGCCGCGCCGGACGGCTACACGCTGTTCGTCGGCACCAACAGCGAGATGGCGATCAGCGCGCTCATCAACCCCGCCATCCGCTACGATTCCCAGCGCGACTTCACGCCGCTTGGTCTCCTGGCCTTGCAACCCTTGCTGCTGGTTGCTTCGACCCAGGCGAAGGTCAGGAACACCGACGAATTCGTCGCGTTGGCACGCAGGAATCCCGGCCGCTTCAGTTTCGGCTCGGCCGGCTTCGGCCACGCGAGTCACCTGGCGGGCGAGATGGTCAAGGATGCCGCGCGCGCATTCATCGTGCACATTCCCTACCGCGGCGTAGGACCCCTGACCACCGATCTCATTGGCGGGCAACTCGAATTCGGTGTGTTTGTTCTGTCGACCGGCCTGCCGCATGTGCGTAGTGGCAAGGTGGTCGCGCTGGGGACCTTCTCGGCGAAGCGCGCCGCGGCGGCGCCGGACATCCCGGCGCTGGCCGAGCATCCGGCCTTGAAGAACATCGACATCAGCACCTGGTTTGGCATGTGGGGACCCGCGAAACTGCCTGCGGCCGTAACGCAGCGGCTGACCCGCTCGCTCGCCGAATCCCTCGCCGCCGACGACGTGAGGAAGCGTCTGGAGGACTCCGGCGCCACCATGGCGCCGGCTGGTGCAATGCTGGCCGACTACCAGCGCCAGGAAATCGAGAAATACGCGCGCATCATCAAAGTGGCGAACATTCGCGAGTAAGGCCGCGCCCGGTTCAGTTGCCGCGCGCGGCCAAGGCCCTCGGCCTCGCGCTACCGCAATCCCTGCTTCTGCGCGCCGAAGAAGTGATCGACTGACCGTCGGGTTGCGCTCTTTCGCTGGCCGCGTACCCGAGAATCGCCCGAGGAATACCTGGCGCCATTGGGTCCGAGTGTGAACATGTCGCGATGACCCTGACAAGGTCTGCTACACGCATTCACCGCCGTGTGCGGGCAGGATCACTCTGTTCACCGTCAAGTGCGGTCTGTCAGGTCAACGCCTCCTCGGCCTCGCGTCGATCGCGCGTCGATGCTGCTGGCGGGTGCTCCATCAGCAGCTGTGCGAGCCTTGCCAACCCTGACTGCCTGGCCTTGCTATAGCGCTCGACCAAGGCCTCACGCTCCGGAGTAGGGACCTGCATGCCACGTTCCGCGAGCGTCGCATAGCCATTGAGTCGCGACTCGGCGAGCCACACCTTGAGGGCGGGAACGCGGCGCCACGCCGCGGCGTTTTGCGCTTCCTGTACGGCCATGCGCAACCAGTCGAGCGGCACGTTGGGCAGCGTTACCGGCGCGCAGAGCTCGTTCTTGAAGGCGTCGTTCTCCGGCAAGGCCTCGACCTTGGCGATCAGCGCGGCGCTCAGTACCGGGGCGCAGCGACGCACATACTGGATCGCGATGTGACCGGGCGCAAAGACGGGGCGCGGCTGGATTTTCGGGATGCCGTCGGTGGTGCAATGCACATGCACGATGTCCGGTCCGGTCGGGACTGTGCCGCCATCGAGGACAATGCGATCGGCCGTGATCGCACGCACGTGACCCAGGCGAATGACCCGCTTCACGCGCCTGAGAAGTTCCAGTTCGTCGTCGCTGACGATCGCGCAGCGAAACATGGTTGGCGCGACCGAGGGGTCGATACGTCGCACCTGCCCCAGCGCCTCAAGGCGCGCGAAGAGTTCATCGATCGAATCGGCATCGCGGGCAGCTTCCATCTCGGCTGCGAACCCGCCCAAAGTGGATCCGAAGAATGGCAGGCTGGGTTGCAGGCGCCCACGATTCAAGAGCCACGGGTCGCGCGGTCGTACCCAGGCGATGCTGTCGGGATCGACTCCCTGCCTTTGCAGCCAGACCACGGTATCCATCGCCGTTTTGCCAGCACCTATGACGACGTATCCGCCGACGGGCCGTGCAATGCGCAGCAACTCGTCGGGTGACACGCACCAGGCCTCGCTGTCGACTAAGAATTCGGGTGGATGGGTAGCCGGAACACGCGTGCCGGCCAGCGTGGCGTCGACCACGCGGCGCCGTGCGCGCACAGTTCGGCGCGCGCCGTTTACGAGAGAAGTTACTTCCCCGCCGTCCGCGTAGTCGCTTAGGGGCAGGAATGTGACGCGTCCGCTCGCCAGCAGGCGCCTGTGCAGGACACGGTCGAAATAGGCGCAGATTTCTGCTGCGCTCGCTCGCTCCCCAAAGCCGCTGGCCGGTTCATCGGCGTCGACGCTGTCCTCGCCCAATGGCGTTGAGTCGACGCCGTAGGTCGCCGACGGGCTGTGCAGGCGCACAAAGGGATACGCGTCGTTCCAGTGGCCTCCCGGCTTGTGGCGGCGGTCGATCAGGATCATGCTGGCGTCGCTGGAGGTCAACATTGCATCTGCAAAGGACAATCCGGTGGCGCCGGCGCCGACGATCACGTAGTCGGCTTCAAGGTCGGGGTGTCGCATGGTTTTTTCTCCGAACAGGTTTGGGAATGCCGGGCAGCCGGGACACGGCCCGGCTGTGGGGGGCCTTACTGGGCCGGGTCGGCCAGGTGCAAGGCCGCCAGTTCTCCGATGCGACGTCCCATCGCTATGCCGATGTCGGTCGAGTTGCGGAAGTGCACGCCACCGACGATGCGCGCCAGTGCCACTTCGCGCATCAGCGCATCCGGGCTCGCCCAGCGGCGCGTCGCGCCCTTGGCTGTCGCACTTGTGGTGGCGAGCACGGGCATCGCGGCTTTGCCCACTTCAGCCTGGACCAGGGTCGCCACGGTCGCGCCAAGAATGCAGTGGGCGCACGGATACTCGGGGTGCATCGGCGTATCTATGCGCGGCATCCAGGAGGGGTCGCGCATCGTCGCGTCGTTGCCGTCGATGTCGGCGTTGCGGATCGCGGTGACGGGGCGCCAGTAGTTGTAGTGGTACTTGGCGTCCATGACACTGATCAGCGCGTCGTCCATCGCTTGCGAGACCACCGCGAAAAGCCGCGCGTTGCGCAGCACGTCGCGTCCCGGGGTGGCCGCGACCGATTGCACCACGCCGTGATAGATCGCCGGCAGGGAGAAGTCCCAGAAGCGTGCGATCTCGACCTCCTCTGCGCTGCGGCCCGTGCTGGCGCGGCCACCGAAGGCCTTGACCTCGTTGAAATCACGGGCCCAGAGTTCGCTGGTGGTTGCTGGCGGCGGACCGGGGCGGAACTGCGACGCGGTTTCCAGCAACCAAGGCTTGCGTTGCGGCCACTGCGGTACCGCCGGCGTCACCGTCGGCACGTATGCGCCGGGACTGGTGTGGGGGCGGTAGGCTTCGGCGCTGCCGGCGCCGTCGTCCGCACGGGCGGCCAGCACAGCGGCGGCTGCGCGCTCACCGGCCCCGATGCCGGCCTCGCGGGCCGGGCCATCGGTGAGGGTGGCGATCGCTGCCTGGTACATGGCCTGCACCTGGGCCTGCTGCACGGGGAAAGCGCGCACAAGCACGGTCCGGTTTGCCGCCGCGACGGCTGCGTCAATGGTGGCAAGCTGCGCGGCGTCACGCCGCCCGCCGGACTGGCGGTCAATGTCGCTGACGGCGTTGTGGACCGCAGTCTGCACGATGGCCATCAGGCGCACGGCAGGCGGCGTGCCCATGCGGGCGTCGACGATGACTTGGTTGGCGCGGACATTCCAGTCGGTCACGCTGTCGGCGTGACTCGGCATGGCGCAAGCAGCCAGGAGGAGTGCGATGGCGGCGCGAGCGCCGCGGGAACCAGGGATGTGGATCATGATCTTTCCTTTCGAGTGGGTAGAGTGAGCGCGTGGCGCTGGATTCAGCGCGCCGTGTAGAGGTTGTAGTCGGCCGTGTATTCGATTCGCGCGGTCACACCGAGCGTCGCCTTGGCGCAGCCCTTGCTCGGCGCCATGCCGCCGACCGTATTGATTCGCTGGATGGTGCCGACTCGGCTGTAGCGGCCTTCCGGTCCGACGTTCTTCGTCTTCAGCAGCAGCCAGTCAATCGCACCCGCGACGGGTGCGTCAACGCGGCCGGCGACTTGGCCGACGATGCGGCTGCCGTCGTGGGCCTGCCAGAAAGGGCCGGCACCGTGCGTGCCGACCTTGCGGTTATCGCGATCGAACAGGTCCGCTTCCGGAGCGACGAAGGCCCACGCCGGTGTAGCGTTGCTACCCGTCGCGCGGCATTCGTAAATCTGCACGCCGCGTGCGCCGACCCTGGTCAGGAATTGCATTCCAGCTTCAGGTGCAAGTGCAGTCGGCAGGTCCGCCTGCGACACACTGGCGCAGGCGCTAAGCAGGCTGAGGGCAAGGGCAGCCAGACCGAAGCGCGGCAGGCGCGCGGCGGACCCTTGCGGGGAGTTCATGAGTGATGCTTTCATGGTTAGTGATCCTCAGGCGCGTACGACAACGACTTCGAGGTACTCCGACGGAACGACCAGAGAGTCGGGGCCGGCGACGTTGAATTCCGTGAGCAGCGCGAGGATGTCGCGCTCCAGGAAAGGCGCACGAGTTGGGCCGAGCGCGGCGAAGGCCTTGTGGGTCGGACCGTAGAAATCGCGGAACACCTGCAGCCAGTGCGACGGACTGCGATAGCGGAAATTAAAGTGCTTGCGCTCACAGCGGATCGCCCCTGCCTGGGTACCGAACAGCTCGACCATGTGCGGCTCTGTGCCCCACAGGGCCGGCGACTTCAGGCCGGCCGGTGGCGGCAGGTGCGCGCCGATCACCTTGAAAAGGCGGCCGATGAATCCCTCCGGTGTCCAGTTGGCCATGCCGATGCGGCCACCCTTGCGCACCACGCGCTGCATTTCGCCCGCCGTGCGGCGGTGGTTGGGGCTGAACATGACGCCGAAGGTCGAAAGTGCGACATCGAAGCTGGCGTCGCGGTACGGCAATTCCTCTGCGTCTGCCGTGCGAAAGGCGACGCTGAGCCCCTCGGCCTGCGCGCGCTGCCGGCCGCGCTCGAGAAGTGCCGGGACGTAGTCGGTCGAGGTGACGTCGGCGAAGCGGCGGGCGGCGGCCAGCGTTGCGTTGCCGTTGCCGGCGGCGATGTCGATGACGGCTTCGCCGGCGCGCACGTCGACGGCCTCGGCGAGGGACTCGCCGACGATCTGCAAAGTCGTGCCGACAACGGCGAAATCGCCGCTGGCCCAGGTGGCCTGTTGGCGGGCCTTGATTTCGTTCAAGTCCGGCGCTGCGGCCGGGGCGTCGATGACAGAGTTCATGGTAGGCTTTCAAGGAAGGGTTGGGGGAGACCGTCCAGTTGCGGACTATGCGAGGTTCTGCATGTGGTGCGACGAGACGATGGCGTGATTGTTCGCATCCGGTCGCAACTCTGCTTCTCAGTGCGTCCGCGAGACTTGATCGTGCGTCCGCAATTGAGAGCGTGCTTGACCGTTCCTCCGCCAACCTTGATCGAGGCTCCGCATGGCCAAGCCGACAAACGACGATCCGCTGTCCGACGTACTGCGCTGCGTGCACCTGCGCGGCGCGCTCTTCTACTATGTGAGCTGCGATGACGACTGGGTGGCCGACACGCCACCTTCACCCGAGCTCGCGAACGCCCTGAGTCCGGGCGCCGAGCATGTCATCGCCTATCACTTGATCATGCGTGGCGGCGGCTGGGCGGCGATGGACGGCGTTGCGCCGCTCAAGCTTGAAAGCGGCGACATCGTCATGTTCCCGCGCGGCGACGCGCACGTGCTTTCCAGCGCGCCGGGCAAGCGTGCCGCCGTTGGAGACCACACCTGGCGCGCGACCACGCGCGACGACCCCAAGCCGATCCTGGTTGCATTTCACGATGGCGTGTGCGAACCGGGTGCGGAAGTGCCAGCCGACCAGGCCAGTGCTGTCCTGGTGTGCGGCTTCATCAGTTGCGACCTCAAGCCTTTCAATCCCCTCATCGCGGCACTGCCGCCGCTGATGCATCTGTCTTCGACCGGGGTCGGCGCCTGGGTCGCGCCGATGCTTAGCCAGGCAGTTGCCGAGTCGCGACATCGGCGTGCCGGCAGTGCCGCCGTTCTCGAGCGCGTGAGTGAGATGGTCTTCGTCGACGCGGCGCGTCGCTACCTCGAATCCCTGCCCGAGTCCGGCGGCAGCGGCTGGCTGGCCGCGCTGCGCGACCGCCATATCGGTCGCGCGATCGCGCGACTGCATGAACGTCCTGCTGAAGCGTGGACCGTGGAGAGCCTGGGTCGCGAAGTCGGCCTGGCGCGCTCGGCTCTGCACGAGCGCTTTGTCGAACTCATCGGCATGGCACCGATGCAGTACCTCATCAATTGGCGCATGCAACTGGGCGCCAACCTGTTGCGCGACGGAGATGCCACAGTCGCAACCATCGCCCAAGAGACCGGTTATGACTCCGAGGCGGCGTTCTCACGCGCCTTCAAGCGCCTCACGGGCAAGCCGCCGGCGGCGTGGCGGCGCGCGCAGCGAGCGGTGAAGTAAATCAGAGTACCGCTGGCACGCGTCCGGGCTGCCCGGACCAGGTCCAAGCAAAGCCTTGTCGCGAGATGCCCAGCAGCATGCCGTGCAGGTTCTTCGGGTGCACGTGCATGGTGTCGCGCTCGCTTGCGATGTCGCCGCCGCGCGCGGTCAGCGTGGCGCCGGCGGCGAGCAGACGCTCGCGCAGTGCGACGAAGTCGTCGGTCTCGGCGAAGCACATGTAGAGCGCGTCGCCGCCGCGGCGCTCGACAAAGCGGCGCATCGCCCCGCTGTTGCCGGCGAAGGTCTGCGACAGTTCGATGCGATCCAGGCGCGTGGCCGGATCGAACAGCGTGAGCGTGCCGGCGTAACCCCAGCGCTCGCTTTCGATCGGGGAGAACTTCGCGGCGTTAAGGCCGAAGAGGTCGGCGTAACGCGCGGCGACGACCTGCCAGTCGGTATCGAGCGCGTTGGTCGCCTCGTAGAAAAAGCGCAGCGGTCCGACGCGGGGCCGCTCCTGCCAGGGCGAGATCACCATCGGAAAGCCGAAGGTTGATGTGGCCGGCAGGAAGAGACGATCATCCTCGCGCTGCCACGCAGCACCGCGCGCGGTCAGGCGCTCGGCCAGTTCGTCCAGCCGTCGCGTTGCGTAGCCCGCGAAGAGCAGCCCCTCTCCCAGGGACTCAACGCGCTCGGCGACGGGTCCTGGTCCGGTGGCCTGCCAGAGTTCGATTTCCGACTCCCCGAGCGCGAGCACAGTCGCGCGCGCGGCCAGGAATTCACTCGTCGCTTCGCGGCGCGTCTCCGCGCCGAGCAGGCGGGCAAAGGTGGCGGCGGCGACAGCGCGGTCGCGTACCGCCAGGAGCATTCGATCGACGCGTTCAAGCATGGCATGGGCCTTGACTGTTGAGCGCGGGCCTGCCGGCATCGCGTTCGATGTGTGGTTGATTCTCCGGTTCTGGAGTTTTGTTCATGTTCAGGGCTGGCAGAAATGGTCAGCCAGAAGGTCGGTGACAAAGCTGTGCGCCGGCGCATGGGCGATCATGAGGTCGATGCCCGCCGCCTCGGTGGCGGCCTGGGGGGTCACCCCGCAGGCCCAGAACACCGCGATCTTGCCCTCCGGTACGCCGTCGACCGGCG
>JBJXGS010000165.1:0-13560 GCA_046160545.1 Burkholderiales bacterium
GCTCTCGTTTCCCGCCGGCGCGCAGGAAACGACGCTGCGCATGGTGAGCGCCTTTGCCGAGAACTCCTACTATGTGCAGCATTTGCTGAAGTGGGTTGCCAAGGTCAACGCCGAAGGCAAGGGCACCTTGCAGATCAACTTCATCGGCGGCCCCAAGGCGATCCCGACCTTCGAGGTCGGCAACGCGGTCAAGACCGGGGTGGTCGACCTGGGCTTCTCGACCGGCGCGTTCTACACCAACGTCATGCCCGAGTCGGACTTCCTGAAGCTGACCCAGGTGCCGATTGCCGAGCAGAGGAAGACCGGCGCATTCACGGCGATCAACGAGCTGTGGAACAAGAAGGCCAACATGTACTACGTGGGCCGCGTGGTCGAGAACCAGGCCTTCCACACCTACCTGACCAAGCGCATCGACAAGCCCGAGCTCACGGGACTCAAGATCCGCATCACGCCGGTGTACCGCGAATTCTTCCAGGCAATTGGCGCCAACGTGGTCACCATGCCGCCCGGCGAGGTCTACACGGCGCTGGAGCGCGGCGTGGTCGACGGCTACGGCTGGCCCATCGGCGGCATCTTCGATTTGAACTGGCAGGAAAAGACGCGCTTTCGCATCGACCCGGGCTTCTACGACGCCGAGGTGTCGGTCATCATGAACCTGGACAAGTGGAAGGGCTTGGCTCCCAAGCAACGCGCCTACCTGGAAAAGCAGATGCTGGCCCTCGAGGCGCAGAACGCGACCGTGTGGGCGCAGTACGCGAAGGACGAGACAGCGCGACAGGAGAAGGCCGGCATCCAGGTGATCCGCTTTGACGCCGCTGGCACCAAGCGCTATCTGGATGCTGCCTATGACGCCGGCTGGCAGGCAGGATTTCGCGTCAATGCCGACTTTGCCAAGAAGTTGAAGACCCTGACCGGCAAGTAGGCCGGTCGTGGTCGCGCTCGATCGCGCGCTGGCGCGGCTCGCGCAAGCCCTGCTCGCGCTGGCGGGGCTGATGCTCCTGGCGATGATGCTCATCATCTGCGCGGATGTCTTCACGCGCAACATCCACCTGCCGGGGTTGCCGCGCGGGGTGTCGTGGAGCAACGAGATCTCCGAGCTGCTCCTGTATGCGATCACCATGGCTGCCGCGCCATGGCTTCTGCGCCAGGGCCGCCATATTCGTGTGGACATCCTGCTGCGCGCGATCCCGGCGCGCGCCGCCTGGGTCTGCGAGTGGCTGGCCGATCTGCTCGGCTTGGCCTGCAGCGCGCTTCTCGCCTGTTATGGCTGGGTGGCCACCGCGAAAAGCTTTTCCTCAGGCGCGCAGTCGATCAAGACGCTTGTCATGCCGGAGTGGTGGTTCATGGCGCCGCTACCGGCCTGCGCGCTGCTCCTGGCGGTCGAATTCGTGTTTCGCATGCGGCGCCTGGCGGCGGGGCCGGTGGCGCCGCGCGACGACGCGGTGAGCGCCGCGTGAGAGGCTGTCCCGGGGGAATGTGCACATGAGCTGGGGCGCGGCAGCCTGGCTCATGCTGGGGGGCTCGACCCTGCTGCTCTTCATCGGCCTGCCGGTGGCTTTCACCTTCATCGCGGTCAACCTCCTGGGCGCGTGGTTGTGGCTGGGCGGCGAGCCTGGGCTTGTGCAACTGGCGCGCAACAGCGTCAATTCGGTCATGAGCTTTTCGCTCACGCCGATCCCGCTTTTCGTGCTCATGGGCGAGGTGCTGTTCCACACCGGCCTGGCGGTCAAGGTCATCGACGGCATCGAGCGACTGATACGCCAGGTGCCGGGGCGCCTGGCCGTGGTTGCGGTCGTCGCCGGCACGGTGTTCTCGGCGATCTCGGGTTCGACCATCGCCACCACCGCCATGCTCGGCAGCCTCATGGTGCCTGTGATGCTGGCGCGTGGCTATCACCCGACGATCGCGACCGGCCCGGTGATGGCGATTGGCGCGGTCGACATGCTGATCCCGCCCTCGGCGCTGACCGTGCTGCTGGGGTCGCTGTCGGGCATTTCGATCTCCAAGCTCCTCCTGGGCGGTGTCGTGCCCGGGCTCATCCTGTCGGTGGCCTTCGTCGGCTACATCATCGTGCGCGTCAAGCTCACGCCGTCGCTGGCGCCGGCGAGCGCGCTTGCCGAATACCGCGGCGCCGAGCGCTTCAAACCCTTTCTGCTCTACGTGCTGCCGCTGGTGTCGATCTTCGGCGTCGTGGTCGGCGCGATGGCGGCGGGCTGGGGCACGCCGACCGAGTCGGCCGCCATTGGAGCGCTGGCCACCATCCTGTTGGCGCTGGCCTACCGCGCGCTCACCTGGCGCATCCTCATGGAGTCGCTCAAGGGTACGGTCGCGATCTCGGCCATGATCCTCTTCATCATCGTGGGCGCCACGACCTTCGCGCAGATCCTGTCGTTCTCCGGCGCCTCCAACGGCCTGGCGCAGGCGATCACCGGCACCGGGCTGCCGCCCTGGGCGGTGGTCGCGGGCATGATGCTGCTGCTCATCTTCCTGGGCATCTTCGTCGACCAGGTGAGCATGATGATGATCACCCTGCCGATCTTCATGCCGGTGGTGCAGGCCATGGGCATCGACCTGGTGTGGTTCGGCGTCATGTTCCTGATCTGCATGCAGCTGGGCCTCCTGCTGCCGCCGCACGGCCTTTTGCTCATGACCATGAAGGGCGTGGCGCCACCCGAGGTGACGATGGCGCACATCTTTCGCGCGGTGGTGCCCTATGTCCTCATGAGCCTGGTGCTGCTCACGCTGGTCTTTTTTGTGCCGGCGGTCGCGACCTGGTTGCCGGCGAAGATCGGGTAGTTGCGGGCCATGCGATCGGGCCGGGCGTTTCGCGCGCCTGTGCTACTGGAAACTCAGTCGTCAGCGACGGCCACCAAAGCCTGCGGGTTGGATCCGGCGATCTTTAGTAGCGTACGCGCGGCCCCCGAAGGGTTCTTGCGGCCTTGTTCCCATTCCTGCAAGGTACGCAACGACACCCCAAGCAGCGAAGCGAATTTCTGTTGCGTGAGGCCTGACGCCAGACGGGCACGCGCCACCTCCGAACGCACCAGGCGGCCCTTGCCATCGGGCACGTACACGCGCGCCGCGCGCCCAGCCTTTGCGTCCCGCACGGCTTCAAGCAAACCTGCCTCTCGCCTCGCCTTGGCGGTGGTTCCGAGCTTAGACATTGATGAGTTCCTTTCGCAGTTTTGTAAGCGTCGCCGCGCTCAGGTTGTCCAATTCCGCCTTGGTGTAAGCCGTCAACAGCCAAACCTTGCCCAGCTTGTCGATTACATAAGTGATCACCCTTGCGCCGCCGCGCTTGCCCATGCCCGACCGCGCCCAGCGCAGCTTGCGCAAGCCGCCGGTGCCGGGAATCACATCACCTTGATGTGGGTCCATGGCTAGCGCAAATATCAAAGCCTCGATTTCGGCCTCTGACCAGATCGTTGCCGCGTCGCTTTCAAATCGCTGTGTGGTGGCGACCGTGAACATTGTTCATTATACGTCCGAGACGTATAAAAATGGTGGCGTTTCAATTGCTCGCGACGCCCGCCGCACCACCGGCCGGCACGCCATCACACGCGTGCCGCACTTACCCTCCGCCGCGCCGCGCTATCATCGCAGACTGGCCTCTTCCCACGCAGCAACCCTTGCCGGCGACTTGCCGAACACCAGATGACCGCGCCCCTCAGGATCTTCTCTTCAATGGCGACCAAGGAACTGCTCGCCATGGTCGGTCCGCTTTTCACCCGCGCGTCAGGCCATACCCTCGAGACCATCAGCATCGGCGGGGTCGACGTCAACCGGCGCATCCGTGCTGGCGAGGCCTTCGATGCGGCGGTGCTGGCGGCCGACAACATTGACAAGCTGATCGCCGAGGGCCTGCTCGCCCCCGGCCGAGTCGACCTGGTGCGCTCCGGCGTTGCCGTCGCGGTGCGCCAGGGAGCAGCGCGGCCGGACCTGGTCGATGAGGCCGCGGTGCGCGCGGCGGTGCGCGCGGCCAAGTCGGTGTCGTACTCGACCGGTCCGTCCGGCGTCTACCTCGAGAAGCTGTTCGAGCGCTGGGGCATCGCAGACGAGATCCGGCCGCGCATCGTGCAGGCGCCGCCCGGCGTGCCGGTCGGCAAACTGGTGGCCGAAGGACGCGCCGACCTCGGGTTCCAGCAGCTCTCCGAACTCAAGCATTTGCCGGGCATCGACGTGCTGGGCCCGCTGCCGCCGGCGATCCAGCTTGTCACCACCTTTTCCGCTGGTGTATCGGTTGGCTGCACGCGGCCCGATGCTGTGCGTGCCCTGCTGGCCTTCACCCGTTCGCCGGCCGCTAAAGTTGCCACACAAGAATGTGGCATGGAACCTGTCTAGGAAAACGCCATGGAACGTTCGTTCAAGGAAGAAGTCAAGCTCCTGCGCTTAAAGGCCGGTGACACCTTTCAGGGCGAGGGCATCCTCGCGGTGACCAAGGCCTTGCTGCAGTCGGGCGTGTCCTATGTCGGCGGCTACCAGGGCGCGCCGATCTCGCACTTGATCGATGTGCTGGCCGATGCGCGCGAGTTGATGGACGAGATGGGTATCCATTTCGAGGCCAGCGCCTCGGAAGCCGGTGCAGCCGCGATGCTGGCCGCGTCGGTCAACTACCCGATGCGCGGTGCGGTCACCTGGAAGTCGACGGTAGGCACCAACGTCGCCTCGGACGCGCTCGCCAACCTGGCGTCCTCGGGCGTCATGGGCGGCGCGGTCATCATCATCGGCGAGGACTACGGCGAGGGTTCCTCGATCATGCAGGAACGCAGCCACGCCTTCGCGACCAAGTCGCAGATCTGGCTCATTGACCCGCGCCCCAACCTGCCGTCGATCGTGCGCGCGGTGGAAAAAGCCTTCGAGCTCTCGGAGGCTTCCAACACCCCGGTGATGGTCGAGCTGCGCATCCGTGCCTGCCACGTCCATGGCGCGTTTGAATGCAAGGACAACCGGGCGCCGGCGATCTCGCGCTCGAACCCCCTCTCCGAGCCCACCTTCGACTACGGCAAGATCGTCCTGCCGCCCTCGTCCTACGCGCAGGAAAAGCAAAAGATCGAACAGCGCTGGCCGGCCGCGATCGAGTTCATCCGCCGCGAGAAATTGAACGAGGTCTTCGAAGGCGTCAGCGTCGACGGACGTGCGCCCTTGTCCGACATCGGCATCATCATGCAGGGCGGCATGTACAACGCGGTGGTGCGTTCGCTGCAACAGCTGGGTCTGGCGGATGCAAACGGCGCCTCGCGCGTGCCGCTCTATGTGATGAACGTGACCTATCCGCTGATTCCGGAGGAGCTGAGCGCGTTTTGCGCCAGCCGCCGCGCGGTGTTGATGGTCGAGGAGGGCCAACCGGCCTACATCGAGGAGGCGCTGCATTCCATCCTGCGCCGGGCCGACCTCCAGACCCGGGTGTTCGGCAAGGAAGTCGTCGGCCAGAAGGTCGATACCGCTGTCTTTCCGCTGGCCGGCGAATACACCGGCGAAGTCATGCAGCGTGGCGTCGCGGCCTTTCTGGCTGCCGCCGGCAGCGGCATCGACCCCGCCGCGCTGGCCGTGCCCGAAGATGTCGTTGCTCTCAAGCGCCGCGCCGCCGAGCTGCTCGGAGTGCCGGTACCCAACCGTCCGCCGGGGTTTTGCGTTGGCTGCCCGGAGCGCCCGGTCTTCTCGGCCATGAAATTGCTCGAGCGCGAGGCCGGCACCTATCACGTCTCCGCCGACATCGGCTGCCACCTGTTCTCCTCGCTGCCGCCGTTCAACATCGGCAATACCGTTATGGGCTACGGGCTCGGGCTGGCTTCCAATTCCGCCATCGGTCCGATGTTCGACCGGCGCTCGATCACGATCATGGGCGACGGCGGCTTCTGGCATAACGGCCTGTCCTCGGGTGTCTCCAACGCGGTGTTCAACAACGACGACGGCATCCTGGTCATCATGAAGAACGGCTACTCCTCGGCCACCGGCACGCAGGAGCTGCCCTCTTCGCCGCACCAGAGCCAGGAGCATCGCGCCACGGACATGGGCATCGAACGCACGCTCACCGGCATGGGCGTGAAGTGGATGAAAACCGTCGACAACTACAAGGTGAGCGAGACCGTGAAGGTGCTGCGCGATGCCATGACCACGCCTTTCGCGGGCCTGAAGGTCATCATCGCCGAAGGCGAGTGCCAGCTCGAGCGCCAGCGCCGCATCAAGCCGATCAACGCCGAGAAGCTCAAGCGCGGCGAGCGCGTCGTGCGCGTGCGCTACGGGGTCGATGAAGACACCTGCACCGGCGACCATTCGTGCATCCGTCTATCCGGCTGCCCTTCGCTCACGATCAAGGATTCGTCGGACCCGCTGCGCATCGACCCGGTCGCGCACGTCAACAACAATTGCGTCGGCTGCGGACTGTGCGGCGAGGTCTCGCACGCCGCGACGCTCTGTCCTTCGTTTTTCCGCGCCGAGATCGTATCCAACCCGAGCTGGTGGGACAGGTTCAAGGCGCGGGTGCGGGCCACTTTCATCAGCGCCCTGCAGCCGGCATGAGCGGGGGCAGCATGACCCAATCGCCCGCGGCGCGCATGACCGGGCGTCCGCTCAGCATCCTCGTGGCCGCGCTCGGTGGCGAGGGCGGTGGCGTGCTCGCCGACTGGCTGCGCGACGCCGCGCTCGCGGCCAACCTGCCGGTGCAGAGCACCTCGATTCCCGGGGTCGCGCAGCGTACCGGCGCCACCACCTACTACCTGGAAATCCTGCCACGCCCGGTCGCTAGCACTGCGGCGCGCCCGGTGTTCGCGCTCACGCCGACCCCGGGGCAGGTCGACCTCATGGTCGCCTCCGAACTGGTCGAAGCAGGCCGCGCAATGCAGAACGGCTTTGTCTCGGACCGCACGACACTGATTGCGTCCACGCACCGCATCTACGCCACGGTCGAAAAGTTGCCCATGGGCGACGGACGCTACGAAGGCGAGCGTGTGGTCGAGGCGGCTCTGCAGATCGCCGGGCGCGCGGTGCTCTTCGACATGGCGCTGGCTGCACAGCGCGCCGGCACGGTGATCTCGGCGGTGATGTTCGGTGCGATCGCCGCTGCCCTGGAGAAATCAGGCGCCCTGCCGCTCACGCGCGCCTCCTGCGAGGCTGCGATCCGCGCCTCCGGCAAGGGCGTGGAAGCGAGCCTGCGCGGCTTTGCAGCGGGTTACGCGGCCGGCAGCGGCGAAGGCGCGCAGGTGCAAGCGGCAGCGGCGGGTACCGCCCCCGCCGCAGGCAACGATCTGTCGCAGTTTCCGGCTGCAGCGCGCGACATCGTCGCCGAGGGCCTGAAACGCACGGCCGACTACCAGGACGCGCGCTACGCGGCGCTCTACCGCGAGCGCGCCCTGAAGATCGCGGCGCAGGACCGCGGTGACGGCACCTTGAGCGCCGAGACCGCGCGCTATCTGGCGCTGTGGATGTGCTTCGAGGACGTCATGCGCGTTGCCGACCTCAAGACGCGGCGCAGCCGCTTCGAACGCGTGCGCGGCGAAGTCGAGGCGCGCGCCGGCGAGCCGGTGCACATCATCGAGTTCCTGAAGCCGGGCTTAGACGAGATCGCCGGCATGCTGCCGCCGTCCATCGCACCGCGCTTTCATGCCTGGGCGACGCGGCGCGGACTCGCCGACAGGCTTTCCATCGGCATGCACGTGAAGACGAGTTCGATCGGCGGCTTCCTGCTGCTACGCTGCATGGCGCGCATGAGGTTCTGGCGCCGCCGCACTGCGCGTTACGCCGAGGAGCAGGCGCTGATCGAGCGCTGGCTTGCTGCCGTCGAAAAGGCTCTTGGCGAGCACCCGCGCCTGGCTTTCGAGATCGCGATGACCGCACGCCTCATCAAGGGCTACAGCGACACCCACAAGCGCGGCCGGGCCAACTTTCTGCGCATCCTGGACAACCTGGTCGACAAGCCTGCCATCGCGGACCCGGGTGAGCGCGCAAAGGCGATCTTCGCGGCACGTGAAGCCGCGCTCGCCGATCCCGAGGGCAAGAACCTCGATCAGACGCTCAATCGCCACGGCGTCGCGCCGCGTCCGCTGCGCGAGCAGCCGATTCGTTTTCTCAAGCCGAAACCGCGGGCCTGAGCGACAGGCCGCGTCATTGGAGCCAAGGCCGGGTGAGGCGTCGCGGCGCCGCTACAGCACTACAACTCCTGCTCGAAGTCACTCAGCATGACGATACGGCCTTCGCCCCCCGCCTTTGCAAAGTAGCGCCTGTCGGCGGTGACCAGCAACGCATCTGGCGTGAGCAGCGCGACTGCGTGATACAAAGTGTCGAACACATGCTGGCCGTGTCGTACTGCCAGTCGCAATGCGGAAGCGTAGATGGCCGGCGACTCACACCTTTCGAACCCCACCAGCTGCAGATCGGCGACGTCGGTCGGGGCTTGGTCGGGCTTTAGCCGCGACAGCACCGCGGCCACCTCGGCTACGAAATGCGGTGGTTGGAACAACGCGTGCGCGCCCGCGACTGCGCCGGCCAGGATCGCCAGCGCCTCATCTGCATCGTCTTCTCCGGGCGTCGCGTTCAGGAACCACTTGACGGCGACACTGGCGTCGACAACCAGCCTCACGGCCTGTGACTGACGCGGGCCCGGCGAATCTGTGCGCCAGTCGCCGCCGGGGCATTCGCGCGGCGGCGCAGGATGCGGCCGAGTGCGGCCTCGCTCTCGCGCCGACGCAGGTCGCGCATCACCGCCTCGCGCATGAGATCAGCGATAACTGCGCTCTTGTTGCGACCTTCGAAGGTCCTGTTGAACGCTTGCTTGACATCTTCGGGAACGCTGAAATTGACGGTGCTCATGGTTGCCGGGCTCGTCGTCGTTGGATTGTTGAATTATTCCACAACACGCGTGCGGCGTTCGCTCATTCGATCCTGATCCCCGCCTCACGTATCACGCGCTCCCAGCGCGCGGTGTCGTCGCGCACGGCGCGCCAGACGTCGCTGGGCGAGCCGCCGCTGACCTCCGCTCCGTGGCCGGCCAGACGCTCCTTCATTTCGGCGCTACGAAGGATGCGATTGACATCGGCGTTGATGCGCCCGATCAGTTCGCGCGGCACGGCCGAATGCACCACCAGGGCGAACCAGGTGATGCCCTCGAAGTCGGGCAGGCCCGATTCCAGCACCGTCGGCAGTTCTGGTGCCAGTGGCGAGCGTTCCCGACTGCTGATGGCCAGGCCCTTGAGCTTGCCCGCGCGCACCTGCGGCAGCGTCCACACGATGGAGTCGAATGCCCAGGAAATCTGGCCGGACACGAGGTCGGGCAATGCCTGAACGCCGGTCTTGTAGGGCGCGTGCACGGCCTTGATGCCGGCCGCGGCCGCGAAGGCCGCGCCGATCAGGTGCGTGATGGTTCCGTTGCCGCTCGATGCGTAGCTATATGCCCCGGGCTTGGCGCGGGCCAGTGCGATCAGCTCGCGCAAGCTGCCTGCAGCGAGTGTCGGGCTTGCGACCAGGAGATTGGGGGCCTGTGCGACCAGGACGATGGGCGCGAACTCGCGCTGCGGGTCATAACCCAACTTGCGATTGACCAGCGGCAGGAGTACCTGGGTCGAAGTCGTTGCCATCAGCAGGGTGTAGCCGTCCATGCTGCCCTGGGCAACGTGCTCGGCGGCGATCGCGCCGCCGGCGCCGGGGCGGTTGTCGATGACAACCGGCTGGCCCCAGGCCTCGAATAGCTTCTGGCCCAGCGCGCGCGCGATCGCGTCGGTCGAGCCGCCGGCGGCGAAGGGCAGTACGATGCGCACGGCGCGGGTCGGCCAGATCGGCTGGGCGTGGGCCACGGCCGCGGCCAGCAGGGTTGCGGCGACGGCGGCAAGGCACGTGACCGCGCGAAATACGAGTGCAAGGCAGGGCATGCGCAACGCTCGTGAATCGACGACGGCGGCAATCTACCAGACCTTTGCGCCAGCTTCACGTTTCTTTACACGCGCCACATGCGGGCGCAATGCTGTGGCGCGATGCTGATGCACCGACCAAATATGCCCCGGGTAGACTCGTGATGATGACCCCGCAGCTCCTGATGATCGAGGACGACGGCCGGCTCGCCGGGATGGTGATCGAGTACCTCACCCATGCGGGTTTCGACGTCGCGCATGCCGCAAGCGCCGCCGAAGGCGCGACCTGGCTCGCGCACCACGCCGCCGACCTGGTGCTGCTTGACCTGATGCTGCCCGACGGCGACGGGCTCGACGTGTGCCGGCGCATCCGCGCCGCGTCGGATCTGCCCATCATCATGCTGACCGCGCGCGGCGAGCCCACCGACCGCATCGTCGGGCTGGAATTGGGCGCGGATGACTATCTGCCCAAGCCCTTCGCGCCGCGCGAGCTGCTGGCGCGCGTGCGGGCTGTGCTGCGTCGCCGGGGTGGCGGGCCTGCCGCCGATGCCGGCGACGCGCCGCTGCGCTTCGGCCGGCTGGAGATCGACCCCGGCGCGCGGCGCGTGCGCGTGGGCGGTGCCGACCGCGACCTGACCGCACGCCAGTTCGACCTCTTAATGGCCCTGGCGCGACGCCCGGGGCGCGTGCTCTCGCGCGAACAACTCATGGACTTAGTCCGCGGCGAGGCGCTCGATGCCTTCGACCGCTCGATCGACGTGCACATCGCGCGCATCCGCGCGGCGATCGAGGACGACCCCAAGGCGCCCAAACGCATCGTCACCGTACGCGGCGCGGGCTACGTCTTTGCGCGCGTGCAGGACGCCTGAATACCATGCACCGCCGTCACGCACAACGTCGCCGCGGCTTCGGCCGGCACCTCTACTTTCACCTGTGGCTGGCGCTCCTGGCCGGGTTACTCATCGTCGGTCTGGCCGCCGGGCTCGTGTGGCGATTAGCGAGCCCCGAGCTGCCGCGCGAGATCGTGCTGGTCGACGAAGCAGGCAAGCGCACCGGCAGCGCCAGGCTGGATACGCGCTACGGCGAAGGGCGGCCGCAGGTGCGCGCCGAACTCGACGACGGGCGCGTGGTCTTTGCGCGCTGGAGCGGCGAGCGCTGGAAGGGCCCCGGTTTTCTCGCCTGGCTTGCCCTCATCGTGCTGGCTGTGGGTGCGGGCGCCTACCCGGTCGTGCGCCGCCTGACGCGACGCCTGGAAGAACTCGAGGAGGGCGTCGACGCGCTGGGCGAAGGCGACCTCGCGGCGCGCGTGCCGGTGCGCGGCCATGACGAGATCGCGCGGCTTGCCGAGCGCTTCAACCACGCTGCCGCGCGCATCGAGACCCTGGTGGGCGCGCACAAGACCCTGCTTGCCAACGCCTCGCACGAATTGCGCTCACCCCTGGCGCGCATCCGCATGGGCCTGGAGATGCTGGGGCAGGGCGGCGCTCCGGCCTCGGACCGGGCGCACGAGGAGATTGCGCGCAGCATCGGCGAACTCGACCAATTGATCGAGGAAATCCTGCTCGCCAGCCGCCTGGACGCGCGCGGCGCGGCTGACGAGGCCCTCGAGGAACTCGACCTCACGGCCCTGGCCGCCGAGGAATGCGCGCGCAGCGGTGCCGACCTCGCCGCCGACGGTGTGGTCACGCTCAAGGGCAGCCCGCGCCTTTTGCGCCGGCTGATCCGCAACCTGCTGGAGAACGCGCGGCGCCACGCTGGAGCCGACAGTCGGGTCGAAGTTTTTCTCGCGCGTCGCGGCGGGCGCGTGGAACTCACCGTCTGCGATCGCGGGCCCGGCGTTCCGGAGGCAGAGCGCGAGCGCATCTTCGAGCCGTTTTATCGGCTGCGCGGAACCAGCGAGTCGCAGGGCGGCAGCGGTCTGGGCCTGTCGCTGGTGCGCGCCATCGCGCTGCGGCACGGTGGTGGCGTGCGCTGCGCTGCGCGCGCCGGGGGCGGTGCCTGCTTTGAGGTGATCCTGGCCGACCCCGCTTGAGCCGGCCGGGGCGTTACTTCTTCGCGCCCTTCTTGTCGGCCTTTTTCTCGTCCTTCTTGTCGCCGTCCTTCTTTTCTTCCTTCTTCAGGAATTCGTCGCGCTTCTTCAGGACCTCGTCGAACTTGGCCTTCGCGATCATGACCGTGAAGGGGCCAAGCGCCTTTTCGCGCGCGATACGCTCGCCGAATTTCTTGACGTCATCGGCCGCGGCCTTTTCGCGCTTGTCCTTGTCCTCGGCCTTCTCGTCGGGCTTGGCCGGCGCGGGCTTGGGGGCGCGGGTCGGCGTGCCTTCGACGCTCACCTGCACCGGATAGCGATCCTTGGCCAGCGCACCGACCTTGATGGTGTAGTTCAGTCCGTCAAAGGTGGACGCCAGGATGGTCGCGCCCTTGTCGAAACCCGCGTCGGTTCCGGCAGCGGCCAGGTCCTCGACTTCCAGTCGCATCAGGGCCAGCGAGGCGCCGCTGGCCTTGAAGGGGTCGAGTTCGCCGCCCTTGCCTTCGAGCACGAAGTTGCCGTCGGCGACTTCGCGCGTCAGCCGGTAACCACCGTCGGCCTGCTTGACCTCGAGGGTCTTTACGTTCTCGACCGAAAAGCCTTCCCTGGAAATCCAGTCGTTGGCGTTGATGCTGGCCAGGCGCAATGGATCGGAGACGACGATCACGCGCGTGGTATCGCTGGCAAGCATGACGAAGCGCCCGTCGCCGAGCGCCTTGGTCGGATCCCCCGCCGGTTCATTGCGGAAGTACTTCTTGCCCACCAGGAGTTCGGCCAGCACGCGGCCGTCCTTGTCCTTGAACGCGACCGAGGTGGCGGCGCCTTCGCCCTTGCCGGGCGGGCCCAGCAGCATGCGCGCGCGTTCCTTCTCGGCGATCGGCTCGCTCTGGCCGGTCTTGAGTTCGATGGCTTTGACGACCAGTTCGGTGACGCGATCGATGTCGGCCGGGAATCCGCCGGCCTCGGCCATGACCCAGCGGTTGTCCTTCTTGGCCAGGGTCAGCGTACCCTGAGGCGCCGCGACGACGATGCCGGCGATGGCCTCTGCCTGCAGCTGCGGGAACAGGGTCTGGCCCAGCTTGACCGCGCTCGGCGAGGATTTGCCCTCGTCCTTGAGCAGGAACCAGGAGCCACCCAGCGCGGCGACGGCCAGGATGATGAAGATTGCGGCGATGCGGCTGCTCATGATCTCTAGGCTCCCGCGACGCGGCGTTGGCGCGTCCACCACAAGCCCAGGCCGAACAGCGCCACCAGGATCGGCATGAGCGCGATGTTGACCACCTTGGTCCAGAACTGCAGCGCCTCGGAGTCCTGGCGCAGGTTCTTGCGCAGTTCCTTCAGTTCACGCCGCGATTCGGCGACGCGCTTCTTGAAGCGGTCCAGCTCGGACTGCTGCGCGGCCGAGAGGATCTGCGCCGATTTCGGCCCGCCGGACTGCTTTTGCAGGGCCTGCATCTTCTCGGTGGTCTGCGTCAGGTCGTCTTCAAGCGATTTGATCTTGCCGAAATACTGCTTCTGTGCCTCGATCTCCATCTGCCGCACCACCGTGAGCGGGCGGAAGATCGAGGTGCGCGAACGCAGCGAAGACAGGTCGTCGCCGGCGACGGCCTGCTCGACCAAGCCCTGTACGAAGGCCAGGTTGCCGTTCGACGGGATCACCACGCGCTGGCCGAACATGTTCTGCACCTCGAC
>JBJXGS010000166.1:0-18603 GCA_046160545.1 Burkholderiales bacterium
GCGCGTTGATGAGCCCCGGAACCAGGACCGCGTCGGGGTGGCGCACCGTCTCGGCGGCGGTAAAGCGCTGCGCCGCCAGGGCGGCCGGCAGGAGAGCGACGATGCGGCCGTCGCGCACCGCAACCGCATGGTCGGTCAGAACGACACCGTGCGGTTCGACCGGCACTACGTAGCGGGCTTCAATGAGGGTGTCGATGGTTTCCATATGCGGAGCGAATCGTCGCAGAAGCGCGCGTCAGGCGCAATCGCGGCGTACGTCGCGGCCCGGGCGCGGCATGATTTGCGGACCTGTGCGGCAGGGGGCTCGCGAGGGGGGCGCGTGATAAAATCGTGTGTCTGCAACTGCGGGATTTGCGGACCGGCGCCTGGAGCGCCAAAAGCCCGATTCCCGTCCACCAGTCGCGACCCTTCCCTGGGCCGCGACGCGCCGCACCCGCATCGTGATTCAACCCTCAGACTCGTTCGCCAAAGAAACCCTGCCGATCAGCCTCGAGGAGGAGATGCGCCGCTCCTACCTCGACTACGCGATGAGCGTGATCGTCGGCCGCGCGCTACCCGACGTGCGCGACGGCCTGAAACCGGTGCACCGCCGCGTGCTCTTCGCGATGCACGAGCTCAACAACGACTGGAACCGCGCCTACAAGAAGTCGGCGCGTATCGTCGGCGACGTCATCGGCAAGTACCACCCGCATGGTGACACGGCGGTCTATGACACGATCGTGCGCATGGCGCAGCATTTCTCGCTGCGCTACATGCTCGTCGACGGGCAGGGCAACTTCGGTTCTGTCGATGGCGACAACCCGGCGGCCATGCGCTATACCGAAATCCGCATGGCCAAGATCGGCCACGAGTTGCTGGCGGACCTCGATCGCGAGACGGTCGATTTCGGGCCCAATTACGACGGCAGCGAGAAGGAACCGCTGATCCTGCCTGCGCGCATCCCCAACCTGCTCATCAACGGCAGTTCGGGCATCGCCGTCGGCATGGCGACCAACATCCCGCCGCACAACCTCTCGGACGTGATCGACGCCTGCCTCTTGCTGCTGCGGCGTCCCGAGACGACCCTGGATGAATTGATCGAGATCATCAAGGCCCCCGATTTCCCCACTGCGGGCATCATCTTCGGCCTGGGAGGTGTACGCGAGGGTTATCGCAGCGGGCGTGGTCGCGTGATCATGCGCGCCAAGACGCATTTCGAGGACATCGGCAAGAACGGCGACCGCCAGGCCATCATCGTCGACGAGCTGCCCTACCAGGTCAACAAGAAGACCTTGCAGGAAAAGATGGCCGAGCTGGTCAACGAGAAGAAGATCGAGGGCATCAGCCACATCCAGGACGAGTCCGACAAGTCGGGCATGCGCCTGGTCATCGAGCTTAAGCGCGGCGAGCAGGCCGAGGTGGTGCTCAACAACCTCTTCAAGCAGACGCAGCTGCAGGACACCTTCGGCATGAACATGGTGGCGCTGGTCGACGGCGCACCACGCTTGCTCAACCTGTGGCAGATGCTCGACCAGTTCCTGCAGCACCGCCGCGAGGTGGTGACGCGGCGCACGGTCTATGACCTGCGTCGCGCCCGCGAGCGCGGCCATGTGCTCGAGGGCCTGGCGGTGGCGCTGGCCAACGTCGACGAGATGATCGCGCTCATCAAGGCAGCGCCCACCCCGCCGGTGGCCAAGGATGAACTGATGCGCCGGCCGTGGAAGTCGGGTGTGGTCGAGGAGATGCTCGCGCGCGCCGCGGTCGATGCGTCGCGCCCCGAGGGCCTGGGCGAGGCCTACGGCCTCAAGGCGCAGGGCTACTTCCTGTCCGAGGTGCAGGCCAGCGAAATCCTGCAGATGCGCCTGCAGCGCCTGACCGGGCTGGAGCAGGACAAGATCGTCGCCGAGTACAAGGAGGTCATGGAGCGCATCGCCGACCTGATCGACATCCTGTCCAAGCCCGAGCGCATCACCGCGATCATCGCCGAGGAACTGGCGAAGGTGAAGGACGAGTTCGGTGACGCGCGCCGCTCGATGATCGAGACCAATGCCGCCGACCTGGACGCCGAGGACCTGATCACACCGCAGGACATGGTCGTGACCGTCTCGCACGCGGGCTACATCAAGAGCCAGCCACTGACCGAATACCGGGCCCAAAAGCGCGGCGGGCGCGGCAAGCTGGCCACCGCGACGCGCGAGGACGACTATGTCGAGCAGCTCTTCATCGCTCATACCCACGACTTCCTGCTCAATTTCTCCAATCGCGGCAAGGTCTACTGGCTCAAGGTCTGGGAAGCGCCGCAGGGCGCGCGCGGCACGCGCGGCCGGCCGGCGGTCAACATGTTCCCGCTCGAGGAAGGCGAGAAGATCACGGTGGTGCTGCCGGTCAAGGGTTTCGCGTCCGACCGCTATGTGTTCATGGCCACCAGCCAGGGCGTGGTCAAGAAATGCGCGCTGACCGACTTTGCCAACCGGCGCAGCGCCGGTATCATCGCCGTTGACCTGGATGAAGGCGACTTCCTGATCGGCGCGGCACTGACCGACGGACGGCATGACGTGATGCTGTTCTCGGATGCCGGCAAGGCGGTGCGCTTTGACGAGAACGACGTGCGCGCCATGGGCCGCGCGGCGCGCGGCGTGCGCGGCATGATGCTCGACCCTGGACAGAGCGTGATTGCCATGCTGGTGGCCGAAAATGAAGCTCAAAGCGTGCTGACTGCCACCGAGTACGGCTATGGCAAGCGCACGCCGGTGGCCGAGTACACGCGCCACGGCCGCGGCAGCAAGGGCATGATCGCGATCCAGACCTCCGAGCGCAACGGGCGCGTCGTCGCCGCGACCCTGGTCGAGCCCACCGACGAGATCATGCTCATCACCACCGGCGGCGTGCTGATCCGCACCCGTGTGGCCGAGATCCGCGAAATGGGCCGCGCCACCCAGGGCGTGACACTCATCAACGTCGACGACGGCACCACGCTGTCTGGGTTGCAGCGCGTGGTCGAGAGCGACGCCGACAACGGCGAGAACGGCAACGGACACAGCGAGAACGACGCCGCCGCCGGCGACGAGGGCGAACCGCCGGGAACGGATGTGGCCGGCCCGGGACAGTGACATGAGCGAACTGCCGCGTCTGCGCCAGGAGATCGATCGGCTCGACGACGAACTGCTCGCGCTGCTCAACGCGCGGGCACGGGTGTCGCAGCAGATCGGCCAGGTCAAGCGCAGCGAGGATTCCGCCGCCCCTGTCTATCGCGCCGAGCGCGAGGCGGCGTTGTTGCGGCGACTCGAGGGCGCCAATGTCGGTCCGCTGCCCGCCGATGCGGTGAGCCGCATCTTTCACGAGATCATGTCGGCCAGCTCCGCGTTGCAGCGGCCGATCCGTGCGGCCTATCTGGGGCCGGCGGGGACGTTTTCGGAACAGGCCATGTTGCGCCAGTTCGGTCACTCAGCCGAAGGCGTCGCGTGCGCGAGCTTCGACGATGCGTTTCGTCGCGCGGAATCCGGCGCGGCCGATTTCGCCGTGGTGCCGGTGGAGAATTCCACCGAAGGCACGGTCTCGCGTGTGCTCGATCTCCTGCTTGCAAGTCCACTCAAGGTGTGCGCCGAGGTGGTCCTGCGGGTCGAGCAGAACCTCATGCGCGCGCGCGCCGGCATGGACGGCATCACCAAGGTGTATTCGCACGGCCAGTCGCTGGCGCAGACGCGCGAATGGCTCAATCGCAACCTGCCCGGGGTGGATCGCGTCACGGTGGAATCCAACGCCGAGGCGGCGCGCCTGGCGAGCCTGGACCCGGCGACCGCTGCGGTTGCAGGCGCCAACGCAGCGGCCAATTTCGGTCTCGCCATTCTGGCCGCCAACATCGAGGACGACGCGACCAACCGGACGCGCTTTGTCGTCATCGGCCGCAACGACGCCGAACCCTCGGGACGTGATCGCACCTGGCTGGTGATGTCGGCGCCCAATGTCGCCGGCGGCCTGGTCAAGCTCCTGTCGCCGTTTGCGCGCCACGGAGTATCGATGACCAAGATCGAGTCGCGCCCGGCGCGCATCGCATCGATGCCGGGCTCGTGGGAATACATGTTCTACGTCGATCTCGAAGGCCACCAGCGCGATGCCGGGCTGGCGGCGTCGCTGGACGAACTGCGCGGCATCGCGCCGTATCTGAAGATTTTCGGTTCCTACCCTGTCGGCGACTACTAGCACCCACCATGCATCCCTCTGCCACAGCGCTCCCGTACGTACGCAGCATCGCTCCTTACCAGCCCGGCAAGCCGATCTCAGAGGTTGCGCGCGAGCTCGGCATGGCCGAGCGCGACATCATCAAGCTGGCCTCCAACGAGAACCCGCTGGGTTGCGGCGAGCCGGCCAAGGCGGCAATGCGCCGCGCCATCGAGGAGGTCCACCTGTACCCGGACGGTGCCTCCTACGACCTGCGTGCCGCACTGGCGGCCAAGTGGGGCGTCGCGATGGATGCCGTCACCGTCGGCAACGGCTCCAACGACCTGCTCGACTACCTGGCGATGGCCTATCTGGCGCCTGGCGTCTCGGCGGTGTACTCGCAACACTGCTTCGCGGTCTACCCGATCACGGTGCTGGCGCGCGGCGCCCACGGCATCAAGGTGCCCGCCCGCGATTTCGGCAACGACCTCGATGCGATGGCGCGCGCGATCCGCGCCGACACACGCATGGTTTTCCTGGCCAACCCGAACAACCCGACCGGGACGTTCTCGCCCTATGTGGCGGTGCGCGACTTTCTCCAGCGTGTGCCCAAGGAGGTCATCGTTGTCCTCGACGAGGCGTACAACGATTTCCTGCCGCACGAGTTGCGGGCCGATACCGTCGCCTGGCTGACCGAGTTTCCCAACCTGGTCCTGACCCGCACGTTCTGCAAGATCTACGGCCTCGCAGGCCTGCGCGTGGGCTACATGCTGGCGCATCCTGAGGTGTGCGACATGGTCAACCGTGTGCGCGCGCCGTTCAATGTCAACGCCATCGCGCAGGCTGCGGCAATCGCGGCACTGGGTGACGTCGAATTCGTGCGCCGCACCTTCGAGAATAACCGCGCCGGCATGGCGCAGCTGACCGCCGGTTTCGACAAGCTCGGGCTGCCCTACATTCCCTCTTACGGCAATTTCGTGACCGTCGATGTGGGCGATGGCGCGGCGGTGTTCGGCGCGCTGCTCAAGCGCGGGGTGATCGTGCGCCCGATCGTCGGTTACGAGTTGCCACGCCATGTGCGCGTGACCATCGGCCTGCCGCAGGAGAACGCGCGCTTTCTTGAAGCCTTGGCCGAAGTTCTTGCGTCGCGCCGGGCATCGTGAGCGCGCCGCGCCTTGCCCGCGTCGTTGTCATCGGCGTCGGCCTGATCGGCGCCTCCTTCGCGCTGGCGGGCAAACGGGCGGGACTTTTCGACCGCGTGATCGGGGTTGGCCGCAGTCGCGCCAACCTGGAGCGTGCTCTGGGCATCAAGGCGATCGACGAAGTGTCGGCCGATGCCGGCGCGGCCTGCGCCGACGCCGACCTGGTGCTGTTGGCCACCCCGGTCGGGCAACTGGGGCAGGTCATGCGCAGCATCGCCCCGCGGCTCGGCCCGCGGACCATCGTCACCGATGCCGGCAGCACCAAGTCGGAAGTGGTCGCGCTGGCGCGCGAACATCTGGGCGCACACCTGGCGCGCTTCGTTCCCGCGCATCCGATCGCGGGCGGAGACCGCTCCGGGGCCGATGCGGCCGACGCCGGGCTCTATCGCGATCGTCGGGTGGTCCTCACCCCCGTCGCCGAGACCGATGCCGCCGCCACGGCCATGGTGCAAGCGATCTGGGAGGCCTGCGGTGCGCGGGTCACGACGCTTGCGCCTGAGCAGCACGACCGTGTCTACGCGGCAGTGAGTCACCTGCCGCACCTGCTCATGTTCGCGCTCATCGATTCCTTTGCGCGCCGCGCAGAGGGCAACGAACTGTTCGCCCACGCCGGGCGCGGACTGGCCGATACCACGCGCATTGCCGGTGGCAATGCGGAGATGTGGCGCGACATTTCGCTTGCCAACCGCGAAGCCCTGCTGGCCGAGGTCGACGCCTACGCGGCGGCGCTCGCGCGCGCGCGTGACATGCTGGCGGCGGGCGATGGCGCGGCGCTGGAATCCATGTACGCCAACGCGCGGCGCGCGCGCCAGGCCTGGATCGCAGGCGCGAGCCTCGCCAGGGAGTAGCGCGGCGTGGGAACCTCGCTGCAGCTACCGCGGCTGACACGGGCCAGCGGGACGCTGCGCCTACCTGGCTCGAAGAGCATCTCCAACCGCACCCTGCTGCTGGCAGCGCTTGCCGAGGGCAGCACCAGCATCAGTGGCTTGCTCGCCTCCGACGATACCAGGGTCATGCTCGAGGCGCTCGCGCGTCTGGGTGTCAAGGTGACCGGTGCGGGCGAGGAGCGCGTCGTCGAGGGTGTACGCGGACGATTCCCGGTCACGCAGGCAGATTTGTTCATGGGTAACGCCGGCACCGCGATCCGGCCGCTGACGGCTGCGCTGGCAATGAACGGCGGCATCTACCGCGTCTCAGGCGTGGCGCGCATGCACGAACGGCCCATCGGTGACTTGGTCGACGGCCTCGCGGCAATCGGTGCGGACATCGCGTATGACGCGCGCCCCGGCTACCCACCGCTTACGATCCGCCCGGCCGCCCTGCGCATCGAGCGCGCCGTGCCGGTGCGTGGGGATGTCTCCAGCCAGTTCCTGACCGCGCTCCTCATGGCGCTGCCCCTGTGTGCCGCCGTACGTACGGCGCCGATCGAAATCGAGGTTTTGGGCGAGCTCATTTCGCGTCCGTATGTTGAGATCACGCTCAACCTGATGCGGCGCTTCGGCGTCACAGTCGAGCGTGATCAGTGGCGGCGCTTCCTGATCCCGGCCGGTGCGCGCTACGTATCACCGGGCAGGGTCGCCGTCGAAGGCGACGCGTCGTCGGCCTCCTACTTCCTGGCCGCCGGCGCGCTGGGCGGCGGGCCGGTGAGGGTCACCGGGGTCGGCATGGATAGCATCCAGGGTGACGTGCGGTTTGCCGACGCGCTGGCGCAAATGGGCGCGAATGTGATGGCAGGACCTGACTGGATCGAGGTGCGGGGCTTCGGCAACGACGCTCATCCCGACCGCCTGATCGCCTGCGACGCGGATTTCAATCACATTCCGGACGCGGCCATGACCGTAGCCGTGCTGGCATTGTTTGCCGACGGCCCGTCGACGCTGCGCAATATCGGTTCCTGGCGGGTCAAGGAAACCGATCGCATCGCAGCCATGGCTGCCGAACTCACCAAACTGGGCGCGCGCGTGACCGCCGGCGCCGACTTCCTGCGCATCGAGCCGCCGGCGCAACTCCTGCCCGCTGCAATCGACACCTACGACGACCACCGCATGGCCATGAGTTTTTCGCTGGCGGCCTTTGGCATGGCTTCCGGCCAGCAACTGACCATCAATGATCCGCAATGCGTGGCCAAGACCTATCCGGACTACTTCAGCGATTTCAGTCGCGTGACCTCATGAAAGAGACCGCGCCGTGAGCACGCTGCAAGTCATCCCGTCGGGCGCTGCCTGCGGCGCGACGGTGACAGGCATCGACCTGTCGCAGCCGCTGAGCGCTGCGCAGTCGGACGAGTTGCGGAAACACTGGCTGCAACACCTGATTCTTGCGTTTCCGGACCAATGTCTGGCACTCGAAGCGCTGGAACGCTTCGCAGCGTCGATCGGGCCGTTCGGAGTCGATCCGTTTTTCGGCTCCGTACCCGGCCATCCGCACGTGGCGCAGGTACGGCGTGAGGCAAACGAGAAGTCTCCGTTGTTCGCCGAGAGCTGGCATTCGGACTGGAGTTTTCTTGCTTCGCCTCCGGTAGCCACGCTGCTCCTCGGCGATGTGATCCCACCGGTCGGTGGCGACACCCTGTTCGCCAACCAGGTCGCGGCGTGGGAGGCACTGCCTGACGCATTGCGCCATGCCGTTGCAGGCCGCCTGGGAGTGCACTCGGCACGGCGTGGCTATTCACGCGACGGAATGTACGGAGAACGCGACCGCGGTCGCTCCATGGACATTCGCTGGTCCGACGCCGCGCTTGCGGTTTGCACCCATCCGATCGGCCGCATGCATCCGGAAACCGGGCGCACGGCGCTGTTTGTCAGTCCCGGCTACACCATTGGCATAGAGGGCATGGCGCAGGACGAAGCCGGCCCGATATTGCGCGAACTTTTTGCGCATCAGGCCGAGGCACGCTTTATCCACCGTCAGCGCTGGTCGCCCGGCATGCTGGTGATGTGGGACAACCGCGCCGTTGTGCACGCGGCCACCGGCGGCTACGCTGGCCACCAGCGTCTGCTACATCGCATCACGGTGGCCGAGCGCCGCGCGGCCTGAGGCGCGGAACCGGGCGGGCCTCCTTTTCCAGGCGGGCAGCCGCGTTGCGCCTGGCTGCCTGTCAGGACGCCGGCTTTTCCTGCACCTTGACCACCGCCTGCACCAGCTCGGCCAGCGAGCGCGCGCCCATCTTTTCCATCACCTTGGCGCGGTGCGCCTCGACGGTCTTGATGCTGATGTCCATGGCGTCGGCGATGGTCTTGTTCATCTTGCCGGCCACGACCAGGTCAAGCACTTCTCGCTCGCGCGGCGAGAGGCGCGCGAGGCGGTGCATGATCTGCGCCTGGGCGGCTGCCGATCCTGCATTCCTGGCGTCGGCCTCCAGCGCGCGTTCGATGATCGCGGTGAGTTTTTTTTCGTTGAAGGGCTTTTCGACGAAATCGAAAGCACCGCGCTTGATTGCATCCACGGCCATCGGTACATCGCCGTGTCCGGTGACAAAGACGATGGGCGTGGCGACCCCGCGGCGGGCCAACTGCTCGTGCACTTCGATGCCGCTCATGCCCGGCATGCGAATGTCCAGGATCACGCAGGCCGGTGCGGCCAGGATCATCTGCTCGAGAAAGGCTTCGCCCGAGGCGTAGGTGCGCACCGTGTAGCGTTCGCTGTCGAGCAGCCAGGTCAGCGAATCGCGCATGGCCTCGTCGTCGTCGACGACGTGGATGACCGGACGCGCGCTCATGCCGCCAGCTCCGTGGTGGTTTCTGCCAGTGGCAGGGTGAAGTGGAAGATGCTGCCGCCATCCGGGCCGCGTGAAAACCACAGATGGCCCTCGTGCATCTCGACGATGGAGCGACAGATGTTGAGGCCCATGCCCATGCCGTTGTCCTTGGTGGTGAAAAACGGGGAAAACAGTTCACGCTCGACCTCCGGCGTGATGCCGTGCCCGCGGTCGATGACCTGGATCTCGATCATGGTCGGTTGGTCGGAAACAGCAACCGCAAAGGTTCGCACGACCAAGCGTCGCTCGTCGAGAGGTGCTGCACGCATGGCTTCCATGCCGTTCTTGATAAGGTTGACCAGCACCTGCTCGACCATGACGCGGTCGGCGAAGACAGGTGGCAGGTCGGCACCCGGTTCGAGTACCAGCTCCACCTGCGCCTTGTCGGCTTCGATCTCGACCAGTTCTGCGAGTTCCGCGATGATCTGGTTGATCGATCCGGGCTCGCGCACCGGTTCGCGCCGTCTCAGGAACTCGCGCACCCGGTGCACCACGCGCCCGGCGCGCTCGGCCTGCGCCGCCGATTTTTCCAGCGCCGAGACCAGATCTTCCTTCTTCCAGTGGTCCGACTTGAGGCGTCGTACCGCTCCCATGTTGTAGTTGGCGATCGCCGACAGAGGCTGGTTGATCTCATGCGCAAGCGTCGAGGCCATCTCGCCCACGCTCATCAGGCGCGAAGTGAGCAGCAGCTTTTCCTGCTGCACGCGGCTGCGCTCTTCGGCCAGCTTGCGCTCGGTGATGTCCGAAATCATGGTCATGCGCACCGCGCGTCCATCGACCCAGCGCACCGCACGCACGCGCAACGCATACCAGAGGTCGCGCGACTCGTCGCGCACCTCGAGCTTGTGCACTGCGCCCAGCCGGCCGTCGGCTGTCAGCAGCATCTCGCGCGCGATCGCTTGCGAGGGTATCGGCGTGAACGCCGTCTCGAGCTTGGCGGTGTTGCTGCCCAGGGTGTGGCCGGGGAAGATGCGCGCGAAGCTCTCGTTGCAGAAGAGCAACTCGCGGGTGTCGAAGTCGGAGACGGCGACACCCGCGTCCAGCGCATCGAGCACTGTCACGAAGCGTTCGTGCGAGGCCATCAGCGCGCGATCCACACCAGCCTGCATCTCGACACGCCGTCGCAGGGACCACAGGCTCCATGCAAGCACGATGGTGACGAGCGCGATGATCGCCATGAGTATGGTGCGGCCGACAAGCGAGTCTGTCTTGTACGACGTGGCGGTCAGGTCGAGGTCACGCCAGGGCAGAGTCAATGAGACCGACTGGGTCAGCCACTCGTAGGTCTCGCGACCGTCGTCGGGACGGAACAGTTCGCGTCCGCTGGCATCGATCAGGGACAGGCGATACTTCTCGCTGACCGACAGCGGCACCAGGCGCTGCATCGCGGCGCGCAGCGACAGCGACGCGCTGATGGTGCCGAGAAAGCGGCCTTGGCGCACCACCGGGCTGTGGTACTCGATGTAGGGCTCGTCCTGGTAATCGCGATAGGGATCGGAATAGGTCGAGCGCCCGGTGGCCGAAGTCAGGCGCAGCATGCGCTCGCGCTCTGCCAGCGGCGGACGTTCGCGCGCGATCGACGAGGCGTCTTTCCAGGACGGCGCCGCCCAGCTGATGGAACCCGCAGGGGATGTCCACAGGACATTGCGCAGTTCGGGGTTCTGGCGCAGATAAATCTGTGCCTGGTCGGTCAGGGTCAGCGCGTCCTGGCCGGACGAGATCGCGCCGGCGATGCGGTCGACCAGATCCTGATGGGCGAGAATCCTGCGCGTGATCGCCAGTTCCGCGAACTGGGTATCGCGGCGCAGGTTGGAGAGTTCGATTTCGGCCTCGTGCTTGAGCACGAACCACAGCAGCGCGGCTATCGCGGCGACGAACAGCGCCAGCGCCGCAAACGGCACGATCCATACAGAACCGGCCGGGCGGCGCGGTGTGCGCGATTGGTCCGGCTCGGAGTGTGCCTGGCGGGCAATGGTGGTGCCGGAGTCGTCGGAAGGGACTTGCATGCGTGTCTGATGCCTCGGGCCTTAAGGACATCATACAGTTCCGCCCGTGTCAATTCGTGCCACCCCGCTGGGGGGGCGCCGGACTGCGGCCAGTAAGGGTTTGCCTGATGGAAGCGTTGCGCGCTTGCCCTTATACTCGTGTGTTGAAAGGCTTGACCCCCCAATTCAAGGAGACAAAGAGATGACTCAAACCGTCGCCAATCGCCGCAAGTTCCTGACCGGTGCCACCGCGGCTGCCGCAGGCACGGCCACGCTGGGTTTTCCGACCATCGTCAAGGCCCAGGGCCCGATTTCGATGAAGTGGCAATCGACCTGGCCGGCCAAGGACATCTTCCACGAGTACGCCAACGACTTCGCCAAGAAGGTCAACGACATGACCGGCGGCGATCTGAAGATCGAGGTGCTGCCTGCCGGCGCTGTGGTGCCGGCCTTCGGCCTGCTCGACGCGGTCACCAAGGGCACGCTCGACGGCGGTCACGGCGTGCTGGTCTACCACTACGGCAAGCAGAACGCGCTGGCCCTGTGGGGCTCGGGCCCGGCCTACGGCATGGACGCGCAACAGCTGCTGGCCTGGCACAAATACGGCGGCGGCAAGGAGCTGCTGGCCAAGCTCTACGCGTCGATCGGCGCGAACGTCGTGTCCTTCCCCTACGGTCCGATGTGGACCCAGCCGCTGGGCTGGTTCAAGAAGCCGATCACCAAGTCGGCCGACATGAAGGGCCTCAAGTACCGTACCGTCGGCATCTCGATTGACGTGTTCACCGCGCTCGGGGTATCAGTCAACGCGCTGCCCGGCGGTGAGATAGTGCCGGCGATGGACCGCGGCCTGCTCGATGCGGCCGAGTTCAACAACATGACCTCCGACCGCATCCTCGGGTTCCCGGACGTTTCCAAGGTGTGCATGCTGCAAAGCTTCCACCAGAACGCCGAGCAGTTCGAGATCATGTTCAACAAGACCAAGTACGATGCGCTGCCGGCAAAGATGAAAGCCGTCATCGAAAACGGCGTCGAAGCCGCATCTGCCGACATGGTCTGGAAGTCCATCGATCGCTACTCCAAGGACTACGAGGAGATGCAGACCAAGGACAAGGTCAAGTTCTACAAGACCCCTGACTCGATCCTGCAGGACCAGCTGAAGGGCTACGACGCTGCGGTTGCCAAGCGCAAGGACAACGCGCTGTTCAACGAGATTGCCGAGTCGCAGAAGAAGTTCGCGCAACGCGCGGTCAAATGGGACCTGGACAACAACGTCAATCGGCGCATGGCCTACAACTACTACTTCGCACCCAAGAAGGCCTGATCAGCCGGACCTTGAAGTCGAACTCGACACCCGGCAGATGCCGGGTGTTGTTTTTTCCGGAGTCGGCCGACGCTTGCCGGCAACATCTGTCAAAGTCCCTGCCATGCAGAAATTGCTGTTGTTCATCGACAGGCTGAGCACCTGGGTCGGCCAGGCATTCTCCTGGACCATCGTCCTTCTTTCGCTGCACGTGACCTGGGAAGTCTTTGCCCGCTATGCCCTCGGCACTCCGCGCGCCTGGGCCTTTGACGCCATGATAATGATGTACGGGACGCTCTTCATGATGGCCGGCGCGTACACGCTGTCGAAGAACGGGCATGTGCGCGGCGACGTGCTGTACGGCTTTTTCCGGCCGCGCACACAGGCCACGCTCGACCTGATCCTGTATTTCGTGTTTTTCCTTCCAGGCGTGATCGCGCTTACCTACGCGGGCTACTTCTATGCCGCCGATTCATGGCGCATCAACGAGCATTCCAACATCACCGCCGACGGTCCGCCGGTCTACCCGTTCAAGACCATCATTCCGATCGCCGGACTGTTCCTGCTGCTGCAGGGCATCGTGGAGATGGTGCGCTGCGTGATCTGCATTCGTCAGGGCGCCTGGCCGTCGCGTGAACAGGATGTCGAGGAGGTCGACGTCGACAAACTCAAGCAGATGGTGCATGTCGACGATGCCGGCACGGTCGCCGCAGGCGCGCCTGCTGCCGGGGCGCGCTAGACCATGCGCCGCGAACTGTGGTTCGGCTTTTCGCTGATGGCGATCATCCTGGCCGTCACGGCCATCTTCATGCCCTGGTCTGCGATGACCAACGGGCACCTTGGTCTTCTGATGCTGTCGCTGGTCGTGGTGGCCATCATGCTGGGCTTCCCGACGGCGTTCACGCTCATGGGCATGGGTGTCATGTTCGCGTGGTTCTCGTACCGCAGCGTCGATCCGTCCACTGCCGGGACGCGTGTGCTCGACCTCATGGTGCAGCGCGCCTACGCGGTCATGAGCAACGACGTGCTGATCGCGATCCCGCTGTTTGTCTTCATGGGTTACCTGGTCGAACGCGCCGCGCTCATCGAGAAGCTCTTCAAGAGCCTGCACCTGGCGATGGCGCGCGTGCCCGGTTCGCTGGCGGTGGCGACGATCGTCACCTGTGCCATTTTCGCCACCGCCACCGGCATCGTCGGTGCGGTCGTCACGCTCATGGGCCTCTTGGCGCTGCCGGCCATGCTCAAGGCCGGCTACAGCCCCAAGATCGCCGCCGGCGCCATCACGGCCGGCGGGTGCCTGGGCATTCTGATCCCACCTTCGGTGCTCCTGATCGTCTACGGCGCCACCGCGGGGGTGTCGGTGGTGCAGCTCTACGCGGGCGCGTTATTCCCGGGCCTCATGCTCGCGGGGCTGTATGTCGGATACGTGATCCTGATCGCCACGCTCAAGCCCGAACTGATGCCGCCTCTACCCATGTCCGAGCGCCTGGTTACGTTGCCGCCGGTGGCGCAGACACTGCGGCCGCTCGGCAACAACGCCTTTGCGGGCCTGTGGCGCGGCCTTGCAGGCGGTGCGCCTCGTGGCGCCGTCGTAAAGCAGTTGCTGGTGACCTTGCTGCCGGCGCTCTTCGTTGCCATCGTCCTGGCGCTGGTATGGCGGGCAGCCACCGCGCCGGCGGACCAGGAGGTTACCGGGGTGGTCGAGATGGGCGGGACGGGCGGCGCGAGCGCTTCGACCGATTCCGGCGGTCTGGCGGAGCCCAAGGCAGAGGAAGGTGGCTTGGCCGAGCCCAAGGAGGAATCGACCGGCCTGGCCGAGCCGCCCAAGGATGACGAGGCGGACGCGAAGAAAGAGGGCAAAGCCGAGCCCGCATCGACCGGCCTTGCGGAGCCAGGACCTGGTACGGCGGCAAAGGCTGCAGAAAAAGGCAAGCCGGGCGCGGCAGTTGCAGACGCGACCAAATCCGGCGATACGGACAAGGCAGCCGCAGCTGTCCCGGAGCGACTCGATACACCTACCTGGTTCTTTGGTTTTGCGTCCGGTTGCGCGCTGTTCCTGCTGGCCATCTATGCCATCTGGAGCTGGGAGCGGCTGGAGATATTCAAGATGCTCCTGGGATCGTTCTTTCCCTTGGCGCTTCTTATCCTTGCGGTGCTGGGTTCAATCGTATTTGGATTGTCCACCCCCACCGAGGCGGCCGCGGTAGGCGCGTTCGGCGGCTTCCTGCTGGCGATCGCGTATCGCTATCTGGAGCATCGTCGTGGGAGTGCAAGGGCCGGCGGTGCCACGGTGCGCGAAGTCGGCAGCATCCTCAAGGACTCGTCCTTCCTGACGGCCAAGACCAGCGCCATGGTGTGCTGGCTATTCGTCGGTTCGTCGATATTCTCTGCGTCCTTCGCGCTCCTGGGGGGGCAGGATCTGGTCGAGAAATGGGTGCTGTCGCTGGGCCTCACGCCGCTGCAGTTCATGATCCTGGCGCAGTTCATCATCTTCATCCTGGGCTGGCCGCTGGAGTGGACCGAGATCATCGTGATCTTCATGCCGATCTTCATTCCCCTCCTGCCCAAGTTCGGCATCGACCCTCTGTTCTTCGGGCTGCTGGTAGCGCTCAACCTGCAAACGGCCTTTCTCTCGCCGCCGGTGGCGATGGCGGCGTTCTACCTGAAAGGCGTGGCGCCACCGCATGTGACCCTCAACCAGATCTTTGCCGGGATGATGCCTTTCATGGGCATCCAGATCATCGCGCTGGTTCTGCTATATGTTTTTCCGGAGATCGGCCTGTGGCTGCCGCAGACCCTTTACAACCGATAGGCCCTGGGCGCCAGCGCTGACTGAACCATCCGCAGGCCATTGCGGCGACGCTTGCAATGGCGTGCTTCGCGCTCCTCCTGTGACAGCCGCGACTGCGTGACTCAGGGCCTGGCCTGGAGAATGGCTTCGCGACGCACCGGCTCGCCGAGGCGGTCGTAGCTGATGCGGGTATCCATGCGGCCATCGGCGTCAGTATCGAGTTCGGCGTGGGTCATCTTGCCCAGTCGATAGTGTTCGATGCGCACCGGCCGGGCTGTCGTCGGGTCGAGGAACTCGCCACGGACCAAAACGCCGTGCTCATAGTACGAGCGTAGGTCGATCACGGTATCACCGTCGGTGTCGGTCTCACCCAGTTCGACGCTGCCGCGGCGATAGACATGGCGCGTCTCGAAGCTGCCGTTGAAGTCATCGTCGGCTTCCGCCGTATCAATCTGGCCGCGCACGTCAAACGTTGCAATCCAGTCGATTCGCCCGTCGAAGTTGCGATCCATGGTCTGCCGCGTGGCCCGACCGCTGGGCGAGTAGGTCCAGCGTTCGTCGGCGATGCCGTCGCCGTTCAGGTCGATGCCGCTGGTTGTCACCGGAGAGCGCAGCAAGCCATAAGTCGACGCCGCACCAAGCGCCAGACCCAGCGCCAGCGCCCCGAGGTGCAGGCGTCGTTTGTCGGAGCGGACAGGCACTGCCTGGCGTGGCTGTTCGGCATCCCAGCGTTGGATGAAGTCCCGGCCCGCAGCATAGTCCGCGGGGTCGATCATGATCCGCACCAGCCCCGCAGCGGGTAGCTCACCGATGCCGCCTTGCAGGTACTCCCCGTCGATGCGTGTCTTGAGTCCCTGCTGATCGAGCAGGTTGACGATCATGTGGGCTTCGAGGCCGTTGGCGGCTTCGTACAGCTGTCTCATTGGCGGTCTCGAATCGGACCTAATTCATCGCGGACGGGGCTCCCGCGGGATTCAAGAGCGGCCTTCGCCGTTGCCCAGCACCACCCATTTGACGCTGGTCAGGCCCTCGAGTCCGACCGGGCCGCGGGCGTGCAGCTTGTCATTGGAGATGCCGATTTCCGCGCCGAGTCCGAATTCGAACCCGTCGGCGAAGCGCGTCGAGGCGTTGACCATCACCGAGGCCGAATCGACCTCGCGCAGGAAGCGCATCGCATTGCCGTGGTGGCTGGTGACAATCGCATCGGTGTGCTTGCTGCCGTAGCGCTCGATGTGATCCATGGCTTCGTCCAAGTTGGCGACGACGCGCACCGCGAGGATGGGCGCCAAGTACTCGGTGCGCCAGTCTTCTTCGGTGGCCGGCAGCGCCGCGTCGATCAGCTCGCGGGTGGCGGCGTCGCCGCGCAACTCGACACCCTTGTCGGCGTAGATGCGAGCCAGTCGCGGCAACAGGGTCGGCGCGATGCGCGCGTGCACCAGCAGGGTCTCCATGGTGTTGCAGGTGCCGTAACGCTGGGTCTTGGCGTTGTCGGCCACCGACACAGCCATCTCCAGGTCGGCGTGCTCGTCGATGTAGACGTGGCAGATGCCGTCCAGGTGCTTGATCATCGGAATCTTCGACTCGCGCATCAGGCGTTCGATCAGTCCCTTGCCGCCGCGCGGCACGATGATGTCGACGTACTCGGTCATCGTGATGAGTTCGGCGACCGCGGCACGGTCCGCAGTACCAACCACTTGCACGGCCTCGGCCGGCAGGCCTGCGGCCGCCAGGCCGGCCGCGACACAGGTGGCGATCGCGCGGTTGGAGTGGATCGCCTCCGAGCCGCCGCGCAGGATCGCGGCGTTGCCTGACTTGAGGCACAGCCCGGCCGCATCGGCGGTGACGTTGGGACGCGACTCGTAGATGATGCCGATCACGCCCAGTGGCACGCGCATGCGCCCGACCTGGATGCCGGTCGGGCGGAACTTGAGGTCTGTGATTTCCCCTACCGGGTCGGGCAATTCGGCAATCTGCTTGAGGCCCTGGGCCATCGCGTCGATGGCCTTGTCGGACAGCGCCAGTCGGTCGAGCATGGCGCCGTCCAGTCCCTTCGCACGACCGGCATCGAGGTCGCGCGCGTTCTCGGCCTTGAGGCGTTCGCGATCGCGACGAATCGACGCGGCGATCTCGTGCAGCGCCGCATTCTTGGCTGCCGTGCTCGCCCGTGCCATGGCACGCGAGGCGGCGCGCGCCGCGCGACCCATGTCGCGCATCGCGGCGGCGATATCGTCTTGCGGCTTCAGGACTGCGCTCATGGTTCAAGTGTACGGCAAGCGAACTTCGGGACGCAAAGTCAGGCCGCCAGGCGCGCGCCAAGACGGTAGAACTCTTCCCACACGTCACCGGAAATCTCGCGGGGCTTGAGGCCCTTGATCAGCCGGTCGATCGCGGCGGCGTGCTTGAGTGCGTCGCCGATGAGCCGCGGCTCGATGCTGCGGGCGCGCTTCTCATAGGCGGGCAGGCGCGGTCCCTTGTTGAAGACGCGTTCACCGCGCTTCAGTTTGGCCAGGGTGCGGATGTCGTCGGCCATCGCCCACAGGACCAGAGGCGGCGGCTCGCCTTCACCCTTCAGGCCTTCGACCATGCGGCGCAAGCGCACGCAGTCTCCCGCCAGCCATGCCTCGGAGAGTTTGAAAAGATCATAGCGGGCGACGTCGAGCACCGCGTCCTGCACCTGCTCCCAGGTGAGCGGACCAGCCGGGTAGAGGAGTTCGAGCTTTTGCAGTTCCTGATGGGCGGCCAGGAGGTTGCCCTCGACCTTGCCGGCGATCAGGCGCAGGGTCGCATCATCGGCGCTTTGGCCCTGGCGTTTCAGGCGTTGCGCGATCCAGTCCGGCAGGCGCTGGGCTTCGACAGTGCGCGATTCAACGAATACCCCCGTCTCCATGAGCTTCCTGCACCATGCGGTCTTGAGCGTGCTCCAGTCGCCGGGGAAGGTGACCAGCAGCACCGCGTCGGGGTGCGCCGCCTCGGCCAGTTTCTCGAGCGCGAGTGCGCCGTCGCGGCCCGGCTTGCAGTTGGGAATTCGCAGGTCGATCAGGGGGCGGTCGCCGAAGAGTGACATGCCGGCCAGATCCGCGCGTGGCGCGGCCCAGTCGAAATGCTGGTGCGTCGAATAGAGTTTGCGGTCGGAAAATCCGGCCTTGCGCGCTGCGGCGCGAATGGCATCGGCGGCCTCGAGTGCGCGCAGCGGTTCGTCGCCGGTGACCGTATACAGCGGTGCGAGTCCCTTGGCCAGGCGGGCCGGCAGTTCTTCGGGAGAGAGGGCGGCGGCCACGCGTTCAGTTGCGCGCGGGGTCGCGCTCACGCGTCAGCGGCGCGGTTGCCGCCAGGCGGCGCAGCACCTGCTGCACCATGTCGGTCTGCATGTCGCGGTAGAGCAGCGCTTCCTCGGACTCCTTGGCCAGGACCTGGGTGTCGTTGAAGGGGAA
>JBJXGS010000167.1:0-8621 GCA_046160545.1 Burkholderiales bacterium
GCCGCCTCTTGTGACCACCGCCACGCGCGGGATGGCGACTGCGATCGAGTCATGGGCCGAGCGCGACCTGTTTTGGCCGATCGCACGCTATGTGTCGGGCGTCAATGCCGCCACGGTCGATCCGCAGCTGCATGTCGATCGCGCGATGCTGCGCGGCAAGCGAACGCCTTCGATGGCGCGGCTCGCGGCGGTGGCGCAGCGCAATCGTGGTTTGGTACAGGCAGGAATTGCCGTGGTGGAGCAGATGCTGGCGCATGGCCGGCCGTGGCTGCTTGCTGCAGCGCCCAGCCAGGCCGACCTCGCGGTGTATCACGGCCTGTGGTTCTTGAGCGCGATGCCGATCGATTGCGCGCATGAATTGGCCGATTGTCCGGCCACGCGCGCGTGGATGGCGCGGGTGGCGGCACTCGGCCATGGTACGCGGCAGGAAATGAGCGCGACGGCGGCGCTTGCGATCGCGGCGGCAAGCGAACCCGCGCCGCTGGCTGACTCGATCGCAGATGAAACGTTGCCGGCGCTCAAGAGTCAGGTGTCGATCCGCCCCGACGATTACGTTACAGAAGCGGTGGTGGGACACCTGATGCAGGTTGATCGCGATGATGTCGCCCTGCTGCGCCACGATGATCGCCTAGGCCCTGTAATGCTGCATTTTCCACGGGTTGGTTATGTCATCAAGGAAGTTTGAAGACGCTTGAAATCAGTGCGCGCGATCAGGGTGATCGCGGCCAGGAAAGGGCGCACTGCCGGCATGGAGGCCATCAAGACTGCGCGATCCACGCCGGCTTGCGCTTCTCGCGAAACGCCGCCATGCCTTCAGCCGCTTCCGGGCTGCCGAACATGCGCTTGCTCCAGACCGACATTTCCGCGAAGCCTTCGTCCATCGATAGTTGGGGCACGCGGCTGACCAGCTTCTTGCATTCGGTCACCGCGATCGGGCCGCCCTGGCAAATAGCGGCAATTTCCTCCTCCACGGCGGCTACCAACCGTGCCTTGGGAACAGCGCGGTGCGCGAACCCCATTTCCACAGCGCGCGCGCCGCTGAAGCGCTCGCCGGTGATGAACAGCTTCTTGGCATGATGGGTGCCCAGCTTGGGTACGCACACCACGGCGATGACCGCGGGAATGACGCCGACGCGCACTTCCGAAAAACTCATCGGCGCGTCTTCGGTTGTGATGACGATGTCGGCCGCGCCCACCAGTCCCAGGCCACCGGCGAACGCCGCACCGTTGACCGCCGCGATCACCGGCTTGGGGCTGGCGACGATGAACTTGAGAATCTCGACAAAGTCCACGCCGCGCTGTCCCGGCCCCGCCTTGCCGGGCGGATTCTTGAGGTCGGCGCCTGCACAGAACGCCGGATCGGTGCCGGTGATGACGATGGCGCGCACGGCCGGGTCATCGTTGGCGGCGCGCAGGTGCAGGTCGAGCTCATCAACCAGCACTGCAGAGAGCGCATTGCGGTTTTCAGGGCGGTTCAGGGTGATCCAGGCGGCGCCATTTCTTATCTCGTAGCGGGTGGCTTCGTTGCTCATGTGTGCTCTTTCTCAGAGGGTGCGGATCAGGCCTTGAAGAGCGCGTCGTCCTCTTTCCAGGGCGAGATCTGGCCCGCGTAGACCTGCGGCCCCTTGCGAAAGTGCGCCGCTTCGTCCAGCGATTCGACAAACGGCATGTTGGCGGGGTAGAGGTCCTTGCCGCGCGGGCGCCGGCCGGATCTGGACACATGGCCATGCAGCGGGTGGCCGACCACCTCCTCGGCGATGGCCACCGCCTCGATCAGCTTGTCCAGGACGTAGCCGGTCTCGATGCCCATTTCGTGACACAGGTCGACGAAGTCCTCGGTCGGCACCTGACCGGCGGCGCGTCCGTTGCCACAGTAGGGGCAGCCACCCATGCCGCCCAGGCAGGTATCGAATTCGCGCACACCAAGGAGCAGGCCTTCGTAGTAGCTGGCGATGGTGGCGCCGCGCTGGTTATGCAGGTGCAGGTGAAAGTCCTTGACCTCCGGCCAGCGCTCGCGAATCGATTCGATGAACTGGCGCACCAGATGCGGCAGGTTCCAGCCCATCGCTTCCAGCATCGAAATGCGCGTCACCTTGATGCCGGCGGCGTGCCACTTGCCGATCATCACTTCAAGCAGCCCCATGCGCTCATCGTGGCTGAACGGGCCTTCATAGTTCGAGCCGAAGGGGTTGCCGATGCCTACCGAGCCCCCGGTGGCGCCGGCAGCTCGCGCGGCTTCAATGGTGGCATCCATCCCCGCGAGCTGCTGGGCCTGGCTGCGGTTGTAGTTGCGCCGCGCGAAGGTATCGCACAGCTCGACGTTGGTGCGAAACGCCTTGCCGCTGCGCACGTCGAGCTTGGGATAGTAGGAATCGGCGCGGTCGAAACCCTTCTTGTTGAACACCGCCGCCGTATAGCGCACGCCGGGCTTGGGCACGAATCGCTCGGCGATCTCGTCGATGCAGGCCATCTGGGGCGTCCACTTCGGGTGGGCGAAGGAACCGATGGCGATGACCTTGGCGCCGGTTTCACCGAGCGCGTCGAGCAGGCGCAGCTTGGCTTCGACCGGGATGTCGGCGCGCTCGATCTGCAGACCTTCGCGCATGGTGTCGTCGGTGATGACTACCGATTTTGGAATCAGGCTCATGATGTTCGGTCCTGTCGGTGTTTCAATAGGGGGCGAATGGGGCATGGCGGCGACTCGCGGCTATATATCGCCGGATGTTCCACGCGGTCATTACGCGATCGCGTTGCGGCATGGTTCGTAATCGACAATCCTTTCCCATGATATCGAAATCGCCGGCAATTGCCCGCAAGGTGAGCAGCCCGCTCAATGGCCTGTAGAACAATGACGCGTGCTTGGTGGGGGAGGCGAAGCAAGTCTAGTGGCCGCAGAGGCGCTCCAATTCGCGCTGTAACTCAGGGGCGCACGGCGCACCGGCGCGCATCGGGAGTAAGGTGGATTGATATTCCTACTCGCCTGAGAGAAAATAGATGGCGCGAACAAAGGCACCCTGATGACCGATTCCCTGATACTCGAAATTTTCTCCGACTACGTCTGACCCTGGTGCTATCTCAGTACCGTGCGTATTGAGCGGCTCAAGGCGGAGCACGGCGTGCAGGTGAAGTGGGTGCATTTCCCGCTGCATCCGGACACGCCGCAGGCGGGGCGCAGCCTGGAGAAAATGTTCGCCGGGCGTGGCTATGACATTCCCAAGATGCAGGCGCAGATGCGCGCGCGCATGGAGGCCGAAGGCCTGCCTTACGGCGATCGCAGCATGACCTACAACAGCCGCCTGGCGCAGGAGCTCGGCGCCTGGGCCGATACGCAACCTGGCGCAGAAAGAATTCACGATGCGCTGTTCCGGGCGTACTTCGTCGAGGGACGCAATATTGGCGACGTGGAGACGTTGGTCGAGATTGCCGTGGCGGCAGGACTGCCCGCCGCCGGGGCCCGCGAAGTGCTCGAAAAGCGAACCCACAAGGCGGCGATCGACGCCGACTGGGAAAAGTCGCACCAATACGGCGTAACCGGCGTGCCCACCTTCGTCATCGGCGGGCATGGTGTCGTCGGTGCGCAACCCTACGAGACGCTCGTGGCGCTGGTAGCCCGTGCGCGCGCCTGAATTTCCTGCTGACGGTTCGACCACCCGCCAGCCTGGCGACTAGGTCTGCTTTTTCGCCTTGGGGACGTTCGTCGCGCGGATGAATTCCGCGCTCAGCTTTGCACGATCGGCAGCGCGTGCCGGCGGCGGCGAAGACGCCGTACCGCGCCGACCGGATTTTCAGGAAGCGCGTGCGCTGCGATGAACATGAGCGCAAGGACCGCGAACGGCGGTGCCGCTACATCACGCGTCCGGTAAGATTCCATCGACTCGACACCAAGGGCAGGCCCTGCGCTTGGCGTCGTTGGTGGCGGATTGATTCGGGGAGGCGCTGCTTGGCATCGCTCGGGCGCTTCGATGTCGCGGTCGTCGGTGGCGGGGTCATGGGCTGCGCCACCGCCCTGCCCCTGGCGCGAGCCGGCATGAAGGTCGCGGTATTCGACAGGCGCGGCCTCGGGCTGGAGGCTTCGGGCCGCAATGCCGGCTCCCTGTCGCCGATGATCAAGAAGGCCGAACTGGTGCCGCACGCCATGCGCGGCTATCGCATGTGGATGTCGAGCCGCGAGTGGCTGGGTGCTGATATCGGCGCCCATGCCCAACCAGGCATTCTGGTCGCCTATACCGATGCCGAGGCGCTGGCGCTGGCGGCGATGGTCGACGCGCGGCGCGCCGGCGGTGCGCCGATCGAGCTGGTATCCGCCGCCGAGGCCCTGGCGCGCGAACCGGCGCTGACGGGCGAAGTGAAGCTCGCGGCATGGTCGGAACTTGACGGGCATGGCGAAAGCAATCGCACCGGGCAGGTATTCAACTTCGCGTTGCGTGCGGCCGGCGCGAGCGTTTTTGCGCGCCACGAGGTCGTGCGCGTCATTCCATCGTCTGGGGGCTTCGAAGTCCACACACCGCAGGGCATGGCAAACGCCAAGCGCATCGTTCTGGCGGGCGGCGCGTGGCTCGAACACATGGCGGCCTGGCTGGGCTTTTCCCTGCCGGTCCAGTTCAAGGTCAACCAGATGATCGTGACCGAGCGTGCGGCACCGGTGATTCGCACCGTGCTCGGGGTGCAGAATGGTTTGCTCACTCTGAAACAGGCATCCAACGGCACCATCGTCATCGGTGGTGGCTGGCAGGGGCACGGCGATCTTGACAACGGTGCCTGGCAGGTCGACTCGGAGGCCGTGGTGCGCAACCTGCAACTGGCCCGCTACGTGGTGCCCGCTGTCCGTGATTTGCGCGTCGCGCGGGTCTGGCTCGGTCTCGAGGCCTTGCTGCCCGACTACCTGCCGACGCTGGGCGCGGTTCCGAGGGTCGACAATGCGTACGTGATCGGTTGTTGCCGGGGCGGTTGGGCGATCGGCCCATGCCTGGGGGCGCTGCTCGCAGACCTGATGTTGGGACGCGAGACGGATTTGCCGCTGTTTGATCCTGGCCGGACGATCAGCGCGCGGCCGTTCGCCGCCGCAGGCACGCAAGCCAAGGGGATGTGAGGTGAACTCCAACTCGCAAGGCGGGCGCATCGCGGGCAAGTTTCAGCGCGGAGCAGCGCTCACTTTCAGTTTCGACGGCAAGGCTGTGGAGGCGTTCGAAGGCGAGACCGTGGCCGCTGCGCTGATCGCGGCCGGCTTGCGCGCCACGCGCAGCAGTCCGAGCGGAATGCCGCGCGGGCCCTTGTGCCTGATCGGCTCCTGCCAGGAATGCGCGGTACGGATCGATGGTCGCAAGGTGCTGGCCTGCATGACTGAGGTGACTGCCGGCCTTGTGGTGCAAGCCGACCGGATTCATCCGTGAGCGCACACAAGCAGCCAACAGCAGATCTGATCGTGCTCGGTGCCGGTCCGGCCGGCGTTGCTGCCGCGGTCACGGCTGCCCGTTGTGGACTTGCGACCACGCTCATTGATGACGGTGTTGAAGCCGGCGGCCAGATCTATCGTGCGCCGCCGCGTGCCTGGCGCCGCAATGCGTCGGCAGACCCGGGGCCCGATTTCGCTGCTGGTGAGGCTATGCGCGCGCAGTTGGCGGACTCGGGTGTGCAACACCTGCCAGGCCATGCGGTGTGGTCAGTGGCGCCGGGGTTTGAGGTGCGCATGGTCGCGGCCGACGGCGAGAAGGGTGTTGTCGCGCCGAAGCTGCTGGTGGCAACCGGTGTCACCGAGCGCATCTTTCCATTCCCCGGCTGGACCACACCGGGGGTGAGTGGACTGGCCGCAGCCACCCGGCTACTCAAGACGCAGCAGATCCTGCCCGGCCAGCGCACGCTGGTGGCGGGGGCAGGGCCACTGGTGTACGCGGTTGCCGCGTCGATCATCGCCGGCGGTGGCAGGGTGGCGGCGATCGCCGACCTCGGCCGCCGCGCAGAGTGGCTGGCGGCCTTGCCGGCGTTGGCCACCTCGCCCGCGCTGCTGGGTCGCGGCGTGGCCTGGCGCATGCGCCTTCTCCTGGCAGGCGTACCAGTTTTCCATGGACACCATGTCGCGCAGGTCCATGGCGACTCGGGCGTGACCGCGGCCGAGATCGCGGCGGTGGCCGCCGACGGCACACCGCTCTGCGCGACGCCGGCGCGCCGCTTCGAGGTCGATTCGGTGGTGGTCGGTCATGGTCTGGTGCCCTCGGCTGACATCACGCGGCTTTTGCGCGCGCGCCATCGTTTCGCCCCTGAGCGCGGCGGCTGGGTGGTCGAGCGCGACGCGCATTTCCGCACCTCGGTGGCTGGCCTGTATGCGGCCGGTGACTGCACCGGCATGGCCGGTGGAGAGGCTGCGGCGCTGAGCGGGGGCATCGCCGGACTTGCCGCCGCGCATGACGCGGGGCGCCTGACGAGAGAAGACCTTGACAGGCAGGCGGCCCCCTTGCTGCAACGCTACGCGCACGCTGATCGGCTCGGCAGCCGCATGGCCCGTCTGATGGCGGCGCGCCCAGGGCTGCTCGCTGCGATCAGCGCCGATACCATCGTCTGCCGCTGCGAAGACATCACGCGCGGCATGCTCGACGCGGCGCTCGATGCCGGGGCCGGCGACTGCAACGAGCTCAAGGCATGGACGCGCTGCGGCATGGGGCCCTGCCAGGGTCGCACCTGCGGCGAGGCCACCGCCGAACTGCTGGCGCGGCGTCTCGGCAGCCGCGAGCTTGCCGGGCACTGGACCGCCCGTGTGCCCCTGCGGCCGCAGGCTATCGAGCAACTGGCGCCGACCTGCTCCTATGACGAGATATGGAACTCGCCCGCAGGCAGGATCGCCAGCGCCATCCTGCCTGCCGAAAACACGCGTCACATGCAAGGCAGCGCAAACGCAGCCGATCGCGACCACGCTTGAGCCTGATCAATCCTCACGCATGCATTGACGGCTTGAGGTGACTACCGGTAAAGCTGCGGTCGGGCCGGAACGCCGCGATGTCGACTTCCGGCGCGGCGCCACTGGCGATCTGGCTGATCAGCCGGCCGGTGATGGCAGCGAAGGTCAAGCCCAGGTGACCGTGACCGAAGGCGAACAGGGCATTGCGAAAACGCGGCGAGCGTCCGATCACCGGCAGCGAGTCCGGCGTCGACGGCCGCGCCCCGACCCATTGGCTGGCCGCCTCGATCTTGAGGTCATGCACCACGCGGGTTGCCTTGGCGAATATGCGCATCGCCCGCGCATGTTGCGACGGCGCCTCGATGGCGGCGAATTCGGACATCGTCGTCAGACGCAGGCCATGCTCCATCGGAGAGATTGCGATGCTCTGGTCGCTGGAGACCAGCGGTATGCGCAGCGCCGTTTGCGGCTCCTTGAGCATGACGTGGTAGCCACGCTCGGATTCGAGCGCAACGTTGCAGCCAAGCTGACGGGCCAGCGGCTTCGACCACGCGCCGGCTGCAACCACGACCAGTTCGCAAGGGTGTGAGCCACGGTCGGTGACGATGCTCTTCGGCCCGTCGGATCCGATTTCGAATCCCCGCACCGTCTCGATCAAGAGCCGGCCACCGCTGGCGACAAAGGCCTCGGCACAGGCTTCGGTCAGACGCTGCGGATTGACGCAATTGCGCACCGTGGGGTACCACACGCCGCCGGCAATCTCGTCGGACAGCGCCGGTTCCAGTTCGCGCAGGGCGTCGCCGTTCAACACCTTGAGCTCGACGCCGCGCTCGCGGCGCATCTCTATGGCTCGGGTCGCGCCGCTTAACGCCTGTTCGCTCTGGAACGTGTGGATGAGTCCGCTATGTTCGATCAACCCGCCCAGGCCGGTTTCACCAAGCAGGGTGTCCAGCGCATCGGTGGTGCGGGCCAGCAAGGCGGCGCGTGCATCGGCGATGGACTCGACATGCCGGCCTTGCGTCGCCAGCGCCAGGCGTGCGAACCACGGCAAGGAGCCTGCCAGGTGGGCCCAGCGCGTGGTCAGGGGATTGTCCGGGTCGAGCAGCATTTTCGGAACCCGGCGCAGGATGCCGGGCATGCCCAGTGGCGGCACCGAGGCCAGACCGATGCTGCCCGCATTGCCCGACGAGGCGCCGCATGCCGGCGCACCCTTTTCGATCAAGGTGACGTCGAATCCCGCGCGCCGCAGCCACCAGGCGCATGACGTGCCAACGATGCCGGCGCCAATGACATGGACGTGGCGTGACCGTGCCAGGCGACTCTGGTCCACCTTAAGCGCCGCCGGCCTCGGCGATCACCCGCCGCGCCAGCAGAGGCGCCAGCAGCGACAGCACAATCACCAACGCCGAGGCAATGATCAGGGCGACCGAAATCGGTCGCTGCAAGAACACCATGGCGCTGCCGTAGCCGATCGCCAGCGACTGATGCAATGAAGCCTCGAACATGGTGCCGAGAACGAAGGCGACGATCAAGGGTGCCGGGTCGAGGATCGCTTTTTTCATCAAGAAGCCGATCAGGCCGGCGGCGAACATCACCAGCACATCCAGCATGTTGTTGTTGATGCTGAAGGCGCCGATCACGCACACCATCAGGATCAAGGGCGACAGCAGGCCTGCAGGTACGCGCAGCAGGCGCACGAATATGCCGATCAAGGGAACGTTGAGCACGACCA
>JBJXGS010000168.1:0-3761 GCA_046160545.1 Burkholderiales bacterium
GCGGCACCGGGTCGCCTGGATCGGTGACATCGAGCAATGGCAGCGCCTTCGGGTTGCGCATGCAGAAGCGCGCGAAGTCGAATGCGTGGCGCTCGGGAACGATGGTGACATTGGCCTGATGGTGTCCCAGCGCAAAGCGCTTGGTATTGGCGCTCCAGATACCCTCGCGGATCGCCCGCCGCACCTCGCGCGGCGCGGCGTGCTCGAACGCGGCGCGCGTCACCGCAGCGGCCTGCGCCGGTGCATTCACGCGCACAGCTCCAGGGTCGCCGACACGCAGGACTTGGCCGTGACCATCAGTTCGTCGACATGCACTCGCTCATCAGGCGCCGGCCACTCGGGATAGCGCTTGATGTCGCCGGGCCCGAATTGCACCGAGGGGATGCCGGCCGCCTGCAGGACATTGCCGTCGCCGAAATTGCCGATTCGCTCGACACTGCCGATCAGGGGCTCGCTGCCGGTGGCGGCACGGTAGCCGTTGGCCAGCGCGCGCACCAGCGGATGGTCGTCGGGCAGGGCCGAGGGGTCCATATAGAAAGGGTCCTGCGGGCCGTTGGCCGGAATCGTCGCCTCGCAATCCAGAGTGGGGTGCTTGCGCTTGATGCGCTCGAGCACGCGCGCGACGTCGGCGCGCACGCTGTCCAGGGTCATGCCGGGCACGGTGCGTATCTGGAATACCAGGTCGCACCAGCGCCCGTAGTGATCCTTGTGGATCGCATCATGGCGGATCATCGGGAAATCCGGCAATTCCGCATGTCGCGTGAAACTGAGCCAGCCGCCTGCCGGCACCGGCACGAGGCTGGTGCCGAATTCCCCGACCAGAAGCGCGATCTGCTCGATCGAATTCCAATAGGTGTCGCGCGCCTCCTGGGTGAAACGGAAGAACAGGCCCGGCGTGCTGGTGCGCAACTTGACACGGATCGAACCGACGATGACCGAGCCGATGGTGTTGGCGGAGTGCTCGATATTGATGCAGTAATCCGAACGTACGCCCTTGGCGAGCAGGGTGCGGGTCCCGGTCCCGCCGAGCTTGTGGGTGGCCACCGGGCACATCAGCACGTCGCCGCGCAGGCGCACTCCGCACTTGATCATCGCCTCGAGCCCGACCATTGCCGCCGCCAGGCCACCCTTGTCGTCCTGGGCGCCGAGGCCCCAGATCCAGCCATCCTCGTACTTGCCCTTGACCGGATCGACGGTCCAGCCCGGCATCATCACATTGACGTCGGTGTGGCCGTTGAACATCAGCGATTTCCCGCCGCCGGTGCCGCGCAAGCGGCCGATGGGCTGGCGGGTCCGCTTCGACGGGTCGGTCGGGTGATCGACCTGCATCATCTCGACTTCCATGCCCATGCCCTGCATATGCTCGGCAAGAAAGTCGGCGACTTCGCCTTCCTCGAAGTTCGGGCTGGGAATGGCGATCATGCGCCGCGCCAGGCTGACCAGGGCGTCGTTGCTGATTTCGCCGAACACCTTCTGTCGAGTTACTATCGCGTCTGTCATCGGTTTGCCTGCGGTCGCACGAGTGGCTCCAAGTCCCGCAAAATTACCACAGCGCCGTTCACGCCCCGCGCAGTTCCTGGCCCGACGTTTCCAGAGGATATGAGCATGTCTAAGTTCCAGCAACGACTCCTGCGATGCGCCGGATCCTGGATCGGGCTGGCACTGGCGGCGGCCAGCGGCGTGTCGGCACAGACGGCAGAGCAGTTTCCGCGCCAGGCCCTGCGCATCATCGTGCCCTTCGCCGCAGGCGGGGCGCCGGACATCGTCGCGCGCACGCTTGGAGCGCGCGTGGCGGAGTCGCTGGGTCGTGAAGTGATCGTCGAGAATCGCACCGGTGCGGGCGGCAACATCGGCTTCGAGGCCGGGGCCCGCGCCGCGCCCGACGGTCACACACTGCTGGTCTGCACCTTCGGATGCGCCACCAACATGGCGCTGTTCGAGAAGCTCGCGTGGGATCCGAAGGACTTTGCTCCAGTGGTCTTCGCCGGCCAGGTCCCCAATGTGCTGGTGGTCAATCCGGCGCTGGCGGCGAAGAACGTGATGGAGTTCGTTGCCCTGGCCAAAGCCGGCAAACTCAGCATGGCATCCTCGGGCACCGGTTCCGCCTCCCATTTGGCCGGTGAGATGTTCAAGAAGCAGGCCGAGGTGCAGATTCTGCACGTGCCGTACCGCGGCTCGACCGCAGCGCTGCCGGACATTGTCGCCGGGCGCGTCGACTCGATGATCGTCAGCGTTCCGGAGGCGATGTCGTTGATCCGTGGCGGCCAGTTGCGCGCTCTTGGCACCTCGGGCGGTGTGCGTGCCTCGAGCCTGCCGGAGGTGCCCACGATCGCCGAATCCGGACTTAAGGACTACCAGGTGTCGGCATGGTCGGCGCTGGTGGTGCCGGCGGCTACACCAGCGCCCATCGTCGCGCGCTTGAATCGCGAGTTCAACGCCGCGCTCAGCCATCCTGATACGCGCAAGCGCTTCAGCGAACTGTCGGTCGAACCCGGCGGCGGCGGCCCCGAACGCTTGGCCGAGTTCATGCGCGCACAGACCGAGGCCTGGAGCCGGCTGATCCGCGAACTCGGCATTCGCGCAAACTGATCGCCGCGGTCCGTGTGAGGGCAGTCAAGGAGATGTTGCCTTCCGGCAGGCAGGGCACGTTCTCGATGATGAAGCAGGATTCAGGAGCTTGTAAATGAAACCGGTATCGGTAAGCACGGCATCTTCACTGGCCAGGAGAAGCGCGCGGACAGCACTGTTTGGCACGCTCATCATCGGGGCGATGATGTGCACTCTCGCGGAACCGGCCCACGCGCAGCCGTTTCCGTCCAAGCCCTTCAAGATCGTGGTCGGCGCGCCGCCGGGTCAATCCAGCGACCTGCTCGCGCGCGTGCTTGCCGCGCAGCTTTCGCCATTGCTCGGGCAACCGGTGGTGGTGGAGAATCGCCCCGGCGCCGGCGCCTCGCTTGGACCGGCGTATGTGGCCAAGGCGCCAGCCGACGGCTACACCATCCTGCTTGGCACCAGCGGACCGCTGGCGATCCGGCCGGCGATCTACACCGATACGCCGTACGACTCGGTGAAGGGCTTCGAGCCGATCGCCGCGATGGCCACCGCGCCGATGGTGTTTGGCGTCAGTGCCGATTCCCCGGTCAAGAACCTGGCTGACATGGTGCGTGCGGCCAAGGCCAACCCGGGTTCGATCACTTTCGGCTCGCCGGGTGTCGGTTCGATCAATCACCTGAGCGCAGAGATGTTCGCGGGGCAGGCCGGTTTCAAGGCGCCGCATATTCCCTACAAGGGTTCGCCGGCGGTATTCACCGACGTGATCGGCGGGCGCGTTACCTTCGTGGCCGACCCGATTCCCGGCATTCTGCCTCTCATCAATGGCGGCAAGCTGCGCGCTGTCGGCGTCGCGGCCATGCGGCGCTCGCCGCTCCTGCCGGATGCGCCGACCTTCGACGAGCAGGGCTTCAAGGGCTTCAATGCGGCGGTGTGGTTCGGCCTTCTGGCACCGGCCGGCACACCGGGGGCGGCGCTGGATCGCTTCGGTGCAGACCTGGCCCGGGTGCTCGCCAGTGCGGAAATGCAAAAACAGTTCGCTGCCTGGGGCCTGACGCCCCTGTCCGAGCGGCGCGAAGCCTATCGGGACCTGATCCGGCGCGATGCCGAGATGTGGCGCAAGGTGGTGCAGGACATCGGCGGCGTAAAACCGGAGTGAGCCAGTCATGAACCCCAGGTTCGTCAACATGCCGCGCCTCCTCGAGGGCATG
>JBJXGS010000169.1:0-5427 GCA_046160545.1 Burkholderiales bacterium
CTGACACACCAACATGCCGCGACGCATCGTCATCATCGGCGGCGGCGCGATCGGCAGCGCGACGGCCCTGTTTCTTCGCCATGCGGATCCCGCGGCCGCGGTCGTGGTCGTCGAGCGCGACCCGACCTACGCCAAGGCGTCCTCGGCGCTCTCGGCAAGCTCGATCCGCCAGCAGTTTTCCAGTCCAATCAACATCCGGCTATCGCAATTCGGCGTCGAATTCCTGCGCCAGGCGACCCACGCGCTGGCGGTTGGCGACGACAAGCCCGCACTCGGCTTCGTCGAGGGCGGCTACCTTTACCTGGCGACGCCGCAGGGTTGCGAAGCCTTGGCCGCGAACCATCGCGTGCAGCAGGAAGCGGGCGCGGAGGTCCTGTGGCTCTCGCCTGATGAACTGCGCACGCGGCACCCCTGGATCGCAACCGACGACCTGGGCGGCGCCGTGCTGGGCGTGTCCGGCGAAGGCTGGTTCGACGGCTACGCGCTCACGCGCGCCATGCGCCGCAAGGCGCAAGCACTCGGCGCTACGTACCTGCAGGCCGAGGTAGCGGGCCTCACGCTTGAAGGCGGGCGCGTCGTCGCCGCTGCGACGCGCACTGGCCCGCTCATCGAGGGCGAGGTGTTCGTCAACGCCGCCGGCCCCTGGGCCCGCGTAGTCGCGGCGATGGCCGGCGTCGACCTGCCCGTGCACGCGCGCCGCCGCACGGTCTTCGTCCTGTCCTGCCCGGTGGCGATACCGCGCTGCCCACTGGTGATCGACCCCAGCGGCCTGTGGTTCCGCCCGGAAGGATCGACCGGCACGCGCTTCCTCTGCGGCGCGTCGCCGGCGCCGGGCGAGGCGGACCCGGACGATCTGCCCCTTGAACCCGATCTGGCGCAGTTCGAGGAACGCCTGTGGCCCGCGCTCGCGCGCCGGGTGCCGGGCTTCGCAGCGCTCAGGGTCGAATCCGCCTGGGCCGGCTACTACGAGATGAATACCTTCGATCACAACGGCATCGTCGGTGCGCACCCGGAAGTGGCCAACCTGCTTTTCGCCAACGGCTTTTCCGGGCACGGCATCCAGCATGCGCCGGGCATCGGCCGTGCGCTGGCCGAGTTGATCGCCCATGGCGCCTACCGCAGCATCGACATCTCTGCGCTGGGGTTCGAGCGCGTCTTGTCCAACTCTCCCTTCACCGAACGAAACGTCATCTGATGCGGACCCTCGACCACGCCGCCACACTTGCGGCCCTGCCTTTCGAGGCGCTAACCCGCGAGGTCGAACACATCCTCATCGCCGCGCAGCGCGGCGAGGCGCACTGCCCGACGCGACTGGCCGTGCCACTCCCCGGCGAGGCTGTACTCCTGGCGATGCCGGCTGCCGACACCGAGATCGCCGTGGTCAAGACCGTGACGGTGCACCCTGGCAACGCCGCGCGGGGCCTCTCCGTCGTCGGCGCCGAGGTGCTGGTCATGGACGCGCGCACCGGCGAGCGCTTGGGCCTGATCGACGGCGAGGCCGTCACCGCGCAGCGCACCGCCGCGGTGAGCGTGGTGGCCGTGCGGCGCCTGCGCCCCGCGCATGGTCGGCGCCTCCTGGTTGTCGGTGCCGGCGTGCAGGCGGCCGTGCACATCCAGGCGTTCCGGGAGTGCCTAGGCGCAATCGAGGTGCGCATCGCCAGTCGCACACCCGCCCGCGCGCAGGCGCTGGCCGAGCGGGTCGGTGCCGACATCACATCCCCCGACATCGCAGCCGTCGCGTGGGCCGACCTCATCGTCACCGCCACCACCAGTGTCGATCCGGTGCTGCCGGACGCGGTGCGCGACGACGCGATCATCTGCGGGGTCGGCTCTTTCAAGGCCGCGATGGCGGAATTGCCGGCCAGCCTGATCCGGCGCTCTCATCTGGCGGTGGACCGCTTGGCGCCCTGCATGGCCGAGGCCGGCGACCTGCTGCGCGCCGGCGTGGACTTCGCCCGTGTGGTCGACCTGGCCGCCGCCGCGCCTGTCGACACGACGCGACCGGCGGTGTTCAAATCGGTCGGCAATGCGTTGTGGGACCTGGCCGCCGCGCGCTGCGTCGCGCGGCAAATGGGTTGGTAGCGGCAGGCGAGGAGGGCTACGAATGAATCGACGGTCTGCGCCGCTGCGCATCGGCATTGCCGGGGCCGGCGCCATAGGCGCGAGCCTGGCACGTGCCCTGGATGGCGGGATCGACGGGCTCCTGCTCACCGCGATGGCCGCGCGCGACAACGCCGCGGCGCGCGCGCGCCTGCCGCTCACGCACGATTGCGTCTTCACCGACTTCGCCGGCCTTGCGCGGAGCTGTGAGGTCATCGTCGAGTGCGCGCCTGCGGCGTTGCTGCCGGACATCGCGCGACCGGCGCTTGGCGCCGGCCGGGAGCTCGTGGTCCTGAGCGCAGGCGCGCTCCTGCGACACATGGATCTCATCGACCTGGCACGCGAGCACGGCGCACGCATCATCGTGCCGACCGGTGCGCTGATCGGCCTGGATGCGGTGACCGCTGCCGCCGAGGGGAAGATCCACTCGGTGCGCATGATTACCAAGAAGCCGGTCAAGGGCCTGGTGGGCGCGCCCTACCTGGCAGAGCACGGCATCGCCATCGAGGACATTCGCGAGCCCCTGTGCGTGTTTCGCGGCTCGGCGCGCGACGCTGCCCGCGGATTTCCGGCCAACCTCAACGTCGCCGTGGCGCTGTCCCTGGCCGGCATCGGCCCGGACCGCACCCTGCTGGAAATCTGGGCCGATCCGGCGGCGACGCGCAACAACCATCGCATCGAGGTCGATGCCGACGCGGCATCCTTCTCGATGGAGATTCACAACGTGCCCTCCGAGAATCCGCGCACCGGCAAGATCACCGCCTTGTCGGTACTCGCCTGCCTGCGCAAGATGACGGCCCCGCTCCGGGTCGGCACATAATCGGATGTTCCCGCTGCAACCTGACCCACCGTAACCATCATGAGCACCATGCGACGCCCCAACATCCTCTTCATCACCTCCGACCAGCAGCGCGCCGACTGCTACGGCTTCGTCAATCCGCTCCTGAAGACACCGCACTTGGACCGTCTGGCGCGCGACGGTACGCACTTCTCGGCGGCGATCACTCCCAATCTGGTGTGCCAGCCTTCGCGCGCTTCGATGCTCACCGGCCAGCTTCCGCTCACCCACGGGGTGTGGGACAACGGCGTCGACCTTGAGCCGGCTGTCGGTGAGGCCGGTTTTGCCGGCGCGCTCGCCGGCAGCGGCTATGCCACCGCATTCATCGGCAAGGCCCACTTCGCGACCAAGTCGACCTTCGAACCCACCGGCACGCCGGAGGATCGCTTCAACGGCAAGCTCTACGAGTCCGGCTGGAAAGGACCCTACATGGGCTTTGCGCATGCCGAACTGGCGGTGCTGGGACACTTCAATCGAATCCGCCCCTGGATGCGCCCGGTGGTCGGGCACTACGAGCGCTGGTTCCTCGAGCGTGGCCGCGACGAAGAGGCATTGGCGCTGTGGAATGCCGCACTGGAGCCCGAGACTGGCGCGGCGCAAACCTGGCAGTCGGCGCTGCCGGAGGCCTGGCACGGCAGCACCTGGACCGCGGACCGCACCATCGCGTGGCTGCGTGGCCGCGACGCTGCCAAGCCGTTCTGCCTGTGGGCCTCGTTCGGCGACCCGCACCATCCCTTCGACTGCCCGGCGCCGTGGAACAAACTGTATCGCCCCGAGGACATGCCGCTGCCCAAGCACGGCGTGCCGGACCTCGAGCGGCGGCCGTGGTGGCACAAGGCCGTGCTGGAGGGCGAGCCGCAGTTGGACGACCCGATCATGAAGCGCTTTCGCACCCAGGGATCGCGGGTACCGCCGCAGACCGAACTGCAGCTGCGTCACATGACGGCCAACTACTACGGGATGATCTCGCTCCTGGACCACAGCGTCGGTCGCATCCTCGACTGCGTGCGCGACCTGGGGCTGGATGACGACACCCTGGTGGTCTTTTCCACCGACCACGGCGAATTCCTTGGCAACCACGGCCTGTACCTGAAGCATCCGATTCCGTACGAGGATCTGCTGCGCATCGGGCTCATCATGCGCGGCCCGGGCGTAGTCGCGGGGCAGCGCGTTGACGAGGTGGTCTCGACTCTCGACATCGCGCAGACCTTCCAGGAAGCCGGCGGGGCCGCCGCGCGAGCCCCGCAACAGGGCGAGAGCCTGCTCGCGCTGGCAGCCGGCCGCAAGGCGCCGCGCCGCGGCGCCTGGAGCGAGTGGCATGTGCACGCCTCGCGCTGCGGCGTAGCACTCAAGCTGCGCACGGTGCGCACCAAGACCCACAAATGCACCTTCGAGCTCGACTCCGGCGCCGGTGAACTCTATGACCTTGTCAACGACCCCGACGAGATGCACAACCGCTTCGACGACCCGGCCTGCAAGGGCGTACGCGATGAACTTACGCAGATGATGCGCGATCGGCCCGGCGCGATCCGCGATCCGCTGGCAGCACCGATCGGCATGGCCTGAGCCTTTATTCGCAAAAGGAGGACCACATGAAGACACGGTTGTTTGCGCTGCTGGCTGCGCTCGCCCTTGCGAGTGCGGCGCAGGCGCAACCCTGGCCGTCCAAGCCGATCCGCATCATCAACGGCAACGCGCCGGGCGGCAGCGCGGACGTCACTGCGCGCGTGGTTGGCGACGTCGCCGCGCGCGCGCTCGGCCAGCCCTTCGTCATCGAGAGCCGCCCCGGCGCAGGTGGCGGCATCGCGCTCGACGCCGTGGTGCGCGCCGCGCCTGATGGCTATACGCTTCTGATCAGCGCCGACTCCTCGCTCTACCTGCCGCTCCTGCGCCCCGGCGCCACGATCAATCCGGAAAAGCAGTTGACACCGATCGTCATCGCCAGCACCCAGCCGCTGGTGCTGGCCGTGCACAGCTCCTTGGGTATCAAGACCGCCGCCGAGCTGGTGGCGCGCGCCAAGGCAGCGCCGGCGCCGCTGCCTTACGCAACTCCGAGCGCCACCGGCACCCAGGTGGTGGCCGCGGAGGCGTTCTTTCGCGTCGCCGGAATCAAGCTCACCAACATCCCGTACAAGGGCGGCGGCCAGGCGGTCGGTGACTTAGCCAGCGGCCAGGTGCCGATCGGCGTGCTCGGTTCGGCGCCGCTGGTGCCGCACGCCGCGGCCGGCCGCATCGTGCTCCTGGCGGTGTCGTCGAAAAACCGCTCTGCCGTTTTGCCCAACGTGCCGACCATGGCCGAGGCCGGCTACCCCGGCATCGACCTGTCGCAATGGTTCGGCATCCTGGGGCCCGCCGGCATGCAGCGCGAGGCGGTGGCGCGCCTGTCGGCCGAGTTCCTGAAGGCGCTGGCCGACCCCGAGGTCAAGCAGCGCCTGGCGACCGCCGCGCTCGAAGGCGTCGGCGGCACGCCGGAGGACATGGCGCGGCGC
>JBJXGS010000170.1:0-2762 GCA_046160545.1 Burkholderiales bacterium
GACCGTCGATCGCGTCATCGATGCGGCGAGCAGTACGTTTCGCGTGCGTCTCGAGTTGCCCAATCCGGACGCCAAGCTGCCGGCCGGACTGCGATGCAAGGTCGACCTCGGGTTGACCTTGCCCGAGCCATCCGCTCCAACGACCGGCGCTCGCGCCACGTCGGGCAACGGCCCCGCGCATCCGTCGCTGCGACCCGTCGCCGCGAAATGACACGACGCGGAGAGAATGGTATGGGCATTTTCCGTTGGCTGAAGAACCTAAGGCACCCGAACGCTGAGGACGTGCCCTCGGCCACCATCGAGGAGCTTGAGCCGCGCATTCTGTATTCGGCCGATCTCAATCCGCTCGCCGCGCCCGCACCGGAGGCGGTCCTCCAAGGGGAAGTGCGGCTCATCGATGGGAGCGCGGTCCAGGCCCCGGACGCCTCGCTTGCGGTCGTGTCTCTGCAGGAAGAGCGCACCCGCGAGATCGTGTTCGTCGATGCCGCGGTGGCCGATGCCGAAACGCTGGTGCGCGATTTCATGCAAGGCCGGCCGACGAATGCGGAGATCGAAGTCGTCCAGATCACCGCCGATGCCGATGGCCTCAAGCAGATCACCGGAGCGCTCGCCGGCGCCCGCGATGTCAGCGCGGTACACATCCTCTCGCATGGCGAGGCGGGTGCCTTACAGCTTGGCAACGCGGTCGTTGATGTCGAAGCGCTTCGACAACAGGCGGATTCGGTCGCCACCTGGCGCGCAGCGCTCACCGAAGATGCCGACATCCTGCTCTGGGGATGCAGCGTCGGCGAGGGTGCACCAGGGCAAGCGTTCCTCCGGGATCTTGCCACGGCGACCGGCGCCGATGTCGCCGCGAGCGTCGATCCCACCGGCGCCGCGCTGCTCGGTGGAGATTGGGACCTCCAAGTGAGCGTTGGCGCGATCGAAGCGCTTCTCGCATCGAGCCAACCGCTTCTGGATGAGTGGTTCGGATTGCTCGCCGCCGAGGGCACCGAAGAGACCGCGACCGTCCGCCAGGAAATCGTATTCATCGATGCGAGCATCGAGAACTACCAGCAATTGGTTGCCAGTGTCAGTCCCAACGCGGAAGTCGTCCTACTCGATCGCAGCCAGGACGGCATCACGCAGATCAACCAGATCCTCGCGCAAGAACACGGACTGGCCGCGATCCACATCATTTCGCACGGCGCCGACGGTGCAATCGAGATCGGCAGCACGCACCTCGATGCGACGCGGCTCGCGGTCGATGCACAGGCTGTGGCGCGCTGGGGCCAAGCACTCAGCGCCGACGGCGATCTGCTGCTCTATGGCTGTGACGTGGCGCAGGATGCGACGGGCCAGGCCTTTGTGCAGAAACTGGCGCGACTGACCGGTGCCGATGTGGCCGCCAGCGACGACAAGACCGGCCACCAATCGCTGGGCGGCGACTGGACTCTGGAAGCGTCCACCGGCGTAATCGAAGCAGGCGTCATTGCCAGCCCTGCCGCGCAGGCCGATTGGGTCTCCCTGCTGGGAGCGCCCGTTACCTTGTCGCAACGGGTGGCGGCATCCAGTGATGATGCCGAAGAAGAAGGACCGACCGGCACGACTCCCAACCGGATGTGGCTCAACAGCACTGACATCGAACTCTTGAGCGACTTCGGCGCGCCTACTGCCGGTGTGCAGAAAGTCGGGCTCCGGTTTACGGGACTGGCTATTCCCGTCGGTGCGACCATTACCGATGCGTATCTTGTCTTCCGGGCGATAGCGGCGGATGCCCCAATGACAAACAGCGATGTGACCAGCCTGACATTGAAAGGTCAGTTGATTGGCGATGCGCCGACCTTCACAACCACAAGCGGCAATATCAGCAGCCGTGCGTTGACCAGCGCCTCCACCGCCTGGGCACCAAGCGCCTGGACGTCCGGCCTGGACTACAACTCGCCGAACTTGTCCGCCGTGGTGCAGGAAATCGTGAATCAGGGCACATGGGCGTCGGGCAACAACTTGGCGATCATCATCACCGGAACAGGCCACCGCGCCTCGCAGGCTTTTGATACCAACCCGGCGACGGCTGCCCAGCTTGTCGTAACCTACACAGTCAACAACGCGCCGGTGATTGCGAACCTCGCCGGCGACGCCCTGGTGTATGCCCCCGGCAGCGGCGCCATCGTGATCGACCAGGGCACCACCGCCAGCGCAACCGACATCGACTCGGCCGATTTCAACACCGGCGCTCTCACGGTTTCGTTCGCAGCCGGCGGCGTGAGCACCCAGGATGTGCTGGCCATCCGCAACCAGGGCACCGGCGCCGGGCAGATCGGCGTTGCGGGCGCGAACGTGACCTACGCCGGCACCACCATCGGCACCTGGGCTGGTGGCAGCGGTGGCAGCAACCTGGTGATCACCCTCAACGCCAACGCCAACACCACCAACACGGCAGCGCTGCTCCAGAACATCACCTACCAGAACACCGACTCCGTCGTCCCGACCATGAGCGCGCGCACGGTGCGCTTCGTGCTGAGCGACGGCGACGGCGGCACCAGCGCCAACTACGACACCACGGTCAACGTCACTTCCAACACCCTGGCTGTGGTGACGACCGGCTCCAACGCCATGGACGGCGACACCTCATCGATCGCCGCGCTCAACGCCAACAAGGGCACAGACGGTTTCATCTCGCTGCGCGAGGCGATCACCGCAGCCAACAACACCGCCGGCGCCGACACGATCCGCTTCAATATCGCCGGCGCAGGCGTGCAGACGATCGCGCCGACCGTGGC
>JBJXGS010000171.1:0-2513 GCA_046160545.1 Burkholderiales bacterium
GGTCGCGCACGAATGGGCGGTTACCGCCGAAGACCTGCTGATGCGGCGCAGCAAGTACGGGATAATCCTGGACGCGGCACAGCGCGAGCGCGTAAAGCGCCACCTGGAGGGGATGCGTTCATGAAACTGGTCGATTCGATCCCGCGCAAGGCGCTTGCGCGCGTCAAAGGCGTCTTCACCGACGTCGACGACACGCTCACCACGCGTGGCCGGCTGACCGCCGAAGCCCTGGGCGCGCTCGAGGCACTGATCGCGCGTGGCCTGCGGGTGATTCCGGTGACCGGTGGCCCGGCCGGATGGTGCGATCATATCGCGCGCGCCTGGAATGTCGACGCGGTGGTCGGTGAGGGTGGCGCGTTCTACTTTCATCGCGACCGCGCCACCGGGAAGCTCGTGCGCCGTTTCTGGTTTGGAGAAGTCGCGCGTGCCGAGAAGCGCCAGATGATGGAGGCTGCGCGCGACTCGGTGCTGGCCGAGTTTCCCGGGGTGTTTCTCGCTTCTGACCAGCCCTATCGCGAACTCGACCTCGCGATTGAACTGACCAATGAGCGCGGCTCGCCCCTGCCGGCAGTCGTGGTCAACGACATCCGCGCCATGGTGCGCCGGCGCGGCATGACCACCAAGGTGAGTTCGATCCACATCAACGCCTACTTTGGCGACTACGACAAGCTTGCCATGTCCAGGATCGCGGTCAAGGAGTTGTGGGGCGAGGATCTTGATGCGACGCGCGACGAGTGGCTCTTCATCGGCGACTCGGCCAACGATGCGGTCATGTTCGAGTTTTTTCCGCTCACCGTGGGCGTGGCGAATGTGGTCACGGCACTGCCCTCGTTGCCGGTCAAGCCGCGCTATTTCACGCGCAGCGAAGGCGGTGCTGGATTCGCCGAGATGGCGCGCGTCCTCACGGCACAGCGCTGAAGTTTGTCGCGGCACCGCGTTCTGGCCTTGATCGCGTTCGCGCTCGTCGCGCTGACGGCGTTCGCGTTTGTCGCCGAGACGGTTTCGCTGGCCTGGATCAGGGCGCACCGCGACGAATTCATGGCCTATTGCGAGGCCAACACTTTCCTCGCCATCGCCGTTTACTCCGTGGTGTTCATCATCTGGGGGTCGCTGTGCATCCCGGGGGTCGTGCTGCTGGTGCTGGCCGGGGGCATGGTGTTCGGCCTGGGGCTGGGCGTGCTCGTGGCGACGATCAACGCAGTGGTGGCGGCGACCATCGCTTTCCTGATCGCGCGCCACCTGCTGTTCGATTTCGTGCACGCGCGCTTCAAGCGGACCTTTGCCGTGATTGATCGCGGCGTTGCCGACGATGGCGCGTTCTACGTGTTCATGATGCGACTGATCATCGCGGTGCCTTACTTCCTGATCAACCCGCTCATGGGCCTGACAGCGATTCGCCTGCGAGCGTTCGTGCTGGCCACCCTCCTGGGCATGCTGGTCAACACCTACATCTGGGTCAACGCGGGCACGGCGCTAGGGCGTATCGACAGCCTTGACGACGTTCTGTCATGGGAAGTTGCCATCGCGCTGGCGCTCATAGGCGTGCTGCCGCTTGTGGGGCGGCGCCTCATGCTGCGCCGCAAAAGGCCGTAAAATCCGGGCCTGCGCCGATTTGATGCTTCAGCTTGCGGGCGCGGGACCCGGAGTATCGGATTCCAAGAAATACGGCTAAAGCGACCCGTCGATCGACGTCGCGCCCGCCGGCTTGTCGCAGCTAAAAGCGGATGTGTGAGTACGAGGCCCTTCCATGAGTTCGCAACCTTCCCTGCGTGAAACCCTGTCGCTTCTGATGTCGCAGCGCATCCTGGTGCTTGACGGCGCCATGGGCACCATGATCCAGCAGGTGAAACTGACCGAGGCGCAGTATCGTGGTGAAGGCGGCCCGGCGGGCATGTGGGAGCGCTTTCGCGATCATCCGGTCGACCTGAAGGGCAACAACGAACTCCTGGTGCTGACCCAGCCGGATGTGATCAGCCGCATCCACGATCTGTACCTTGAGGCCGGCGCCGACATCATCGAGACCAACACCTTCGGCGCGCAGGCCATCGCCCAAGGCGACTACGGGCTGCAAGGGCTTGGCTATGAGCTGAGCCTGGCCGCGGCACAGCTGGCACGCGCGGCCTGCGACCGGCACACGCAGGCGGACCGCCCGCGCTTTGTGGCTGGCGCAATCGGGCCCACGCCCAAGACCGCGTCGATTTCGCCGGACGTGAACGATCCGGGCGCGCGCAATGTCACCTTCGATGAGCTGGTGGCAGCCTATGCCGACAACGTGCGCGGCCTCATCGACGGTGGCTCCGATCTGCTCCTGGTCGAGACCATCTTCGACACCTTGAACGCCAAGGCGGCGCTCTTCGCCATCGACATGGTTTGCGAGGAGCGCGGACTGACCGGCGTCGCGCGCCCGCCGTTGATGATCTCCGGCACCGTGACCGACGCCTCCGGACGCATCCTCTCCGGGCAGACCGTCGAGGCTTTCTGGAATTCGGTGCGCCACGCGCGGCCGCTGACCA
>JBJXGS010000172.1:0-7675 GCA_046160545.1 Burkholderiales bacterium
AGACGATTGCCGGAAGTGTGCCGCACCACCCCCGGTGAAGGGCTATCGGCGGCGAGATAGACGATGCCGCCGATGACGCGCTCGTAGGCGATCGCACCTGCGATCGCGCCGTCCGGATCGCAGGAATCAAGGCGCTTGCCTGCGAGGGACCCGCCCCAGCGGTCAAAGAACCACCATGGCACGCCGTTGATCGCCGGCACCACACTCGTGTCCGTGCCGATCAGTGGCGAGATCCCGGACAAGGCCGCGCGAATGCCGTGCGCCTTGACCGCGATGATCACGGCGTCCTGCACGCCGAAGTCCGCGCCGTCTGCCGCCGCCGGCACGCGCACGGTCACCCTCTCCTCCCCCTTTTGCAGGGTGAGCCCGTTCTCGCGTATCGCCGCGAGGTGCGCGCCGCGCGCGACCACGCTGACCGCGTGGCCGGCCTGCGCCAGCCGCACGGCGATGGTCCCGCCGATCGCGCCGGCGCCGTAGATGCAGATCTTCATGCCGCGCGATCGAACTGGCGCACCGGCGCCTTTTTCGGCGGGCCACCCGGATTGACCTGACCCAGTCCCGCGACCGACTCGGGCGTGTATTCGCCACTCACGCCGATGGGCACGCTGCCGGATACGGTGACGCGTTCCATGCTGCGCCGCGCAGGATAGTAATCGTGCGGCGCATAGTGCTGCACCGAACGGTTGTCCCACAGCACGACGGTGTCCACCTGCCACTTGACGCGCAACTGGACCTCGGGAATTGCAGCGCGGCCGTACAGATAGCCAAGCAGCGCGTCGGACTCGTCGCTCTTCATGCCGCGCACTCCAATAGTGAATTGCGGGTTCACGTACAGCACCCGCCGCCCCGAGACCGGATGCACCGCCACCACCGGATGCCAGGGATTGGGAAACTCGTCTTCGAGTCTGCGCAGCTTGGCCTTCGCCTCGGCACTGTCGCCGAAGAGACTGCGGAACGGACGAAAGTCGTGCCGCGCTTCCAGGCCATGGATGTAGCGCTGCATGCGCTCCGACAGGCCGCGATAGGCCGCGCTCATGCTGGCAAAACAGGTGTCGCCGCCGGCCGGCGGAAGCACGCGGGCGCGCAGCATGGTGACGATCGGCGGGTTGGGCCGGAAGGTCTCGTCGGCGTGCCAGATGTCGGTGCGCGCGGCCGGATGGTCGGCCGAATAGTCGAGCACGATGACTTCGGGCTTGTCAGCCATGTTGGGCGAGAACGGATGCACCGAGAGCGGCCCGAAGCGCGCACCGAAGGACATCTGGTCCTCGAGCGACATCTTCGCCTGGTCGCGGATGACCAGCACCTCGTACTTGACGAGCGCGTCGTGGATCACCGCAAAGCCGGCATCGTCCAGGCGCGACAAGTCGACGCCGCGCAACTCCGCGCCGATAAAACCGTTGATCGGAACGACCTCGATGGCCATCAGTCCACCTTGGCGCCAGACGCACGCACGGCCTCGGCCCAGCGCGGCATGTCGCTCTTGACAAAGGCGGCAAACTCGGCCGCGGTCACAGGCGGCCAGGGCTCCATGCCGAACTTGGCGAGCAACTCACGGAACTCGGGCGTGTTCTGGAACTTCTGCATCTCCGCGTTCAGCCGGGCGACGATGGGCGCAGGCGTGGCAGCGGGTGCCGACACGCCCTGCCAGGCCTGCCAGTCAAAGCCCGGCACGAATTGCGCGATCGGCGGGACGCTGGCGATCATGGTGTTCTGCTTGGCCGCCGAGGTGCCGAAAGTCTGGACCTTGCCGGCCTGGATGTTTGGCACGGCAATGGTGGCGTCGGCGAACATGATCTGCACCTTGCCGGGAATCAGGTCCTGGAACGCCGCCGGCGTGCCCTTGTACGGGATGTGCTGGATGTCCAGCTTGAGGCGCTGCTTCAGGTCCTCCATGAACAGGTGGTGCGCGCTGCCGTTGCCCACCGAGGCATAGTTGTACTTGCCAGGTGCGGCGCGGATCGCGTCCACCATCTCGCGAAAGGTCTTGGCCGGAAATCCGTTGGTCGCGACCAGGAAGAAGTTGACCGTCCCCATGAGCGAGACCGGCTGGAAATCGCGCAGCGGATCGATCGGCGAGGGTTTGTACAGCGCCGGCGAGATGCCGAATGTCGAACTGGTCGAGATCAGGAGCGTATAGCCGTCGGCTGGCGACTTGGCCACCTGCTCGGCGCCGAGCAGAGTGCCGGCACCCGGCCGGTTCTCGATGACCACGCTCTGCCCCAGCGCGCGGCCCAGGCGCTCGCCGACCGCGCGGCCGAGCAGGTCGGTGAGGGCGCCGGGCGGAAACGGCACCACGAGCTTGAGCGCCCGGTTGGGGTAGGCGTCCTGTGCCTGCAGCGCAGGAGCAAGGCCGGTCAGGCCGCCCAGCGCGCCGGCCTTGAGCATCTTGCGACGAGAAAGAAGAAAAGGCGAAGTCATGGCTTGAACTCCTTGTTCAGTGCTTGTACGAAGGATCGAGGCGGTCGAGCAGGCGCAGGCACGCCACCCAGTGCTTGGTCCTGGAGGCGCGCTCGGGACGCTCGAACTGGCGCGCGACCTTTTCGGCGACGGCATCGGCTGCAACGATGACTTCTGCGCCGCCTGCCAATGCGCCGATCTGCGCCTGGCAGGCGCGCTCCAGGTAGTACAGCCTGTCAAAGGCATCCGGCACGTCGGCGCCGCAGGCCAGCAGACCGTGGTTGCGCAGGATCATGACCCACTTGTCACCAAGGTGCGCCTGCAGACGCGCCTGCTCGTCCATGTCCAGCGCCACGCCTTCATAGTCGTGGTACGCGACCCTGTTGTGAAAGCGCATGGCGTGCTGGCTGATCATCATGAGCCCGGATTTCTGCGCCGAGACCGCGACCCCGGCGCCGCTGTGGGTGTGGATCACGCAGCGTGCATCCTCGCGCGCCTTGTGGATGGCGCTATGGATGACGAAGCCGGCCGGGTTGAAGCCCAGGTCGGCCGGGTCGGACAGGATGTTGCCCTCGATATCCACCTTGACCAGGGACGAGGCGGTGATCTCGTCAAACATCAGCCCGTAGGGATTGATGAGGAAATGATGCTCCGGCCCCGGCACACGCGCCGAGATGTGGGTATAGATGAGGTCGGTCATGCGGAAATGCGCGCACAAGCGGTAGCAGGCGGCCAGGTCGACGCGCGCGTTCCATTCAGCTTCGGGCACACGGCCACGCAACGTCGATGCCGCGCTCATGACTTCCTTCAATTGGGCACTCATGGAATCTCCTCGGGGTGCGTTGGCTGCGGCCGCCATCCCTCAAGCTCGGCCTGGGCGGGTTGCATTGTAAATTGCAGTCTGCCTCCAACCGCGAAGCCGCCATGTCCGACCTGCCTATCGCCTCCGACCTGCCCGACAGTTTCGTCCCCTACGACGATCGCACGCAGCCGGCGGCGCGCATCGAGCACTACGCCGAGACCTGGGTGCGCACGCCCGACCGGCCGCTGAACCGCCGGCCCATGACTCTGACCGAGATCACCGGACCGACGCGCCTGGCCGCCAAGCTGAAACCGGGCGACAACGACCTCGCCCACCCCTACCCGGACCGGCCGCGCGCCGCCGGCCAGGTCATCCACGTGACCGGCCGGGTCACCGACGAGGACGGCCGCCCCGTCACCGCCAGCGTCATCGAGCTGTGGCACTGCAACGCCAACGGCCGCTACATCCACCCCATGGACGCCAAGAGCCCCAATCCGATCGACGAGAATTTCATCGGCTCGGGTCGCGTCGCAACCGATGCCGACGGCCGCTTTGTGTTTCGCACGATCAAGCCGGCCGCTTACCCCTACCCCAACCACCCGACCCGCTGGTGGCGCCCGCCGCACATCCACATGTCGCTTTTCGGCGACGGCTTCATGAGCCGGCTGGTCACGCAGATGTTTTTTCCCGGCGAACCGTTCAACGACATCGACCTGATCCTGCAGTCGGTGCCGGACCCGAAGGGCCGTGAACGCATGATCGCGCGCCAGTTGCCGATGAGCGAAGCCATCGACCCCAACGTGGTGGTGTACGCGCACGACATCGTCCTGCGCGGCCGCCGCCAGACGCCTTTCGGCATGTAGGCCCGCCATGGCGCACCTGATCCCCACCGCCAGCGGCACGGTCGGTCCGTTCTTCCCGCCGCATTTCTTTCGCCTGGGCGACAACGATTTGACACGCATCGCGCCTGATGCGCCTGCCGCGGCGGGTGAGCCCATCCATGTCTTCGGCCACCTCTACGAAGCCCGACGCGTGCCGCGCTGGAACTCCATCCTGGAACTGTGGCAGGCCGACGCACACGGCCGCTTCGCCCATCCCAACGACCCGCGGGCGGCCGAGGCTGACCCCCACTTCATGGGCTGGGGCCGGCGCGCCAGCGAGGACGACGGCTTCTTCGATTTCATTACCGTCAAGCCGGGCGGCTTCGACGACCCCATCGCAAAAGCGCGTCGCGCGCCGCACATCAACCTGTCGATCACGGGTTCCGGCCTCATGCGCCGACTGGTGACGACGCTCTACTTCGCGGGTGAATCCGCCAATGGCGACGACCCGGTCTTTGGCGCCGTCGCCGATGCCGCCGCGCAGGCGCGCCTCCTGCTCAGGCCCGCCACCCATGCACGCACGCCGCAGGGCGTGCAGGGCTGGCAGATCGACATCGTCCTCCAGGGTGCGGACGAGACGCCATTTTTCTTGGACTGATCGCGGCGCGGAGAAGGCAAGTTCGCTCCGCACACCCTGCCGGCCGACGTCAAGCGCCCGCCGCGTCGCCCGCCTGTGGCGTCGTACCCACGACGCCGTCGGCGACGAGTGACGCGATCTGCGCGTCGTCATAACCGGCAGCGCGCAGCAATTCTTCAGTGTGCTCGCCCAGCCGGGGCGGGTCCATGCGCAAGCCCAGGCGCCTTGCAGCCCGACTTGCGGACCGGCTCCACTGATGAGGACTGTGTTCATACAAGCGATTGTTCTGCAAAAGCGGCGCTGCGCTTGTCGGCGGCGGCAGGCGCGGAGCACGGCAGCCTCCATACGCGCACGACAATTGGAACCTAGAGCGCCAGGTGCAATCTCAACGCGTCGTCAAGCGCCCGCAGCTTGACTGCAGGAACAATCCCGCGCCGCAGGCTGCCAAGCCGATTCTTGTCGATCGTGCGCACCTGCTGCGCCAGCGCCTTGCCATCCTTGGATAGCCCGGTCTCCGCTGCGGTGAGCTTGACTTCGAAGGGTTGAACCTTGACCAGGGTGGAAGTCAAGGGCACGACAGTGACAAGCGCCGAGGCGCGATTGGCAGCGTCGTTGCTGACGATGACCACCGGGCGCGTCTTGCGTATTTCGGACCCTTGCGTGGGATCAAGCGTCGCAAAGTAGATGTCACCACGCTTCATCGGCCAGCCCATCGTCAAGCGTGCCTTCGAAGTCGCGTGCGACCAACCGATCCTCGGCAGCGCTCTGCGCGTACGCGGCTTCCAGGGCGCGCTCCGCTTCGGTTGAGCGCAACAGCGCTACGGCATCCCCAAACACCTCGGAACGCGACTTCCCGGGGTTACGACGCCGATATTCGTCGACAAACCGAACCAATCTGTCTTCGACCGAGATCGATAGTTTCAAGGTAGTCATTCACGACGTTCCGCAACCGTGGGGGCAGCGAGCCCCGCGTTCAGAACCAGCTTGATTGGGATCGTCTATCTTACCATAATCATGCAATGGTCGTACCGTCGGTATTACCGAGTGAGTGAAATCTGTTGCTGCATTCGACTGGCAAGCAACCCGAGGCAGGCGCAATACGCCATGGCAGCGCGATGCAAGGGCGGGGGGCGGTTCGGTGGCGCGCGCCAGATGGCCCTTGCAAAGCGCTGCCGTTCAGGCGCGCGTCCAAGTGCGCTGCAAAGTTAGAGACAGAAATCAATGGACGGTGGGATACCTTGGTTAGTAGCAAGCGATCTCCATCTCCACTCGTCGGTTCAAGTGGTCTAAATGATGAATAGGCTGCAGCGAACCTTTGCCGTCAACTTCGACGTGCTCCTTTAGATCGGGATTTGTCCTAAGAAGATATTGGCGCACCGATTCCGCGCGCGCAATGGAAAGCTTCTTCCGATTGGTGCCTTTCACTTCCGAGTTGTCCGTGTGTCCAATGACTACAACTACATCCACCCTTCTTCCCCGGTTGCGAATAATCCCGATCGCATCATCAATCTTCGCTTTTTGAACAAGCGAGAGTCCAGACGCCCTTGCGTCAAAGTAAACCTCCGTCAAGGCAAAGCATTTGGATGAGATCGCGTAAGGACTATAGGCGAACAAGAGAAGAAAAACGAACGATTGCAACTCGCGCATGGTTTCAAGGGCGCTAACGTGATGTACTCCGCAAAACCTGCGGAATAAGCTGGCGCCCGCGGTATACCTCGACCGCGAAGCATAGCTCGAAGGCGCGTTCCGCAACAGTCTGCGCCGGAGTGAGTGCTTTGTCCACCCCATTAAAACTGACGACAAACTCCGCATTCATTTCGCGCGGATTCCGACTCGCAAGACGACTTTGCCTTGATGCCAAGGGTGGGGGTTCGACACCTGCGGCTGGGCGCTGAGCCGGCCTGGCATGCGAGAACGGCGAACGCCACATCACTCCGCCCGAATCCCCTGCTCTCGAATCACCCGCCCTCACCGCTGCGTGTCGGCGGTCATCATCGCGACGGTTTCTTCGACGGCCCCTTGCAAGAGTTCGTTGCCGCCGCGCGTGACTTCCTGCGCGACCAATGCCGGGTCCTTGAGCGCTTCGCGCAGCGCGCGGCCCAGGCGGGCGACGATGGTCGGGTTGACGCCGGCAGGACCGAAGAGGCCGACCCAGCCTTGCGAGTCGTATCCCGGCAATCCCTGCTCCGCCAGGGTCGGCACGTCGGGTAGCGCCACGGAGCGCTTGAGCGATGTCACGCCGACGGCGCGCAGTTGCTTGTCGCGCACGAAGCCAGCCGTGCTGGAGACGACGCCGAACATCAGAGCGACGCGCCCGGCGATCACGTCCGGCGTGGCCGGGCCGATGCCCTTGTACGGAACGTGGGCGATGTCGAGCTTGAGCAGGCTCTTCAGGTATTCGCCGGTCAGGTTGTGCATGCTGGCGGGCCAGTTGTCGTGTGCCAGGAATGACGCCGACTCCAACGATGCGGCGATGCGCTGCGCGGGTCGTGCGAGAATTTCCGCCTCTTCAATCAACGAAAATCCCCATGCCGCGCATCTCGCTCGTCAATGAAGCCGACCGCCCCGACTTGGCCCCGCTGATCGCCGACATCAAGGCACAGCGCGGCGGCAGGTTCTTGAATCTCTATCGCACCCTCGCGCACAGCCCCGGGGTCGCGGCGGGCTGGCTGCATCTCTTCACCGAGATCCGCAAGAAGGCCAAGCTCGACGACGCCTCGCGCGAGCTGGCGATCATGCGTGTGGCGGTGTTGAACGGTGCGCCCTATGAATACACGGCGCACGTGCCCTTTGCGCTCAAGGCCGGTGTGACCCAGGCGCAGCTGGATGCGTTGACGTCCTGGAGCGTGTCCGACCTCTACACGCCCAAGATGCGCGCCGTGCTGGCCTATACCGATGCGATGACCCGCGAGATCCGCGTGCCGGACGGCGTCTTCGCCGCCGCGCGCGCCCATTTCGACGAGCAGGAGATGGTCGAGCTCACCGCGACCATCGGCGGCTACAACCTGGTGTCACGCT
>JBJXGS010000173.1:0-11639 GCA_046160545.1 Burkholderiales bacterium
TCCTTGACGATGGCAGCCATCTGCTTAACTTCATCGGGCGTGGCCAGGTCGGTGAGCGCCCTCTTGCCCATCACATACATGCGCACCGCGCTGTGGCCGATGTACATCGCGTGGTTGAGCGCTTTCGGGCGACGCTCCACCGCAGCCAGGTACTCGCCAAAGGACTCCCAGGTCCAGTCGATGCCGGCGGCCATCGCGTCGCCGGAAATGTCCTCGACATACGACAGACAGTCGGCGACCAGGCGGCGGTCGGCCGGCCGGCACGGCGCCAGCGTGAAGCCGCAGTTGCTCATCACCACCGAGGTCACGCCGTGATAGCAGGAGCAGCTGCCCAGCGGGTCCCACATGACCTGTGCGTCCATGTGGGTGTGGCCGTCGATGAACCCGGGCGCGACGATCAGCCCGTCTGCATCCAGGGTGCGCGCCGCTTGCGCGGTGATGCGGCCGATCTCGACGATGCGGCCGTCCTTGACTCCCACATCGGCAACACGGCGCGCCCCGCCGGTACCGTCGATGACCGTGCCGCCGCGAATCAGGAGATCGAATGCCATGGGTTGCTTTCCTTGATGGTTGTTGCCGCCATTTTGCTGCATAAGCTGCGGTTCGCGTTGGCCGCGTGCTCAAGGGGCCCGCCACAGCAGGATCGCGCCAGTGAGGCGATGGACATCGTCGCCATCAGCCCGGATGCGTATGACTAGCAATGCCGCGCCAACCGCAGCGCTGCGTCGCACCATGCCATCATCATAGCCGCGGATCACAGTCCGAACAGGCTATTGCGAGACTGCGGCATTCGTGTTTAGATGTTCGCCCAGTGTCGGCGCGCAGTCTCCCTTCCCCGTGGCGGCGCAGCCAAACCGGTCGGTTGTTCCGACCTAGGGTATACGCATCATCCTGTTGAGGAACTTGCGATGAAATTGCGCCTGCGCCCAGTCCTGCGGCCCCTTTCGTTGGCCCTGCTGCTCGCCGCGAGCAGCCCCGCCCAAGCCACCAATTTCGTCTGGGAAGTCGGCAACTACCTGTTCAACAATCCCCTTGCGAACGATGATCAGGTCACCGGCGTTGGCGACTTCGACAAGAATTTCCACTTTATTTCCCTGGTCAACAACGGCAACTTCTTCTGGAATACCGGAGCGCGCCTGGGCTTCGTGCAGTCGACCGTCACCAACAACAACGTTTTCGACTTGCGGGGCGATGCCAGCCTGCTCTACGCAGGCGGTGCCGCGTCGCAGTTCGTCAACAACGCCACGTTTCAGAAAAGCGTTTCCGGCGGCGTGACGACCATTGGCGGCAATGTCCATTTTGTCAACCACGCCATCGTCCGCGCTGTCACCGGCACCATCGACTTTGCCGGCGGATTGGCGACCTTCAACCACAACTCGCTGTTCGAGGGCTCCGGCATCAATCGCGTCAGCAGCAACGCAGCGTTCAACGGCACCATCACTTCGTACAATCTGCAACTGAGCGGCGGCATTTTCACGGGCGGCAATGCCGTCATCAACGGCGCGGTCGACTGGACCGGCGGAAATTTGGCCGGCACCTGGGAGATCGCGAGCGGCCAGCTCAACAACCATTTCGCCACCAGCCATACCATCAACGCCAAATCCGGCAGCGACAAGAATTTCAATGGCGTCACGTTCATCAACAACGGCATCATCAACTGGCAGACCGCCGAGCGTGCCGGCTTTGTTTCCGGCTCTGTGGTCACCAACAACAGCCTGTTCGACCTGCAGGCGGACGCCAACCTGACTTATGCCGGCGGCAACGCCTCGAGTTTCACCAACAGCGCCGGCGGCATGTTTCGCAAGAGCGGCGGGATTGGCACCAGCACCGTCGGCGGCAACATCTTTTTCGTCAATCAGGGCGGGACCATCGATGCCGCCAGCGGCACGATCGATTTCGCCGGCGGTTTGGCAACCTTCCATAACAACACCCAGTTCACCGGCGCCGGCGTCAATCGTGTCAGCAACAACGCCACCTTCAACGACACCTTCACCTCGGCCAACCTGCTGCTCACCGCAGGCGTTTTCACCGGCGGCGATGCCGTCATCAACGGCGTGGTCGACTGGACCGGCGGCAATTTAGCCGGCACCTGGACTCTCGGCAGCGGCCAGACCCTCAACGCCAAGGCCGGCGGCGACAAGAACTTCAACGGCGTCACGTTCATCAACAACGGTACCGCCAACTGGCAGACCGACGAGCGTGCCGGCTTTGTTTCCGGCTCTGTGGTCACCAACAACAGCTTGTTCGACCTGCAGGCGGATGCCAACCTGACTCATGCCGGCGGCACCGCCTCGAACTTCACCAACGCCGCCAGCGGCACGCTGCGCAAGAGTGGCGGAAGCCTCACGAGCACGGTCGGCGGCAACATCGTCTTCGTCAACCAGGGCGGGATCATCGATGCCGCCAGCGGTACGATCGACTTTGTCGGCGGTTTGGCAACCTTCAACAACGGCACCCAGTTCACCGGCGCCGGCATCAATCGCGTCAGCAGCAACGCCACCTTCAACGGCGCCTTCACCTCGGCCAATCTGCAGCTCACCGCAGGCACTTTCTCCGGCGGCGGTGCCGCCGTCAGCGGCACGGTCGACTGGACCGGCGGCAATCTAGCCGGCACCTGGACTCTCGGCAGCGGCCAGACCCTCAACGCCAATGCCGGCGTCGACAAGAACTTCAACGGCGTCACCTTCATCAACCACGGCACCGTCAACTGGCAGACCGACGAGCGTGCCGGATTTGTTTCCGGCTCTGCGGTCACCAACAACAGCCTGTTCGACCTCAAGACCGACGCCGACCTGACTTATGCCGGCGGCACCGCCTCGAACTTCACCAACGCCGCCAGCGGCACGCTGCGAAAGAGCGGCGGAAGCCTCACGAGCACCGTCGGCGGCAACATCGTCTTCGTCAACCAGGGCGGGATCATCGATGCCTCCAGCGGTACGATCGACTTTGTCGGCGGTTTGGCAACCTTCAACAACGGCACCCAGTTCACCGGCGCCGGCATCAACCGCGTCAGCAACAACGCCACCTTCAACGGCGCCTTCACCTCGGCCAACCTGCAGCTCACCGCAGGCACTTTTTCCGGCGGCAATGCCGTCCTCAACGGCGCTGTCGACTGGACCGGCGGCACTTTGGCCGGCACCTGGACGATCGGCAGCGGGCAGACTTTGAATGCCAATTCCGCTAGCGACAAGAACTTCAGCGGCGCCGCCTTGACCAACAACGGCACCATCAACTGGCAGACCGACGCGCGTGCCGGCTTTGTTTCCGCCACTGCGGTCACCAACAACAGCCTGTTCGACCTCAAGACCGATGCCGACCTGACCTATGCGGGGGGCAGCGCCTCGAGCTTTGTCAATAATGGCACCCTGCGCAAGAGCGGCGGAGCCGGCACCAGCACCATCGGTGTGAATGTCGGCTTTTCCAATCCGGGGACGATCGAGGCCCTGAGCGGAACCCTGGCGCTGCCGGGCAACTTCAACAACGCGGGGCTGATCAAGGGCAACGCCCAGGTACAGGCCACGCTGCTCATCAACGCCGGTCATGTGGCGCCGGGCACCTCGCCCGGCACCCTGACATTGCTCGGCAACTTCCAGCAGACCGGCGCGGGCACACTCGATATCGAAATCGCCAGCAGCAGCGTGTTCGACACACTGATCGTCACCGGCACCGCGCAACTCGGCGGTACCCTGGCGCTGCAATGCCTCGGCGCCTGCGCGATTGCCACCAACGACTCGATGGTGATCCTCGATTCGACTGGCGCATTGACCGGCGTCTTCGCTGCCGTGTCGACCAGCGGCTTCGGCGCGGGCTTCACGTACAACGTTCAGTATGACTACGGCAACGACCTGGTGCGCCTGAACGTCACCAACGCCGGGGTGCCGCCGATACCGGAGCCGGAGGGCTGGGCGATGCTCCTGGCCGGCTTTGGGCTGACCGCCTTTGCTGCGCAGCGGCGCCGGCGGTCAACGACGCCGCCAGCGCCGCCTCTTCCGTAAGCATCCCGGCACGTCGTCCCGGTCCACACCGTAGAGCGCGAACAGGTCGGCGTGGTCCGGCTAGTTGCAAGTACGCTGCAGCGCCAAGACCTATGCCGGCCGGCTAAACGAGCAATAAACAAACGAGACTAATCCGTGCTCAAGACCATCGCTCTCGTCATCGGAATCGCCGTGGCAGCGCTGCTGCTCTTCGCCGCCACCCGACCCGACAGCTTCAGCATGGAGCGCAGCACCAGCATCGCTGCGTCTCCCGACAAGGTGTTCGCGTTGATCAACGACTTGAAGGGCTTCAACACATGGAACCCGTGGGCGTTGAAGGACCCGACCACCAAGCTCACCTACGAAGGCAGCAGCACCGCGGGGGTCGGCGCGGCCTACACGTGGCAGGGCAGCGCCACCGGCGCGGGACGCATGGAGATCATCGAGTCGGCGGCGCCCCAAAAGGTGGTGGCAAGGCTTGAATTCAAGGAGCCGATGACCGCGACCAACCGCGTCGAGTTCACGCTCGCGCCGCAAGCGGGCGCCACCACGGTCACCTGGGCGATGAGCGGGCCGATGCCGTTCATGTCCAAGCTGATGTCGGTCTTCATGAGTTTCGACAAGATGGTCGGCCCGGACTTTGAAGCGGGGCTGGCCAACCTGAAAAAACTGGCGGAAAAGCCATGAACCGTATCGGGCGTTCTGCTGCCCTGCGTTCACGGCCTGACGACATCGGGCAGGCGGGCCGCAATCGACACGACCCACCGTGCGCAATACTCAGCCGGCCGGCAGCGCCATGTAGAAGCCGTTGAGCTTGTTGCCGTCGAGGTCGCGAAAATAACCGGCATAAAAGCCCTCGCTGCGCGGCCCGGGCGCACCTTCGTCGCGCCCGCCGAGTTCGAGCGCCTTGGCGTGCAGTGCGCGCACCTCTGCCTCGGACTTGCACTGGATCGAGATCATGGTGCCGTTGCCGACCGAGGCCGGCTTCTTGTCGTAGGGCGTGAGCACGCCGAACATCGGCTGCGAGAAATCGGGCCCCCAGGCGGCGCCCTGCTCGCCCCAGTCCATCAGGCGCTTGATGCCGATGGCTTCGAACAGGGCGTCGTAGAAGGCCTTGGCACGCGGCAGGTCGTTGGTGCCAAGGCAGGTATAGGCAATCATCTCGGCTCTCCTCGTGGGGAAATTGGAGTCGTGGCGCAAAGGCGCCGGAACAATCGATTCTGGACGCAGCAAGCGTACCACCGGACGATAACAGTTGTGGCAGGTGCCCCACCTGCGATACCTCGAATCAGGCGCCTACGCCGCTTGATGGCTCAGGCTGCGTGTTCCAGCTCCGGGGCGCTCTTGGCAGTCGTGATGTCCACGATCTTGAGGCGATCGCGGCCGGCGCGCTTGGCCTCGTACAAGGCAAGATCAGCGGACTGCAACAAGGCATCCGCGCCGGCTCCATGCTGCGGGAAGATCGCCAGTCCCATCGAGATGGTGACAGCAGGCAACGAGCGGCTGCCTTGCTGGACCTCCATTGCACGGATCCTGCGCATCAGGCGCTCCGACCAGGCGCTCGCCTCCTGCTCGCTCGTGTTGGGAAGCACGACAGTGAACTCCTCGCCACCATAGCGGCAGACGATGTCGCTTGCCCGCGCGCTTTCGCGCAATGCCCGGCCGAGCTCGCGCAGGACGATGTCGCCTGCCTCATGTCCGTGCGTGTCGTTGTAGCGCTTGAAATGATCGACGTCGAGCATGAACAGGGCAAGTTGCTGTCCGTCGCGCAGGCAGCGCGACAGCTCACGGTTCAACGACTCCTCCAGGTAGCGGCGGTTGTGCAATCCTGTCAAGGTATCGCGGATGGACTGCTCGCGCAGGCTTTCGCGCAGCCGGACATTGGCCAGCGCCAGTGACAGCTGCTCCGCCACACGCTTCGCGGCGGCGTTACGATCGCTCCAGAGTACTTCATCGCCAGACTCGATGTAGCTCACATTCAACAACCCGAGTGACTCACCCTGTGCCACCAGAGGCAGGCACAGGCTGCCGCCCGTGTGCGCGTCGGATTCCAGGTGCGCGCAGGTCAATGGAACGGCGCCAATACGCGATCCATGTGCGTGCCCGCGACGCATTCCCCAGCACTGCGCGGGCGGAAAGCTTTTGACGCCGTCCGCATGTCCCCAGGTAGACAGCCGCTCAAGGTTGTCGCGCGACGCGCGCATCAGATACATGGCGCCGCCTTCGGTCCCGGGCAATACCGCGGGCAGGTAGCGCGACACCAGCATGCTGGCTTCGTTGAGATCCGCGGCAATTTGCAGAACGCTGGTCATTTCTGCCAGCAACGAGGTCTCCCGATTGCGTACCATAAGCAGGGCATTGGCACGTTCCATCTGCGCGCCGCGCTCCACGACGCGCCGCTCCAAATCTTCATTGAGCTTGACGATTTCCCCGCTGGCGGCGACTCGTTCAGCAACGAGACCGACATGTGCTCCGGCGCGCAAAATGAGGTCGGAAAGCACCGCGTCCGGTTTCGCCGCCATGGGGGCAAAGAATTCAAAAAATCCAATGACCTCGCGGCGCCGGGTAATCGGAAAGCACATGCCGGACATCTGCTCGCCGCCCAGGGACTCTCGCAGCGCCCTAAATCGTCCTGCGAGCAAGACATCCTCCACCCACACGGGTGCAGCGGTGCGAATCATTTGAGTGACGAAATTGCCATCTTTCAGCGGGTACCGGTAGCCATTGGCAGCCTTGATGATCTCGTTGTAGTTCCCACTGCTAACACCATGCCAGTGGTCGCGACTCGCAACCGCGAAATCACCGGACACCTCGATGAGGCACCCGTGACCAAGCGGCCAGCCGGCGAAGTCGCAAAGCCGGTCGAGAAAAAGAGTGATGGCTTCGGCCGGATCGCGCGCCATGTTCGCGACAACTACAAGCGCCTCAAGCAGCTGATCCGACTCTGCTCGCCTGCGCAGGCGGGCTTCGCTGTCACGCAAGGTCTGTTCGGCCGCCTCTTTTTCAACCAGCGCCGCCTCGGCGCGTGTTACTTCCTGTTGCAGGGCGGAAAACGCGCGATTCACTGCACGCAGGGGCAATGAGCGCAGCACGCCGAAGATCATCCCGCCCAGCGCAAGTCCCAGCAGACAAACCGCCAGTACTTGGGGTAGCAGGCCACGCAGACTCACCGAGTATTCGGCTGCGCCGGCGACGTTGCCGGAGGCGCTGATCTCTGCGCGGCGCACCACACGCGGCTCGGGCGGCAGGCCGGCGGTCGAAAAAATCTCCTCGCCCTTGGCGCCAAGAATTCGCATCGCTTCACTGCGGGCGCCGGACCCGCTGCGATACGTACCCAGTTCGACCACCTCCTGGAGCAGTTGCTCCTGGTAGCGCCAGGTATCGGGGTGGCGGCTGATCACCCGATTGATCGCCATCGCATAGGCACGTACGGTCGCCTCGCTGGCCGAAATTTCGCTGGAAACGCTCTGGTACAGGTACAGGCCTGGCAGCGAAACGCCGACCACACTGGCCACCACCAGGGCGACCAGCGTCAAGGAGCGGCTGGCACGGTCGGAAATCATCGCATCCCGCGTCAGAACGGCGGTACGGTATGGCCAGTGCGCCGCAGGATGGCCTTTGCCGCCGGCGACGAAAGGAACTCGATGAAACGCCTGGCCTCTGCCGGCATGGGTTGCTTGACCGGGGTCACCAGGAACAGACGCTTATGGTGGGGATACTTGCCCGTCTCGAAAGCCGATAGCGATGGCTGCATCCCGTCCAAGGAAACGGCGCGCAATCGGCGCGACTCCGAAAGTATCAAGCCGAGCGCATTCGCGCCGATCGCGCCGACAGTTCGCTCGACCATGTCAGCGGCCTCCCGGTCGTTGGTGGCGACCATCATGCCGGGGCGTTTCAGGGCAAGGTCGGCGACGGCCCCTGCCTTGGGCGCCATGCGCCGCAACAGGACAGTGTCCACGTCATTGGCCGGACGCAGCACCGGGCGTACACGAACCTGGTCCGGTCCGGATTCCACCGTGCCGCTCATGAATTGCGCGAGTTGGTCATCGCTCAAGGCCACGATCTTGGAATCTGCCCGAACGACGAGGACGAAAGGCGTACGTGCGTATTCGACTTCCGCGACGTCGAGGGATTTCTCGGCCTCGGAAAGCGAGCGGGAAGTCAGGCCGATGTGCAGCGCGCCGCTGGCAACGGCCTTGATCGCGCCTGTGCTGCCGATGGCATCGACGCGCGCGAAATTTGCGGCTGGCGCCAGTTTGCGAAATTCCGCGACCAGCAATTCAACCGCACCGACGGTGGCCCCGGAACCGGCAATGCGAACCGGCTGCGCCTGCGCCATCGACATCATGAACGCAATGACAGGCACACACAGAAAAGTTCTGTAACCCATAGGTCTTCCCTCGTTCACCGACATGTTTCGCGATGCTAGGCCGGCTGCAAAATGCCAAGCTGCGGATCAGAGGGGGTTTGGCAGCTTACTTCCCGGTACACATGGCCAAACTGACGCGGCCCGCCATGCGCGGACTGCGGATCCGGGCTTTCCGGTGCTGCTGGGTCGCCTGGCAAAACGTCTGCCAGGTGCGGCCAAGGCTGCGTCAGCGCCCGCCGCGAGGCTTGACGATGGCAGCGTCCACCACGGCCTTGGCCTCCGCCAGCCCCAGGCCGTGTACCTCGCGAACGACCTTGATGGCGGCGATCGGATCGTCGCGATCCAGCGCCGCCCGCGCCGCGTCCGGTAGAACCCCCTGCCTGGGAACACTTCCGCGGCCGGCGACGGATGCCGCGGCGACGCGCCCAGCGGTCTCGCCCGGTGTGTTCCCCGCCGCGCGCCTGGCCCGCCAGCGCCGCGCCCAGATCATGAGCACGGCCGCCATGACGACCATCGGAATGCCCATCGCGACCAGCACCATCACACCGGGATCGTAATCCTGACCAACGTTCGGAAAGTACGTACCAAAGACCCACAGCCCGAAGGCGCCGGCGCCGAACCCCGCCGCCAGGGGGAACTTCGAAGTACTGGCGAGGTAGTCACCCAGCGCTTCGCGCATGTTCGCCGGGCCGCCCCCCAGGGACCGCGGGTCGCGCGCTAGCGACTCCTGCACAAGGTCGTTGGCTTCCTTGAGTCCGACCCCGAACTTGTCGCGGACGATGTGCACGGCCTCGAGGGTGCGGCCCTCGCGCAGGGCCGTCAGCGCGGCCTCGGGCAGTCGTCGAGATTCGGCCATGGGCACCTCGGATGGCAATCACTGAATGCCCGAATCTACTCCGCGCGCCATTCACCGAGGTCGAATCGATTTTCGCGGCCATCCCGGCGCGCACTCTGCTGGGGCGTGGCGCGCTGACCTACGAATAAGGCCGAACGGGCATCAACGCTTGCCTTCGATCTCGACCTCGACCAGGCGCGGTGCCCCGGCGGCGAACGCCTCGGCCACGGCGGCGCGGATGTCGCCGGCGCGCGTTACCCGCGTTCCGGCCACACCCATGCCTTGCGCCATTTCGACGAACCCGAGTGCGGGTACCTTCAGGTCCATGTGCGCGTAGGGACCGCTGGCCTCGGTGCCGAAGCGCTGACGGTAGGCGTCGAGGTTGTGCTTGAGCACACGGTATTCGCGATTGGCGAGGATGACGAAAACAATCGGCAGCCCATGGTGCGCGGCTGTCCACAATGCCTGGATCGAATACATCGCCGAACCGTCGCCCGAGACGCACAGCACGGGTCGGTCGGGCCGGGCCAGCGCCACGCCGAGCGCGCCGGCCACACCCTGGCCGATGCCGCCGCCGCGTCCGCTGAAATAGTCGTTGGGCCCGGCGAAGCTGAAGTTGGCGAACAGGTCCAGGTTGGCGGTGATGGTCTCGTCGACGACGATCGCATCGGCCGGCGTACCGGCGCGGATCTCGGCCAGCGCGCGCGGCATCGATGTCGGGATGCGCTCCCATGACTTGGCAAGGCGTGCCTTGTAGGCGCCGTCCTCGACAGCCTTTTGTGCTCCCAGTGCGTCCAGGCGCGCCGCCGCTGCTGCGGCGAAGGCGGGAGTCGCCCCGCGTTCCACGGCCGCAGCCAGCGCGCCGAGCGCCGGCCCCATCGCGCCGATCACGCCGGCGTCGAGGACAAAGTTCCAGGCCAGGCGGCGCGGCGCCTCCTCGATCTGCAGAACGCGGGTGCCGGGTGCGAACGGTGAGCCCTCCGCGTACCAGACCTCTTCGAAGAACGGTCCGCCGGCAAGCAGCACGAGGTCATGAGCACCGAGTTGCGCGGCGATGCCACGTGCATCAAAGGCAAGCGTGCCGCGGTAGGCCGCGTGCGCGGTGGCAAAGGCGTTGCGGGCGCGCAGGCCCTCGAACCACACGGCGGCGCCGGTACGCTCGACCAGGCGCGCAAGGGTTGCATTTGCCGCCGCGCGCGCGATGTCGTCGCCGGCGACGATGGCCGGATTCTTCGCCTGCAATAAAAGCCCGGCCATCGCGTCGATGCCGGCAGGGTCGGCCTGTGCTTGGGCATGGAGCGTTCCGGGCTGGCCCGGCGCAACCGAAGTTTCCTGCTCAAGCACGTCGATCGGCAAGGCAACGAAGACCGGCCCGGCCGGCGCCTCGCGGGCGATCTTGAAGGCGCGCGCAAGCACCGGACCGAGTTCGTCGGCGCGCTCGACCTGCGCGCTCCACTTCACCACCGGCGCCGCCAGCGCGACCAGGTCGTGGCCGAGCACCGGATCACGCAGGCGCATGCGGGTGTCCTGCTGTCCCGCGGTCACAACCATGGGCGACGAATTCCTGAGCGCGTTGTAGATCATGCCGATCGCGTTGCCCAGACCCGGCGCCACGTGCAGGTTGACAAAGGCGGTCCGACCGCTGGCCTGCGCGTAGAAGTTGGCGGCGCCCACGGCCACCCCCTCGTGCAGGTGCACCACGTATTCGATCTGCGGATAGTCGGCCAGCGAGTCCAAGAGCGGGCTCTCGGTCGTGCCGGGGTTGCCGAAGATGCGGTCGACGCCATGCGCGAGAAGCGTTTCCATCAAGACCTGTCGTCCGCGCATGGCAAGCTCCTGTTTAGGGACAGCGTGAGTCAGTGTTCGTGGCAGAGCTGTCATTGCGGCCCTCCCGCTGGCGGCAGTGTGCCACCCAACGGTCCAGCCCGGCGTCGAGGTCCAGGCGCGGCTGCCAGCCGATCAGGGTGCGGGTGACTGCCAGATCGGCCACCGCGACCCGTTCCGCGCCGCGCGCTGCACCCGCATCGATCTGCGCACTTACCGTGGCACCGCACAGCCGCTGCAGCACAGCGGCCAGCTCGCCGATGGTGGTGAGGACACCGCTGCCGATATCGACCACGCGCCCCTCGACCCCCGGCGCCTCAGCCAATGCAATCAGGCCATCGACGACATCGTCGACGTAGATCCAGTCGACCGGCCGATGCGGGCTGACAAGTCGCGGTGCCACGCCGGCCAGAAACTCGCGCGTGATCGTCGGAAGCAACTTGGTGGATGGCTGCCCGGGGCCATAGGTCATGAAGATGCGCGCCTGCACCACCGGCAGCCCATAGACCGCATGGAACAGCCGCGCATAGATGTGCGAAGCGGCCTTGGCAGCCGCGTAGGGCGAGGTCGGCGCGTCACCCGGATCCGGCGCCTCGAACGAGCCGGCCAGGACGATGCGGCGAACGCCGCACCCGCG
>JBJXGS010000174.1:0-95182 GCA_046160545.1 Burkholderiales bacterium
CATGCCCGCGGGCCCAGGTACGGGCTCGCCGGCGTGTGCCATGAGCGGCAGTGACGCAGCTATGGTGAGCAGGGAATAGGGGCGCATGGTGGAGCAGGCAAAGTCGATCAGCGATTGAGCTTGCGAATCCGCTCCGAGGGCGTGATGATGTCGGTCAAGCGGATACCGAAGCGGTCGTTGACGACCACCACCTCGCCCTGCGCGATCAGGCAGCCGTTGATGAGCACATTCATGGGCTCACCTGCCAGGCCGTCGAGTTCGACGACGCTGCCCTGCGCCAGCTGCAGGATCTGCTTGATGGGGATGCGCGTGCGTCCAAGTTCCACCGACAATTGCACCGGAATGTCCAGGATCATGCCGATGTCATTGGCCTGACCCCCGCCGGTGCCGGGACTGAACTCCTGGAACATCTCGGCGGCCGGGCGCGGCGCCGCAGCAGGCCCGGCCAGGGGCGTGTCGGAGGCGGCCTGCTCGGCCATGGCGGCGGCCCAGTCGTCCTCGGCGGAGACGTTGGCGGCAGCGGGTTCAGACATGGGCATCTCCGGGATTGGTTTCGTTGGGGCTCAACTGGATGGTGCGCTCAACTTTGAGCGCGTAGCGGCCGTTAATGACTCCATAACGGCAATCGAAGATCGGCACACCGTCGACTTCGGCGGTCAGGGTCGGCTTGATATCGAGATTGATGATGTCGCCCTGGCGCATGCCGAGGACCTGCGCCAGCGTCGCCGGGGCGCGCGCCAGCTGGGCCGTGACCTCGACTTCGGCGTTCTGCACTTCGCGGGTGAGAAGTTTCATCCAGCGGGTGTCGGGTTCGGCACTGTCGGCCTGGGTGCTGCTGTAGAGCAGGTCGCGGATCGGTTCGAACGTCGCGTATGGGACGCAGACATGGATTTCGCCACCGGCCGAGCCGAATTCGACCGCGAAGGTGGTCGTGACGACCACTTCGGAGGGCGTTGCAATGGTCACGAACTGGGTGTGCATCTCGGAGCGCACAAGATCGAACTTGAGCGGGTACACGGGTTGCCAGGCGCGACTGTAGGTGTCCAGGACCACCTCGAGCATGCGCGTGACGATGCGCATCTCCGTTGTGCTGAAGTCCCGCCCCTCTATGCGGTTGAGGAAGCGGCTGTCGCCGCCAAACATGTTGTCGATGACCGTGGAGACCAGCACCGGATCGAAGATGACAAGCGCATTGCCGCGCAGCGGCTTCAGGGCGACGATGTTGAGGTTGGTAGGCACGACCAGGTTGCGTACGTACTCGCCATACTTCATTGTCTTGATCGGCCCGATCGAGATCTCCGGGCTCTTGCGCATGAAGTTGAACAAACCGACGCGCAGGAGACGCGCAAAGCGCTCGTTGATGATCTCCAGGGTCGGCATGCGTCCACGGACGATGCGTTCCTGGGTCGCCAGGTTGTACGGGCGTGGGCCTGTGCCCGCGTCGGCCTCAACCTCCGGCTCCTCGTCGCCGTTGACCCCCTTGAGGAGGGCGTCGACTTCGTCCTGCGAGAGTACTTCGGTGGACATGCGCTTGGGACTACTGAATGATGAAGGAGGAAAAATGCACGTCGTGGACGCCGCGGTCCTCTTCCTGTGCGCTGGGGACCTTGGAATGATGCATGGTGGCGCGGGCGAGTCCGACCAACTCGCCTGCGAGCTTGGCCTTGCCCTGTGGCGAAGCTAGCTCCTCGGCGCCTTTGCTGGTCAGGAGCAGCAGGACGCGGCTGCGCACCAGCGGCATCTGTGCCTTGATCGCATCGGCCACGTCCTGGCCGGTCACTTCGAAGGTGAGTCCGATCTGCAGGTAGTGCTCGCGCCCCGGGTCGTTCAGATTTACCGTGAACGGTTCCAGCGGCGCGAAAATCGGGGGCTTGCGCTCGACTTTCTTGACTTCCTCCTTGGCCTTGGGATTACCCTTTTTCATCAGGAAAAAGGCCGCCGCGCCGCCCCCGGCGACAAGGAGCACCACCAGCGCCAGGATGATTACCAGCAGTTTCTTGCCCTTCTTGGGCGCTGCGGGAACATCTCCCGCAGTCGCGGCTTGAGCGTTTGCCATTTGCTACCCTCATAACAGGTGACGATCCGGTCGCCCGGCGCCGCATACTCCCTTGGGTGGGGCGCGTCGCAGAGGCATCCGACCACGTCATTGTTGATCCACGGTCTTTTCGTCTATTGCCGGAATAGGTGCAGGAATCCGGTGCTGCTCACACCGGATCAAACTCACGCATGGGTCACGCAAACGTATCGACCAAGCCACGCGCCGATGGCAGCCTGCGGGCAGTCGCGACGCCTTCGGAGGCGCCGCTTTCGCGGACCGATGCTGGTCTGCCACCTGCCGATGACTGCTCCGACTTGGCGGACTCATCGTCGCCAAAGCCCTGAGCACCGACGTTGGCGCCGGACATGGCCAGGCCGTTCTCCGCCAGCATTTCCTCCAGGCGGTGCAGCGCATCCTCGACCGCGACGCGTGTATCGGGCTGGGTGACCGCGAAATTCACCAGTACTTCGTTGTTCGTAAGCTCGATGCGTACCGTGATTGGTCCCAGGTCGGCCGGTCGTACGCGGATTTCCGCGTGTTCGACACCATTCCTGGCCATCCATGTGACACGCTGCGCTGCCTGATCGATAAAGCGCGCGGTTCCGACCGGCGCTTCGATGGCAAGGCGCGCCGGTGACGCAGTGGTGTCCTGGCGCGACGCAAGCGGAGCGGTGACGGAGGTGTCGCCGGCCATGGGACGGGCAGGCGCCGTTGAAGCCTCGAGTGCTTCTGGAGCCCCGTTGTCTGCCGACTCCGCCATGTGCAGCAAAGCGGCATCGGCTCGTTCTGCGATCCCCGCCGGAACGGGTTCGTGTGCACGAAATTGCATGCGGCTGAATTCGCGCAACGCGAGCGCCGCTTCTCCGGGCGCTTCGCGGGTTGCCGATTTGATGGACTGCGGCGAACCTGCGACGGCCGCGGAGGGCTGCGCCAGTGGGGGCACGGCCGGCAGGTTCGCGGTCGCCGCGAGGCTCAGTTCGGCGTCGACAGGCGTTGCACCGCCGCCGGCCTGTACGGCCGGCAACCCACGGGTGACTCCTGCCCCGGCGGGCTCGGCCCTGCCGTCGGATTTGAGCGCAACTGTCGCCATCTTCGCAAAGAGGCCCGCGTCGACGACGATCGGTGCATCAGTCGCAGGCGGCGCGGGTACGGAGGCAGAATCCGAGGCATCGGTCACTGTCCTGGCGGCATCCGTGGTGGGCGGCGTATCGGCCAGTTTTTCGCCGTCGTGGCCGCCGTCTGCGGCGTCGCGACCGGCGGCGCCCTGCGCGCTGCGCAGGGCGTCATCGAATCCGGAGGGCGCGCCGACCGGGCCGACACGTGCGGCTCCGGGCGGAGGTTCGGCTGACGCCTTGGATAGAACCAGGTTGGCAGGACTGGTGGACATGGACACTCCTCGCAGCAGGTGATTGGACTAGTGATTGAAAGATGGGCGGCAGCGTGCAGCGAACTCATCTTCGGCGCGCCGTTCACGCCTGAGCTCATGCAGCGTTTGCTGGGCCGTGCGACGGTCCGCAAGCGCGCTGTAGGCGCTCAGCGAACGACACTCGCCTTGCCAGCGAGCGCGCGCCTCCGCGAGGCGCTGATTCCAGAAATCTGCGTCGACCTGCTGTTGGGCCACCGCTTCATCGAGGCGTTCGACAAAGGCGCGGAAGTTCTCGAGCACGGCGCCACCGGCGCCGCGTCGTGCAGCCTCGTCCATGCGCGCCTGGTATTCATTGCGATACGAAGACAGCACGTCGCGCTTTTTGCACGATTCTTCGTGCCGGCGCATCAGCTGCGCCATCTGGACGGCCGCTGCGTCAGAGCGATGCTGCGACAGTTCGATCAGGGTTGCGAATGCACGTGCCATGCGAATTTGCCTTAGTGGATCAGGGGTCGGTGCTGCTCAGCAATTCGCCCAGCTGCGCCACCGATTGCTGCCAGGAGGCATGCTCGTGCATGTCCTGCTGCAAAAAGGCATTGAGCCGCGCTTCCAGCGCAATAGCCTGGTCGAGCAGCGGGTCGCTGCCGGCCGCGTAGGCGCCGACATTGATCAGGTCGCGGTTGCGCCGCAGGCGCGATATCAGAGCCTTGAGGCGCCGCGCTCGGGCGAGTTGTTCAGGCGGGACCAATGAGGCCATGACGCGGCTGATCGACTGCTCGATGTCGATCGCCGGGTAGTGACCGGATTCCGCGAGGTCGCGTGACAGCACGATATGACCGTCGAGGATGGCGCGAGCCGCGTCGCCGATCGGATCCTGGGGGTCGTCGCCTTCTGTCAGGACGGTATAAAAGGCGGTGATCGAGCCGGCGCCCTCGGCACCATGGGTGCCATTGCCGGCGCGCTCCACCAATTGCGGCAGTTTCGCGAAAACCGACGGCGGATAGCCCTTGGTCGCCGGCGGCTCGCCTATCGCCAGTGCGATTTCGCGCTGCGCCATGGCGTAGCGGGTCAGTGAATCCATGATGAGGAGCACATGGCGGCCACGGTCGCGAAAATGTTCCGCCACGGTGGTTGCGTAGGCGGCACCCTGCATGCGCAGGAGCGGTGGCGCGTCCGCAGGCGCGGCGATGACGACCGCCCGTGCAAGGCCCTCCGGCCCCACCGACTCCTCGATGAATTCCTTGACCTCGCGACCGCGCTCGCCGATCAATCCGACCACGGTTACATCGGCATCGGTGTAGCGCGCCATCATGCCAAGCAGAACGCTCTTGCCCACGCCGGAGCCGGCGAACAGGCCCATGCGCTGGCCGCGTCCGACGGTGAGCAGGGCATTGATCGCGCGCACGCCGGTGTCGAGCGCTTTGCTGACCGGCGCGCGGTCGATGGGATTGAGCGGCCGTGCCGAAAGCGGGGCGCGGACCATGGCGTCGAGCGGCCCCAGGGAATCCAGCGGGCGTCCCTGGGCATCAAGGACGCGTCCGAGCAGGGCATCTCCTACCGGCAGGTGCTTGGTGCGATCCTCGCTGCGGCGCCAAGGATGATTGTCCGCGCCGAAGCGCGGCGGCATGAACTGCGTGTCTGCAGGAATCACCGCCGCACCCGGCGCCAGCCCGTGGATATCCGAGGTCGGCATGAGATAGAGGCGATTGCCGGAGAATCCAACCACTTCGGCCTCGACCGGATTCATGCCGTCCTGGGCCACCAGGCATGAACTGCCTACCGGCAGGCGCAGCCCGACTGTTTCCATGACCAGGCCGGCGACACGCGTGAGCTTGCCACGCGCCTCCAGCGGCGGGGCCGACGAAAGATGCGCGCGGCATTGCGCCAGGAACGCCGGCCACGGATTGGTGTCTGAGTCACTCATTCCAGGTCCGTGCGACGTCCCGCAGTGTCGACGCCCAGCATCGCAGCGGCACGCCGCCAGCGTGTCGCGAGAGTCGCGTCAACTTCACCGTCGGTGGTGGTGACCCGGCAGCCGCCTGGTTCGATGGCGGCGTCCTCGATGAGGCGCCACTGCGAGACAGCCAGGGCTTCACCAAGGTGCCGGCGCACGAAGTCCACGTCCCCGGGGTTCAAGAACAGCTGTGGGTGGGCGGCGTCGCCCGCCAGGTCCGTGGCTTCGCAGATGGCCGGCAGAATCGCTTGCGGATTGATGGTGAGTTCCGCGCGCAGCATGTGGCGCGCGATCTCGGCCGCCAGGTTCAGCAGCGCCGCCGCGGTCTCGGACTCCAGATGGTGACGAGCCTGCGCGAACGACTCGGCGATGCGTTTCAAGTGGTTGGTCTCGGCCTCGGCTGCGGCACGCCCGTCGGCACGCCCGGCGCTAAAGCCGGCGGCATAAGCCTGGTTGCGCGCGGCCTCGGCCTCGCGCCGTTCGGCCTCGGAGCGCGCCGTTGCTGCGCCGCCGGTGTGCGGATCGGCCGCCAGGCTGGCAAACTGCCAGGGCTTGTAGGTGTCGACCATTCCGTCCTCGCGCCTAAATGAAGCCGTCTTCGCCACCCTTGCCTCCCAGCATGATTTGGCCTTCTTCGACCAGGCGCCTGACAATCTTGAGCATTTCCTTCTGCTCGGCTTCGACCTCCGAAACCCGCACAGGCCCCTTGGATTCGAGGTCTTCGCGCAAGGTCTCGGCGGCGCGTGACGACATGTTCTTGAGGATCTTCTCGCGCAGCTCCGGACTGGCCCCCTTCAGGGCCACCACCAGAGAGTCGGACTGCACCTCCTTGAGCAGGGACTGGATGCCCTTGTCGTCGACGTCGATCAGGTTGTCGAAGACGAACATTTCATCGGTGATCGACTGCGCGATCTCTTCGTCGACCGCACGCATCGCGTCGAGGATCACGGTCTCGGACGAAGTGCCGACGTAGTTGAGGATCTCGGCTGCGGTACGCACACCGCCCATGGCCGCCTGCTTCATGTTGCCGCTGCCGGATAACCAGCCTGCGATCGAATCGTTGAGCTCGCGCAGTGCCTGCGGATGGATGCCGTCCAGCGTAGCGATGCGCATGACGACGTCACCGCGCAGGCGGTCATCCAGCCCGTTGAGGATGCCGGCGGCGTGATCGCGCTCCAGGTGCACCAGGATCGAGGCAATGATCTGCGGATGTTCGTTCTTGATCAATTCCGCGACCGTGGGCGCATCCATCCATTTGAGACCTTCGATGCCGCTGGTATCGCCGCCGGCCATGATGCGGTCGAGCACGAACTTGGCTTTCTCTTCTCCGAGTGCACGATTGAGTACGCCGCGCACGTAGGCGTCGGAGTCCATGCCGATCGAGCTTTGCGTGTCGACTTCGTCGTGGAACTTGGTCAGCACGGCGTCGATCTTCTCGTGCGGCACGTTTTTCAGGCGCGCCATCGCCGCCCCGATCTTCTGCGCTTCCTTCGGGTTGAGGAACTTGAAGACCTCTGCGGCTTCCTCCTCTCCCAGACTCATCAGGAGAATCGCGCCGTCCTCGATTCCGCTGTCATCCATTGGCGCCGGTCCAGTTGCGTACTACGCTTGCGACGACGCGCGGGTCGCTCTTGGCCTTGGCACGCGCGGCTTCAAGCGCATCGGGCGGGGCAGGCAGGGCCGGGGTGCCGTGCGGGTCGTCCAGGGTGGCGGCGCCCGGCGCGGGCTGCGGCGGCGGGCTGAAAGCCAGAATCTGCCGCAGCAGCGGTCGCAGCACACCCAGCACGGCGTATAGAACGATTGCCGCGATCAAGGCATGTTTACCCACTTCCTTGACCGTTGCCATGGTGTCAGGTTGTTGCCAGAGCGGGACTGCCGGCAGCACCTCGACCTCGCGAGGCGTGAAAGGCGAATTGACGACGTTGAGCGAGTCGCCGCGGTCGGTCGAGAACCCGATTGCGTCGCGCACGAGCTTGGTGACTTTCTCGATCTCCTCGGCGGGCAGGGCCACCGGCGCAGTCCCAGGCTTTGCACCGGCAACTTTCTTGTGATTGATGACGACCGCAGCCGAGAGGCGCTTGATGCCGCCGGCCGCCGATTTCACGTGCTTGATCGTCTTGTCGATCTCATAGTTGGTGACCGAGTCGCGGCGCGACTGTGAGCCTGGGGCGCCTCCAGTTGCGCCTTGCGGATTGGTAGTTGCCGCTCCGGCGATGGGCGCGGTTGCTCCGCCCGGGGGTTGGTTTGAGAGTGCGCCCGGCACTCCGGACGCAGCACCGGCGCCGTTGGTCGACTCGCTGGTCTGCTGGCTGCGTACCACCGACTGCTCACGGTTGGCGTTGGGCTTGAAGTTCTCAGAGGTCGATTCCGCGACATTGAAATCAATGTCGGCCGAGACCTGTGCGCGCACGTTCTCAGCCCCGTAGAGCGGCGTCAGGATCTCCATGATGCGACGCACATGTGCCTGCTCGATCTGTTGTACGTAGGCCAGCTGGGATGGGTCCAGCGCCGCGGCGCCGCCATCGTTTTGCGAGGAAAGCAGCTTGCCGTTTTGGTCGATGATGCTGACATTCTTGGCAGGCAAGTCCGGCAGGCTCGATGAGACCAGGTGGGTGATGCCAGCGATCTGCCCGGCTTCCAGCGTGCGCCCGGGTACGAGCGACACCAGCACCGACGCTGTCGGCCGCGCCTGTTCACGCATGAACACCGACGGCTTGGGGATCGCCAGGTGCACGCGCGCGGACTGCACTGCGGAAAGGGCAACGATGGAACGTGTCAGTTCGCCTTCGAGGGCGCGCTGATAATTGACCTGCTCCTGGAACTGGGTCGTGCCGAATTTCTGGTTGTCCAGAAGGTCAAAACCGGCACCGCCCTTGGGCAAACCCTGGGAGGCCAGCTTCAGGCGCGTTTCGTGGACGCGTTCGCCCGGCACCAGAATCGTACCGCCTTCCCCCATCTTGTACGGCACCCCGCTCTGGTTGAGCGCAGCGATGACGGCGCCGCCGTCCTTGTCGGGCAATTGGGCGAACAGCACGCGGTAATCCGGTGTGCGGCTCCACATCCACGCCGCAGCGAGGATCGCAATCGCGGCCGCCGCCCCCACCATGCTGGCAATCTTGTTGCGTGCCGGCAAGGCGTTCCAGCCGGCCGCGAGGTCGCTGCCGGTACGCACCAGTCCCTGGGATTGCGCGGAGATCGAGTTGTCTGCCATGTCGGTGCGCGATGCGATAGCCCGGTTGAACGAAATCGATTATGCGAATGGCTTGAGGGTGCGCATGCGCCGAAGAGCGCGGCTTTTGCGCGGCATTTCGGCACTGCTCGCAGCGGGCGACAGCGCTAGCATGCTGGCATCCGAAATGGCGCGTCAGTTCGCGACAGGAGCAAGGCATGAACGAGATATCGGCTGTGCGCAGTGCAGTGGCGTTGTCGACTCCAGCCGGCGCGTCCGGCGGCGTGACGGCTGCAGGTGGCGGGTTCGGACAGGCGCTTGCGCGCGCCTTGGAGAGTGTCAATCACGCGCAGGCCGAAGCCAACAGCCTGGGGCGTCGCTTTCAACTCGGTGACGAATCGGTGAGCCTGGAGGAGACCATGATCGCGATGCAGAAGTCGAGCATCGGCTTCCAGACTGTCGTGCAGGCGCGCAACCGCCTGGTGTCGGCGTACAACGACATCATGAACATGAACGTCTGATCGGCAAGCCCGCAAGCGGCACGTTACATGGCCGAGTCCGCTCTGCGGTCGCGACCACGACGCGACTATCGCAAAGGCGTGAAGAACCTGTACCCGGCTAGCGCGTGGTCGTGCGGGCGAGTTTCTGCAGTTCGTTGATGCTGCGCTGGATGACGCTGGCCACTGTCCCGGCCAGGTTGTGGAAGCGGCAACCGTAGCGCAGTCCGCTATCGGTTCCGGCGGGGCGCTGGTTGCGTACCTGCAGCGCTACCTTGATCGTACCGTGCTCTGGTAGCGTGAGGCTGCAGTCGTCGAAGACAGCGCCGGGAACGAACTCGCGTATTGGTGGACCGGTCAGGACGGCCAAGCCGCCGACCGACAGGTCGCCGAGGGTAAACGAGGCTGGTGCGCGCCCCGGTAACGGCACGCTGATCGTGAGGCCTGCCGACCTGGGCGGGGCGACACGGAAGCTCTCGCGTCTCTGCAGGCGCAGGATCGAGTCCGGCAGCGGCGCACTGATCGCCGGCTTGCCGGTATACGCTGCGGAGCGCAGTTGGCGCAGTGTGAATTGGGTCTTGATCTGGTCGACAAACGTAATTGCGGTCACCGTCGGGCTGGTGGTGATCGCCAGCGTGGTTGCATCGTCGCGTGCGGCGTCGAGTGTCACCCCGGAGCGCGCATCGGCGGCCAGGAGGGTCGAGACGATGAATCGGTCGGCGCCGTAATAGAGGGTGACAAGCAGGCGGCGTGCGACGATGTTCTTGAGGATCGTCTCGATCTCAACGGCCGCGCGCAGGCGGAATTCGTCGTTGGCGGGGCCATCTGTCTCGGGGCGGATGTCGGTACGTGCGGTCATGGAGGGATGCTAGCGAACTGCACGTCCGGCCATGTCCTGAAAACAACCGCCACGTCCGCTCTTTTCGGCGTTCCGCCGCTGCGGGAGCTACGCCTGGTACACGTCGCGCAGGCGTCGCTCGCGGGTCGCGCCGGCGATAAAGACTTCAAGCTGCCGCAGCCAGGGGAGGGTGAGTTCACGGATCTCGGCGTCGTGATCGAGCATCTCGGAAAGGAAGCGCATGCGGCCGGCGCGTTCGCCTTCTCCCACCGGTTCCTGGAGGCCGCCTTGCTTCAAGTCGGCAATGCGCCGTGCGCACTCCTCTTCAGCGCTCACCAGCGCGTCCCAGTCGCCGGCTCGCGCTGCCGCCAGCATGTCACGGCTGGCATCGGCGACCCGGGAGTAATACTCGATGTTGCCCACGCTCATGCTTTCGCCCGGTCGCGGTTCGCGACTTCATCCCAGGCGCCCTTTATCTCGACCAGCAGCTCACGCACCTCGTCGATCAACGCGGCGTCGCTGCGCAGGTTGGCCAGCAGCAGGCGGTGGGTCATGTAGTCGTAGAGTTCGGCCAGGCGCGCGCCGATGTCGCCGGCGCGGTGATCCAGGGTTGCCTTGAGCCCTTCGTCGATGATGCGGATGGCGCGCGTAATCGCAGCGTTCTTGGCCGGCACGTCTCCGGCGCGCATCAGGCCGGCGGCGCGTGCCAGCGCCTCGATGGCGCCTTCGTAGACCATGATGAGAAGTTGCACGGGCTGCGCATCGGCGATTCCGGTTTCGACGGCGACGCGACCGTAGACCGCGGCGGCACTGAGGGGCTGGGCGAACATGACTTCCTTACGCGGCATGTGGAGATGTCCTTGTTATCGGCGGCGGCGCGGCGAAGTTGACAACATCAGCGACCATTGTTGGATTGCGTGGCCAGACCGGCCAGCTGCTGGGAGAGGAAACTGCTGGTGGTGTTCATGCGCGCGAGCATCGCGTCGAGCGCCGAAAACTGCGCGCGGTAGCGCTTCTCGACAGCGCTCATGCGGTTCTCAAATGCCTCTTGTTGCGCGACGACCCGCTTGACGCTGGTGGCAAGGCCACTGGTACGCGCGCCGATGGTGCCGTTCTGCGCGGTCATGGCCTCGAGCGCGCTGCGCAGTACCGCGGCGTGGCCGCGGGTAAAGGTGAGCGTTCCCAGGCTGGCCGGCGCGTCGGCAGTGACCGTAACGCGCAATCCGTTGGCCGCCGCCAGCAACTGCCCGCCCCCGGTGGCCGCGATGCCGTTGATCGTGCCGGCCACATCCACACCGGCGCTTTCGACGCCGGCGCCGCCCAAGAGGCCGGCAGCGGCATTGCCGGATGCTCCCGTGACGGCGGAGGTGCTGCCGAAGACGGCCGAGCGGATCGTCAGCACGCCGGCGACCTGTGTGACCAGCACCGCGGTACCGTTGTCGCGCATCACCTGGGCGCCGTTGATGCGCGACTGCACTTCGGCGGCCAGCGCGTCGGCGCTCGCGTAGTTGGCCGCTGCCAGCGTGACGCTGACGGCGCGGCCGTCGACCGAAAGGTCGAGGCGATCGTTGATGCCGGCGCTGATGGTGAGGTTGGCCGAACCGGAGCCCGCAAGCGCGCCGCGCGTGGCCGCCTGGGTGATGTTGACGCTGTAGTCGCCGGTCGGTGTGTCGCTGGTGGCCGCCGTGAAGCGCATGCGTGCGTCCGCCGAGCGACCCGCGGGGCCGAAGAGCGGCGCCAGGTCGAATGCGGGGTTTGCCAGCGCCTGGTTCAGCTTGGCGCCGTCGAGGGCCAGGGTGCCGTCGCGCTGCAGTGTCAGGCCCACCTCGGAGAGGCGCGACGGACTGCCGCCGAGCCCGGCGATCGCAGAGGTCAGCGCCGAGCGTACCTGCGACTGCAAGGCGCGCGCCGCCGCATCGCCTTGCAGCGCCCCGCCATTGCGGGTTGCGGCGTCATAGAAGGTCAGGTCGCGGGCGGTCTTGTGCAGGTCGTTATGCGCCTTGACGAATGCCTCGAGCGCCGTCTTGACGGCCTCGCCGTCGCGGGTGACGGTGAGGCTGGTCGGGCTGCCGGTATTGGTCGCGGTGAGGTTGAGGGTCACCCCTGCGATCGCGTCGGTGACGGTGTTCGATGCCTTGGTGACCTGGATGCCGTCGACCACCAGGAGGGCGTCCTGTGCCGCCAGGTTCTGCGTCAGGTTGCGTCCGGCTCCCACGAGGGCCGCGGGATCGAATGCCAGTTGCGACAGGCCGGTCATATCGGTGTTGCCGCCATCGCCGTCGGAGACGCTGATGCGCAGGCTGTTGGCCGCGCCTTCGGGCCCGGTCAGACTCAGGCGAAAGCCGCTGCCGTCGTTGACGATGCTTGCGCGTACTCCCGTGTTGGACTGATTGATCGCGTCGCGGACTCCCGCCAGGGTGTTGTTGGCTGCACCGATGGCGATGTCGACTGCCGGTCGTTCCGCGTTGGCGTTGAAGATGCCGGCGGCGAAGGTGCCGAACTGGATATTGATTGTTCCGGTGCCGACCACCGCATCCGCGGCGAAATAGGCCTGCGACGCAAGCTTGCTTGCCTGCGCCAGATTGCGTACCTCCACCGAATAGGTGCCGGGCTGCGCCGTGGGCCCGGCGCTGACCTGGGCTACGGCGCTGTTGGCAAGCGCCGCCTTGGCCGGGCGGAAGGTGTCGGCCAGCTCCAGCTTGCGCGAAGCATCCGAGAGCGGCGCCAAGGCTGAGCTCAAGCGGCCAAAGGCCGAAATGCGCGCCTCGAACTTGGTCTGCGTACTCTTCATGGCCGCAAGCGGGGCGCGCTCGGCCGCCATCAGCTGGTTGACCAGCGTGTTGACGTCGAGGTTGGTGCCAGAGACCAGTGCGACCATGAGGGGTATCCGATCAGACGTTGTCGCGCAGCAACATGCCCTGGATACGGTCCAGGCGGCGCGCGAGGGCGAGCATTTCCTCCGAAGGCATCTGCCGCAGGACCTGTCCGGTCTCGCCATCGACGATGCGCACAATCATGCGATCGTTGCTGGAATCGATGTCGAAGCGCAGGCGCGTCGACTCCATCGCCAGGGCGCGATTGGCGGCATTCACCGCCTCCGGCACATCCCGGTCCGCAGCGGATGCCTCGGATCCGGCGGCCGTTGCCGGCGGTGCGCGCGAGGCTGCACGCGCCGCGGCGTGCGGAGGATTCGGAGCGGCTGCGTGCACCGCGGTCAGCGCAAGCACTTGGGTCATCACGTCTCGGTGCCCGGAGCATGCTGCAGCTGCCGGTGCACCCGTTCCTTGCGGTTAGAACAGTCGGATGGAACCGGGGCAGGCCCGGTCCCATCCGACTGCCCGCTGCCCATAGGCAGCGGGTCAGTGCACGGCGTCCGGGAGGGGGACGGACGCCGCGCGCTCCGCACTTGCGCGCGGAGTTCAAGCATCAGCGCAGCAGGGTCAGGACGTTCTGCGGCAACTGGTTGGCCTGCGCCAGCATCGCGGTACCGGCCTGCTGCAGGATCTGCGCGCGCGACAGGGCCGCGGTTTCCTTGGCGTAGTCGGCATCGATGATGCGGCCCCGCGCTGCAGCGTTGTTCTCGCTGGAGGTCTGCAGCACCGAGACGGTTGACTCGAAGCGGTTCTGCGCGGCGCCAAACAGGGCGCGTTGGGCGCTGACGGCGTCGATTGCCAGGTCCACGTTGTTGATCGCGGTCGCCGAGTTGGCGGCAGTGTCGATCTGGCTGGTCGCAGCCGTGGTCGCAGTCAGGACCGCGCCGGCCGCGCTCAGGTTGGTGGTCGTGACCGTGATCGTATCGCTGGCCGCCGTACCGGCACCGACCTGGAAGGCCTGCGCGCCGGCGCCACCGGCCAGGATCGCGATGCCGTTGAACGAGGTGTTGGCGATAACGCGGGTGATCTCCGCGCTCATCTGCTGGTATTCGGTGTTGAGGTTGGTGCGGTCGCCGGAGCTGTTGGTGGCGTTGGCCGACTGCACGGCCAGTTCGCGCATGCGCTGGAACATCTCGGCCACCTTGGTCAACGCGCCCTCGGCGGTCTGCGCCAGCGAGATGCCGTCGTTGGCATTGCGAATCGCGACGTTCATGCCGCGCACCTGGGCATTCATGCGCTCGGCGATGCCCAGTCCACCGGCATCGTCCTTGGCGCTGTTGACGCGCAGGCCCGAAGAGAGGCGCTGCACGGCGGTGTTGAGGGAGCCTTGCGAGGCGCCCAGGTTGCGCGACGCATTGAGCGCCGTGAGGTTGGTGTTGATCGCTTGCATGATGTATCTCCTGTCTTGGCTGAAAACCCGGTATGGGGAAAGTCAGGCAGACCTAAACGGTCCGAAATCGCCTTTCGCGACCCTTGAAGGGCCGGGAGGATCCCTTTAGGTCTGCAACTTTGGCCGGGAACCGTGAAGCTCGATTCCCACCGCCGTTGCTGGCTATATCGGTGCTTGGTTGCGGAAACTTTAGGCCGGGACCTCTCAGCGTTTGCAGGACAGTCGTGCGCGCTCCCTTTTGGAGCGTCGGAAGCGCGCACGACTGCCCGCCGCCTTGACAGACGGCAGGTCAGTGGCGCACCGACCGCGAGGGGGTCGGCCGGCACGCCCTTGGGCGGGCGCTTGCGCGCCCGCTGCAAGGTTCACTGGCGCAGGAGCGTCAGCACGTTGTTGGGCAACTGGTTGGCCTGGGCAAGCATGGCTGTCCCGGCCTGCTGCAGGATCTGCGCGCGCGCGAGGCTGGCGCTTTCCTTGGCGTAGTCGGCATCGACGATGCGCCCGCGCGAGGCCGCATTGTTCTCGCTGGAAGTCTGCAGGATCGAGATGGTCGCTTCAAAACGGTTCTGCGCCGCGCCGTAGAGGGCGCGCTGGGACGTGACCACGTCGATGGCGGCGTCCAGGTTGTTGATCGCGGTCAGCGAGTTGGCCGCGGTGTCGACCTGGCTGGTCGCGGCTGTCGTTGCCGTCAATACCGGGCCGGCAGTGCTCAGGTTCGTTGTGGTGACGGTGACCTGGTTGTCGGCCGCGGTGCCGGCGCCAACCTGGAAGACCTGCGCGCCGGCGCCGCCGGCCAGGATGGCGATGCCGTTGAATGAGGTGTTGGCGATAACGCGCGTGATTTCCGCGCTCATCTGCTGGTATTCGGCGTTGAGGTTGGTGCGATCACCGGCACTGTTGGTGGCATTGGCCGACTGCACGGCCAGCTCGCGCATGCGCTGGAAGATGTCGGAAATCTTGGCCAGCGCACCCTCGGCGGTTTGCGACAGGGAAATGCCGTCGTTGGCATTGCGGATCGCGACGTTCATGCCGCGCACCTGGGCGTTCATGCGCTCGGCGATGGCCAGTCCGGCGGCATCGTCCTTGGCGCTGTTGACGCGCAGGCCGGAAGACAGGCGCTGTACCGCAATATTGAGCGAGGCCTGCGAATTACTCAAGTTGCGCTGCGTATTGAGCGCAGCTGAGTTGGTGTTGATGGTTTGCATTGCGGTTCTCCTATATATGGATGTTTGCGTCCCCTCGACTAGGAGGCAGGGCCAAGCTTAAGTGCGCAAGGCATTGCACCTTTGGCCGAAAAGGGCCAGACAAGGTCGCCAAATCGCCATCAGGCCTTTGCGCAAGGAGCCCCGCAGCGATTTGTCGTGATTGAAAACATATACAATACAAAGAGTTATAGATTGTTTCAAATATATTTTCTCAAGAGTTTTTACCTGGTGTAGGCGCTCTACCTACCACTTACACATCGCAATGAACCCCCGGTCGTACCGACCGCATTCCTAGGATTCGCGGCCGTTTCGTCCACTCCTGAAATTGCCGCGGATGCTGATGCATTGCGCATGCCTGATTGCGACACGAGTTCGCGGCATCCATCCGATGTTGCAAAAACCCGCTCACGAAGAAGATGACGGCGTTGCACAAGCATTCATCGCAGCCAACCGACACCGAGGGGAACATCATGAAAACCGAGAGCATCATCAACGAAATCCGCGACGCCAACCTTTCCTATCTGATCCTGGCGCAGAACATGATCCGCTCCGATCGCGCCGAGGCACTTGTGCGCCTGGGGCTGTCGGAAGACGTGGCACGCATCATCGATCAGCTGACCGCCGGGCAATTGCTCAAGATCGCGGCCTCCAACATGCTCATGTGCCGCTTCCGTTTCGACGACAGCATTGTCTGGAACCTGCTCCTGTCTCACACCGGCAACGCCGACAACGCTCAGGCTACCGGCATGCATGCCGCCATCCTCATGGCTGGTCGTTCGGTCGAAGCGGCGGTCTGATCATGAAACGCACCAAGACCGTTCTCGGCGAAGCGCGCCAGATCGCGCTCGCATCCGACCTGATTCATCTGGGAGCACGTCTGCAAGTGCTGGAGTCGGAAATCACCCTCTCCCGCGAGCGTCTGCTCAAGCTCTACAAGGAGATTGCCGGCAAGTCGCCGCCCAAGGGAATGCTGCCGTTCTCGACGGATTGGTTCATGGCCTGGCAGCCGAACATCCATTCCTCCCTTTTCATGAATCTTTACCAGTCCCTGATCACCTCGTCCGAACTGGATGGGGTCGAGGCGGTGATCCGCGCATACCGGATGTATCGCGAACGCATCGGTCTGCTTGGCATGCCCGAGGTACTGTCGATCACGCGTGCCTGGCGTCTGACGCGCTTTTTTGACGCCGGCATGCTCACCCTCACTCCCTGCACCGAGTGCGGCGGACACTTCGTGGTCCACACTTTCGAACTCACCCGCGATTACGTGTGCGGCCTTTGCGACATGCCTTCGCGGGCCGGCAAGACGCGTGCCGTTCGCGAGGCACATGAGCACGGCGCGGCATGTGAGGAGCACATGTTGGAAGCGGTGGCGGCCTGAACGGGCAGGCTAGCGCGGCCGGACAGGTGGCCGCCCGCCAGAAATCTTTAGGCCGAAATGCGTGCCAAAGCGCCGACTCATCGGCGGATGGCGGGCGCGGGCCGGTTGGTAACTTTGCGCATCGACTGACCCGGCCGTCTGCCTGCGTGGGGTGAATCCGCGCGCCGGCTCCGACGGGTTGGCGGCCACCTTCCATCGCGGATCTGCGCATGTTCGTCATCATCGGCTGGGTCGTCTCCCTGGGTTGCATATTCGGGGTCTTCATCGTCCACGGCGGCAACATAGGCGTGGTCATGAAAGCTCTGCCCTTTGAAATGACCACCATCATGGGCGCGGCCATCGGCGCCATGATCGCGACCAATACGCCCAAGGCTCTCAAGGCGACGCTGGCCGGATTCGGCCAGTGTTTCAAGGGAAGCAAGTACACCAAGGCGCGCTACATGGAGCTGATGGCGCTGCTATTCGACCTCTTGCAGAAGATACGCAAGGAGGGACTGATGTCCATCGAAAAGGACGTCGAGGATCCGCACAATTCCCCGTTGTTCCAGAAGTACCCGACCGTGGGCAGCGATCATCACGTGACCGAGTTCGTCACCGACTACCTGCGCATGATGGTGTCGGGCAACCTGAACGCTCACGAGATCGAGTCCCTCATGGACAGCGAGATCGAGACACACCATCACGAGGCGCATGTGCCGGCGCAGGCGATCACCCGTCTCGCCGGCGGCCTGCCCGCGTTCGGCATCGTCGCGGCCGTTCTTGGCGTGGTCAACACCATGGGATCGGTGGGCCAACCGCCGGCGGTCCTGGGCGGAATGATCGGCTCGGCGCTGGTGGGCACTTTCCTGGGGATTCTGCTTGCCTATGGCATCTTCGAACCGCTTGCCGGGTTGCTGGAGCAAAAGGTCGACGAGGCAGGCAAGGAACTGCAGTGCATCAAGACCACGCTGCTCGCCAGCATGCAGGGCTATGCCCCGCAGGTGGCGATCGAATTCGGCCGCAAGGTCCTGTATTCGACCGAACGCCCCGCCTTTGCCGAGCTCGAGGCTCACGTCAAGGGCAAGAAGTAGAGCGCAGGCGTTGGAACGCCGCAAAGGAAATCGACATGGCAGGGGACGCGAAGAAACTCCAACCGATCATCGTCAAGAAGATCAAGAAGGGCGGTCACGCCCACCACGGCGGAGCCTGGAAGATTGCCTACGCCGACTTCGTGACGGCGATGATGGCGTTCTTCCTGCTGATGTGGTTGCTGGGGTCGACTGCCCAGGGTGACTTGAAGGGTATTGCCGACTATTTCTCGTCGCCGCTAAAGGTTGCGATGCAGGGCGGTACCGGCAGCGGCGACAGCTCATCGATCCTCAAGGGAGGCGGGCGCGACCTGACGCGCGCGACCGGCCAGACCAACCAGTCCGACAGCCCCAAGGACAAGAAGACCTACAACCTGCAGGCTGCCAAGGCGGAGGCGATTCGCGCCGAGCGCGCGCATCTGCAGGAACTCAAGCAAAAAGTCGAAAAGATGATCAGCGGCAACGCCCAGTTGGCCCAGCTCGCCAATCAGATCCGCCTGGACATCACAACTGAGGGCCTGCGCATCCAGATCGTCGACGAACAGAATCGGCCGATGTTCGACTCGGGGCGCTCGCAGATGAAGGAGTACACACGCGAGATCCTGCGCGAGATCGGGCGCGCCCTGGGCGGTTCGGAACACAGGATCAGTCTCTCCGGACATACCGACGCGACTCCGTTTCCGGGCGGCGAGCGTGGCTACAGCAACTGGGAGCTGTCTGCCGATCGCGCCAACGCGGCGCGCCGCGAGCTCGTGGCAGCGGGCCTGGATGAAACCCGCATGTTGCGCGTGGTCGGGCTTGCTGCTTCGGTACCCTTCAAGCCGGCCGAACCTTTCGATGCGAGCAACCGGCGCATCAGCATCATTGTCATGAACCGCCAGGCCGAGCTGGCGGTCACGCGCGACGGGCCGAGCGTGGAAGTGTCGGCCGTCGATGCGGTCCCCGAGGCGCTGGCGAACAAGCCCGTGATCGTGCCGCCGGCGCCGTTGGCGTCGCCGACACCGCCGACACCACTGCGCCAGGCACCGCCGCTAACAATCGCACCGCCGTCGCCGCGCTGACCTTGACGGGCCACGGCCATCCGCGGGTTTCAGACTTGACGGCAAACCGCAGTCGATCGATGGGACATCCCGACATGCGGCTCGAGGGGCATCACTGCGGCTGCTTGCGGTCTGGCCTCAGCCCCGAGTTGCTGCTAGGCGGGGAGGTGGACGGCGTGGCGCAGGCGCGCCTTGTGGCAGGCTGAGCCTGCGCGCGCCCGCAGGGCGTGCGCCGCTGCCAAACTCCGGTCGGTTTGCTTGTGGTTTGTGGTGCGCGCAAGACCGGCGCGGGCTCAGGACGAGGCTCTCCAGCCCGCCTGACAGCTGGGTCGTCCGCCAATCAGGGCGAGCAGTTCCGCATCAGCTTCGTCCGCGTCGATTTCCACGACCTCGTAGTTATCGTTGAGGAAGGCATCGTCAAGGGCACCTGTACGGGCGGTCTCCTGACCCCACTGGTCGGCATTGTCGCCGCGAAGTGTCGGTGCCATTTCGTTCTCCTTTTCTTGCAGCCGCACGCAGGGCCGCCGGTGTCGCCATCCTGGCCGACATACGCCTTTCCCAGCTCTGGAAGACGTCGCCTTTCACTTGGCTATTCGGCGCATGGGCACCCCTCATGCAATCGAATAATCGACCCGTTACAGCGAAGGACCGTGCATGGCGGAAGGCTCGGACATCGAACGGGAGTTACCGGCGTCACAGAAGCGCCTGGATGAGGCACGCGAACGCGGCGAGACCGCGCGTTCACGCGAACTCAGTACTGCGCTTCTGATGCTGGTTGCGGCCGGCGGGCTGATGGTGGCCGGCCCGACGCTGATCGCGCATGCCAAGGGCTTTCTGGCGGCCGGCCTGGCGCTGCCGCGTGGCGCAGCGTTTGACACCGGCATCGCGCTGGAAGGCGCGGCACGCACCACCGTGTGGGGCTTTGCAATTGCCTTGCCGTTGCTGCTCGCGCTGCTCGTGACGGCCTGCGCAGCGCCGCTGGCACTCGGCGGTTGGGTCTTTGCGACCGAAGCGCTGGCACCCAAGTGGTCGCGCCTGGACCCGATCGCAGGCATCGGCAAACTCTTCTCCTGGAACGCGCTGGCAGAACTTGTCAAGGCGATCGCCAAGGTTGCCCTGCTCGGCGGGGTGATCGCCTATCTGGTGTGGACCGGCCAGGAGGCCTTCATCGCCCCGTTGGCGCAGGCAACGGGTGAGGCCCTTGGCTTTGCCGGCAGCCTGATCGCGCGTGACTTCGTCTGGATGGCCGCGGTCCTGATCCTCATCGCGGCCATTGATGTGCCGGTGCAGTTGTGGCAGCACGCGCGCGGGCTGCGCATGTCCTTCGAAGAGGTCAAGCGCGAGGCCAAGGAGACCGAAGGCGACCCGCAGCTGAAGGGCAAGCGCCGTGCGCGTGCCCGCGAGGTGGCGCGGCGCCGCATGATGGCGGCGGTCCCGACGGCGGACGTGGTCGTCACCAATCCGCAGCACTATGCAGTGGCGCTCAAGTACGACAGCAAGCGCATGGGAGCGCCGCGCGTGGTCGCCAAAGGGGTCGACGAAGTCGCCGCGCGCATCCGCGCCCTGGCGGCGGAACACGATGTACCGCTCATGGAAGCACCGCCCCTTGCGCGTGCCTTGTACGCGCATGCCGAGATCGACGGCGAAATTCCTGCTGCCCTCTACAACGTCGTGGCACAGGTGCTGGCCTGGGTCTATCAGCTGCGCAGTGCGGCCGCTGGACGGTTCCCGGCGACTCCGCAGTTGGCGCCACTGCCACCGGGTCTGGACCCGCTTGAGACAGGAGTGGCGTCATGAGCACGCTTGTGGCGGGCGGGATGCGCACCTTCCAGTGGCGCGGCCTGGCGGCGCCGCTGTTCATCGTCATGGTACTGGCCATGATGATCCTGCCGCTGCCGCCGCTGCTGCTCGACATGCTGTTCACGTTCAACATCGCGCTTGCGCTGATCGTGCTCCTGGCCGCCGTATATGCCAACCGGCCGCTGGATTTCGCCGCACTGCCGACGGTGTTGCTGCTGACGACCCTGTTGCGCCTTTCGCTCAACGTCGCCTCGACCCGGGTGGTGCTGATGAACGGCCACACGGGGCCGGATGCGGCGGGCAAGGTCATCGAGGCGTTTGGACACTTTCTTGTGGGCGGCAACTTCGCAGTTGGCCTGGTGGTGTTCCTGATCCTGGTGGTCATCAACTTCGTGGTCATTACCAAAGGCGCGGGTCGTATCGCCGAGGTGTCGGCACGTTTCACCCTGGACGCCATGCCGGGCAAGCAGATGGCGATCGACGCCGACATGAATGCCGGCCTGATCACCGATGTCGAGGCCAAGAAGCGGCGCGCCGAAATTTCCCAGGAAGCGGACTTCTACGGCGCCATGGATGGCGCATCAAAGTTCGTGCGCGGCGACGCGGTGGCCGGCATCCTGATTCTCGTCATCAATATCGTCGGCGGGCTGGCCATCGGCCTTATCCAGCACGACTTGAGCTTTGCCGTCGCCACCGAGAACTACGTGCTGCTCGCCATTGGTGACGGCCTGGTGGCACAGATACCGGCCCTGGTTATTTCAGTGGCTGCAGGCCTGGTCGTAAGCCGCGTCGCCTCCAGCGATGACAAGGAAGACCTGGGCTCGCAGGTGGCGCGTCAACTCGCCGCCAATCCGCAGACCCTCATGGTGACCGGAGCGGTGCTTCTGGCGCTGGGCGCCATTCCCGGCATGCCGCATTTGGCATTCCTGCTCTTTGGCGCGGCGGCCTTGTGGCTCGGTCGCTGGCGCATACGTGCCGAGGCGAAGCGCGTGGCGCAGCCGCCGCCGGCGGCACCGGCGGGAGACGCCGCCGAGGCCAGTTGGGATGACCTGGCGCCGGTCGACGTGCTGGGCCTGGAGGTTGGTTTTCGACTCATACCGCTGGTCGATCGTGCCGCCGACGGCGACCTGCTCAAACGCATCAAGGGTATCCGCAAGAAGTTCGCCCAGGAGGTTGGCTTCCTGCCACCGCAGGTGCATATCCGCGACAACCTTGACTTGAATCCCAATGCCTATCGCATTACCGTCAAGGGCGTGAGCGTAGGCGAAGGCGAGGTCTACGCCGGGCTGTGGATGGCGATCAACCCGGGCAATGCGCACGGCACCCTGCCGGGGACGCCCGGTCGTGACCCCGCCTTTGGCCTGCCCGCGATCTGGATTGAAGGCGGCCTGCGCGACACCGCGCTCTCCACCGGGCATACCGTAGTCGACGCCGGCACCGTGATCGCCACCCATCTCAATCACCTCATGCAGTCGCACGCCGGGCTCCTCCTGGGGCGTGCCGAGACCCAGGGGCTGATCGAGCATGCCAATCGGCTCTCGCCCAAGCTCACCGAAGACCTGATTCCCAAGCTGATCCCGCTTGCGACTTTCAAGCGCGTCCTGCATGGGCTGCTCGACGAAGGTGTCCATCTGCGTGACCTGCGCAGCATCGTCGACACCCTGACCGAGACCGCCGCGCGCAGCACCGATGCCGCCGAACTGCTGGCCGCCACCCGCGTGGCGCTTGGACGAGCCATCGTCGGCGGCCTGTCGGCCGGCCGTGGCGACGCTGAAATGCTGGTGCTCGAACCCGAACTCGAGCGCATGCTTGCGCAGGCCGCCGGGGCCGGCGAAGCGCTCGCCATCGAGCCGGGCCTGGCCGAAAGCATGCTGCGTGAACTGGCCGCCGCCGCCGAACGCCTCGAGAACCGTGGTGTGCAGAGCGCACTCCTGGTTCCGGACAAGTTGCGCCCGGCGTTGGCACGTCTGGTCCGACGTACCTGTCCGCGCCTGCGGGTGATCGCGCATGCCGAGGTCCCCGAGGCGTTGACCATCCGCATCGCCGCCGTGGTCGGTGCGCGCGCGGCGCTGCCGGCCTGAAAACAAGATCTTCCCATTCTGATTCGTCGCCCCCCATGCATCGCAACTTTCCACCACAAGTCAAGCATTCCGCGAGGAGGACCCAGCCATGATGATGCGCAAATTTGTCGCGCCGACGTCGCGCGAAGCCATGCAGAAAATGAAGGCCGAACTCGGCCCCGAGGCACTGGTCATTTCCAACCGCAAGACCGCGGGCGGTATCGAGATCATGGCCATGCTCGAGACGGAAGCTGAGGCACCTGCGCCGGCTTTCGCACAGCCTGTTGATGCGCAACCGGCGTCCGCGCGGGGAGCGCGAGCACAAGCACAAGCGATTGAGCAATACCGGTTCACCGAGGCCGGTGCAGGGCGCCCCGGTATTTCAGCACCGCGCGCCCCCGCCCAGGCCCCTGTGGCTCCACCTGCCGTGCCCACGGCGCGCACTTTCGCCAGCCTTGAAGAATTTGCCCGGCGCCATGCCCTGCCGCAGTCGGGCGCGCCGGCTCCGGTTGCCCCGGTGAAAGCCGCCGCACCACCTCCGCAGCGACGCGCCACCGTGCCGGCTTCCGGAACCAATCCGTTTCGAGCCACTGAGTCCGCCCGCCCGACCACACCCGGGGTGGGAGATACCCGCGTGCTCGCCGAGCTTGCCGAACTCAAGGATTTGCTGCAGACGCAAATGGCGTCCATGGCATGGCGCGACATGACCGGCCGGCGCCCGCTGGCCCTTTCGATATGGCGGGAAATGATCGATGCCGGTTTCTCCGCCGGCCTTGCACGAACGGTCGCCGAGCGCCTGCCGGATGACGTGTCCGACGCCGAGGCGCGCCGCTGGCTCGCTGGCGTCCTGGCGAAGAACCTGCGTTGCAGCGACCCGGCCGAGGACGCCTTCGAGCGCGGCGGCGTGTTCGCTCTGGTCGGTCCCACCGGCGTCGGCAAGACCACGACCACCGCCAAGCTCGCCGCACGCTGCGTCGTGCGGCACGGCGCCCAGGCCTTGGGGCTCATCACGACCGACAGTTATCGCATCGGCGCGTTCGACCAGCTTGCCATCTACGGAAAAATACTTGGCGTACCGGTGCATTCGGCACAGTCCTATGCCGAGCTGACCGCGCACATCGAAACCCTGTCTTCAAAACGCCTCGTGCTCATCGACAGCACCGGCATGGGGCAGCGCGACACGCGTCTTCCGGAGCAGATCAACCTGCTCAACCACCCGCGTATCCGCCGCGTGCTTTTGCTCAATGCGGCCGCCCAGGCCGAGACGCTCGACGACGTGGCGCGCGCCTATCGCGGCCAGGCCGCCGGCGCCACGCCGCTGGCCGGAGTGATTCTCAGCAAGCTGGATGAAGCGGCGCGGCTGGGGCCGGGGCTCGATGTGATTGCGCGTCACGGCCTGGAGCTCATGTGTGTGACCAACGGCCAGCGAGTGCCGGAGGACCTGCATGTGCCGGCCGGTACCGCACTGGTGCACCGCGCACTGAAGTCCGGAGCCGACCTCCAGTTCGCATTGCGCGACGACGAAGCGCACGCCCGTGCTTTCCAATCCTTCGGCGCCTGATCCCCACATGCCCAACCCGCTATCTCCCGACTACCTGGCCAGCCTGCCGGTCGATCAGGCCGCCGGTTTGCGTTCTCTGCTCTCGCGCTCTTTGCTGCGCATCCTGCCGGTGCTGTCCTGCGACGAAGATCGCACTGGAGGGGTCGTCGCCGGCCGCTTGGCACTGGCCTTGGCCAGGAACGGCCGCAACGTCGTTCTGCTTGACGGGACCGGTGCAGCCGCCGCCGCCGTCGGCGCCTCCGGAGCGCGCGACCTGGTCGACCTGCTGCACGGGCGCGCCGACTTCGACGCCGTCGCGGTCGCCCCGGCCGATGGGCTGCGCTGCCTGCGCGCAATGCAAGGTTTGCCGGAGCTCATTGCCGCGGGTGCCGCGAATGACGAGTTCTTCGCCGGCTTCCTGAGGCTTGAGAACCCGCCTGACACGCTCGTCATGACCCTGCCCTACCAGGGCTTTGCCGGGTCGTCCTGGTTACCGGGTGGCGGCGAGGTCCTGCTCCTTTGCCCCTGTGGCGAACGTGGACTGACCGGCGCGTACGCGGTCATCAAGCGTCTGGTCAGCGAGACAGCGATTGACGCCGCGCCAGACTTCCGTCTGCTCATCAACGGCGCATCCGGAGAGCGCGAGGCCAGGGTACAGGCCCGTCATCTTGCGGACACGGCACGGCGCTTTCTCGGGGTCACCGCCAGCTATGCAGGAAACCTGCCGCGCAACTCGTTGGGCCAGGCGCTCGGGGTTTCGGCGAGCGGTGGGCGCCATCCAGACAGCGACCGCACGCTTGCGCGCCTGGCTGGGGAAAGCGCCATGTGGCGCCTGACCGAGTGTGCGGCACCTGATGTCAGCGCCGCCCTGACGCACTAGTTGCAACGCGAGGAAGCTATCTCATGTATACCGCCACCGGCACTGTCGAACGCAAGAAGAATGTCGAGCAGTTCGTACCTCTGGTCAAGCGCATGGCCCACCATCTCCTTTCACGGCTACCCGCGTCGGTGCAGGTCGATGACCTGGTGCAGGCCGGCATGCTGGGCCTGATGGACGCCGCCAGCCGCTTCGAGGAAGGGCAGGGCGCCCAGTTCGAAACCTATGCCTCGCAGCGCATCAAGGGGGCCATGCTTGACGAACTGCGCTCCAACGACTGGATGCCACGCGGTGTCAGGCGCGCCCAGCGCGACATCGAAAAGGCCATCGGGCGTCTGGAGCACAGGCTCGGCAGGCCGCCGGCCGAAACCGAGGTGGCCAGCGAGATGAAATTGACGTTGGCGGAATACCAGAGCCTGCTGGGGGAGGCACGCGGCGCGCAACTCGTGCATTTCGACCACGGCGACGACTCCGACGACGCCGAGTCCTTTCTGGATCGCCACGTGCGCGATCCGGCCGGCGATCCGTTGGAACAGGTTGGTGACGCACGATTCCGCGGGGCCTTGATCGAAGCCATCGAGAATCTGCCGCCGCGCGAAAAAAACCTCATGGGCCTGTACTACGAGAAGGAAATGAATTTCCGCGAGATCGCGGCGATCATGGGCGTGACCGAATCACGCATCTGCCAGTTGCATACCCAGGCCGTGGCGCGCATCCGCACCCGGCTCAAGGAGTGGCGCTAGAGTCTTGTCTGCGGGATTCCCGAGACGAGGTGACCATGCCGACCTCGTAGGCTGCCAGAATCACTTTGAACCTGTCGCCGTCATGTCGAGGTCAGAGCGACATGGCGGCCGGTTGCTCGCCCTGGGTCGGCCGGGCCGGAGCGCGACCTTGGGCTTTGCTCTGCCGGGCCTCCTGCCGCAGGGGACGTCGGCCATGACGCCGGGATAATGGGCGCAGGCGGGCGGTTTTTGGGTACACTCGCGCGCCGCACGGCCTGCGGCCGTGCTTTTTGTGCCGACGCGAATCGTCGATTCGGACCCCTGATGAGGAGTCAGGCTTGAACACCGACCTGGATGCAGAAGTCCTCTTGGTTGAGGACGATCCCAACGATGCCGAACTGGTGCGGCGCGCCCTGAAGCGCGGCGGAAACGTGTCCAGCGTGGCGCATGTCCAGGACGGTGTCGAGGCGCTCGATTACCTGCATGGGCGCGGTGCCTTCGCGGCTCGCAGGGGGCGGGCGCTCCCGCGCGTGGTCCTGCTTGACTTGAAGCTGCCCAAGCTGACCGGGCTGGAGGTGTTGCGCGAGATTCGCTCGCATGCCGACCTGCGGCGCCAGGTGGTGGTGATGCTGACCTCGTCGCGAGAGGAGCGCGACCTGCGCGCCGCCTACGAATCCGGGGTCAACAGTTATGTCGTCAAGGCGGTCAATTTCGAGGAACTCATGGATTCGTTGTCACGGCTGGCGCAGTATTGGCTCAAGGTCAACCAGCAGCCGACCCCGGCGAAGTCCTGACTTCAGCGGTCGTTGGGTTTGCCGCGTAGCGCTGCGCGGGTTGTCCTGCGAAATGCGACGGGCCTTGTTGCGCCGGTAAAGCAGCCGGCTACCACCCGGTTCGGGCGGATCGCACTATTATGGTGCAGCCGCCGCCGCGAACCGTGCAATAAGTGAAACCAGTGCAGACGTGTCGCGCTTTTCCAGTACCCCCTGGGCGCCGTTGGCAAGGGCATCGGCTGCCTGTCTGCGCGAGAACTCGCCTGAGTAGACGAAAAACGGCGAGGGCATGCCTGCCGCCTTGGCGATGCTGAGGGCCGCCGCCGAGTCGAAAGAAGGCATGTTGTGATCGCACAAAACCAGGTCCCAAGGCTCCTCCGCGAGGGCGCTGGAGAAGGCCGCGGCGGTATCGACCCGGCGAAAGCGTGCATCACCCACGGCGCGACGCACCTGTGCCGCGGCGAGCAGGACATCGTCCTCGTTGTCATCGATGATGAGAATTCTGGGGGCGGCCATCGAGAGATCCCGATACTTAGGCGTGGCCTGCGAAACGCCGCGGAGTCGGTCTTGACAATGCGTTGCCGTTTTGACCATACAGGGCACCGGCGGGCACCGGATCAGCCGCGCGCATGAGTCCCGACAGTCGAGCATTCAGGTAATCCAGGCGCACTGCGGCTATACGCTGGTTGTCGCGATTGACTCGTGCCAGCGAGCGCAAACGTGGCGCTTCGCCCGGTACAAGTCGGGTGACTTCCTTTTTGAGCTCGGCGAGCGCGGCTTCCTTGGCCACATTGGCGAGGTGTACGGTGTCGGCATCCCCGCTGATCAGGGCGCGTCGCTCCTCGGCCAGGCAGCGACGCAGGCGCTCAAGGGTCGGGTGTGGCGCACGGGCTGCCGGCATCTAGGCATCCTGATATGGCCGACACCAAACCCTAGTGCGTACGCACGAAGAGATCGTGCACGCTTGCGATCAGGCGGTCAGCCACCACCTCGGCGTCGACCTCGAAGGCACCGTCACGGATCGCCTGTTTGATTTCCTCAACCCGCGCCGCATCGAATTCGCCGCCGGGCGGGGTCGACAGACGCATCGCGATGCCCGGCGGCTGGGTCACAGCCGCCGCTGGCGCATCGGCTGCCCGCTGGGAGGAGCGCGGCGTGCTGTCGATCCGCGAGGTGTCGCTTGGTCCGTTGATTTTCATGGTGTTTTCTCCAGCGCTGTCAGGCTCGATCGGTGGCAGGGCGGGGGCGCTCTTGCATCACCCACAACCCCCGCTCCCCCCTCGTTACGGCAGCGACGGGCAAAACTTTAATGGAGAATCGCATGTCCAAAACGCATCAATCCTAAAGACGCATCTCGACCAAGCGTCCGGCACGCGCCGTGCCCTGTACCACCCGACCGGAGTCGGTTTGCACGCGGACGGATTCTCCTTCGCCCGCCGGACCCAGTGCCCGGCCGCTGGCTGATACCGAAAAACCCTGTCCGTTAACGACCAGGCGCACGATGTCACCGGCGGCGACCGCAGGGGCGGCCCGCAGCATTTCGGCGCGCACGGTCTGTCCTGGTGCCACCGCACGGGACACGCTACGCCCTTCCAGGGCGCGCGGGTCGTTCAAAGCTCCAGGCGCTTCGCGCGACAGTTCGATCTCCTCCAGGCGGAAGTCTTCTTGAGTGATCACCTGACCCTGTCCGACCGGCCGTTGCGCGACCAGTGCGCGGCCGAAGACGCGAATCTCGACCGGCAGGTATACGTTCCATTGCGCTCCTTCGGCGCAGCGCAGGCCGATCTGGCTCTTGCCCCATAAGCGGGTCCCGGCGGGCAGATAGGGGTCGACGCGCTGGCACGGCGCCAGCTGCAGGCGATCATCCAGGCGCCCTACGACCACCTCCACACGTCCAGGCAGGCCGGCGGCGGCCTTCTCCAGGTACATCTTTAGTGCGTCCTGAGGCTGCGACTGTGCCGGCGCCCCCAGCGATACGACCGCGAATGCGGCAAAACCGGCGTGCAGGGCCAGCAAGGGCGCTGCTATCAGGCGGCTTAGAGCGCGGCGGATCAGGGAGGGCTGTGGCATGGCGGAGTGGTTCTACGCGAACGTCTGCACACCATATCCGGCGAACCTGCGGAACGATACGACGAACAACGCGGGATATCGCGGCCTGATCCGGGCAAGCGCGGTCTCAAGGTTTTGGTGCAATCGCAAGCATCGCCCATCGTCCGGTCACGGATCGGCCTGAGCAACTGGAGAGCGCCATGATTGGCAAGCTCGATGAAGCCCTGTCCTTTCATTCCACTGCCCTGCGTCTGCGCGCGGAGCGGCAGCAATTGCTGGCTGCCAATATCGCCAACGCCGATACGCCTGGCTACAAGGCGGTCGATTTCGACTTTGGGCGCGCGCTCGCACGTGCGACCGGCCAGGCTTCAGCCGAAGTGGCCCCGCACGGCGGGCCAGCTGCGGCCACTGCCGGTGGGCCCGCTCCCGTACGCCTTGCCGCCACCGCGCCCGGCCACGTCATGCCCAGCGTCGGCGGCATGGGCGGGGTATGGCAAATCGGCTACCGCGCACCAGCACAGGCGGCGCTCGATGCCAACAGCGTCGATCTCGACACCGAGCGTGCACGTTTCGCCGACAACGCGTTGCGCTACGAAGCCTCGCTGCGCTTTCTTAACGGCCAGTTGCGCAGCATGTTGAGCGCGATCAACGGCTAGGTCCTTAGTCCAGGAGATACAAGCCATGTCGCTTTTTTCGGCTTTTCGCATCGCCGGCAGCGGTGCCACCGCACAAGGCCAGCGCTTGAACGTGGTGGCTTCGAACCTGGCCAACGCGGACTCCGCAGCCGGGCCGGATGGCCAAACCTATCGTGCGCGGCAGGTGGTATTCGAGTCGGTGCAGGCCGACAACGCCGCCCCGGGTGTGTCCGGAGTGCGGGTCAGCCAGGTCACCACCGACACGTCGCCACTACGCCGCCAGCACGACCCCAAACATCCGCTGGCCGACGGTGAGGGCTATGTCTCGCTGCCCAACGTGAGCGTGGCCGACGAGATGGTCAACATGATCTCCGCGGCGCGTGCCTACGAGAACAACATCGAAGTCATGAATACCGCGCGTTCGCTGTTGCAGAAAACCCTGCAGCTGGGCAACTCCTGATCACCGAAAGATCCGTCATGACCAATGTGTCCGCAGCCGCCACGACCCAGCCATCCGCGCTGGCCGCGTTGGGCGCGCGCAAATCCACCGAGAGCAACGAAATCGAGGATCGCTTTCTCGCACTGCTTATCGCGCAGATGAAGAACCAGGACCCGCTGAATCCGCTTGACAACGCGCAGGTCACCAGCCAGATGGCGCAGATCAATACTGTCAACGGCATCGAGAAGCTCAACAAGACCATGGAGAAGATGATCGGCGCGCAGAACGAGCTGCAGTCGCTCGAAGCCGGCTCCCTGGTCGGCAGAAGCGTCCTGGCAGCGGGGTCAACCCTCGACCTGGCCACGGGCAGTACTGCGCGCGCTGCTTTCGAGATCGCCTCCGCCGCGGATCAGGTGACCCTGACGGTGACCGATGCTTCCGGGCAGGCGGTATACCAGAAGACGCTCGCCAGCCACGCGCCTGGTCTGCACGGTTTCGAGTGGGACGGCCGCACCGCCTCCGGCGCCATGGCGCAACCGGGGCGCTACAGTTTCAAGGTCGAGGCCATCGCGTCCGGCAAGCCGCTTGCCGCGCAGGCTTTCGCCGCCAGCCGTGTCGATGCGGTCTCGGCAGGCGCCGGCGGCATCAGCCTGCGCACATCCACAGGCGAGGTCGCGTGGAGCGCGGTTCGCCAGGTCATGTAATCCCCCCACCAGGAACACACCATGAGCTTTCAGCAAGGACTTTCGGGACTCAACGCCGCCTCCAAGAACCTGGACGTGATCGGCAACAACATCGCCAATGCTTCCACGGTCGGTTTCAAGGGCTCCGAGACGCGCTTCGCCGACGTCTTCGCCAGTTCCAACGGCAGCGGGGCGATTTCCGTCGGCATTGGCACCTCGGTCTCGGCCATCATGCAGAACTTCGGACAAGGCAATATCGAGGTCACTTCCAATCCGCTGGACGTGGCCATCAACGGTTCGGGCTTTTTCCGCATGTCTCAGGACGGCGCAGTGACCTATACGCGCAACGGGCAATTTCAGCTCGACAGCCAGGGCTACATCGTCGATGCCGAAGCCAAGAATCTGACCGGCTATCCGCCCGCCGCCGGCGGCGGGGTGACTACGGCCTCCCCGGTCAACCTGCAGATCTCCAACGCCGATCTGCCTCCCTCGCCGACCGCGCAGGCGACCGTCGGCGCGACCCTGGATTCGCGCGAGGCCGCGTTGCCCGCGGCCGGCTTCAACCTCGCGGACGCCGCCACCTACCACGGCGCGACTTCTCTGTCGGTCTACGACTCGTTGGGCAACGCCCACACGCTGTCCTTGTATTACGTCAAGACCGCCGCCAACGCCTGGGATGTGTTCGCTGCCAACGACGGCGTGCAGGTGGGCGCCGGCGCGGTCGGCAGCATGACCTTCAACACCAACGGCACGGCCGCCGCAGCGCCGCCCCTGGCTCTGACGCTACCGGTCACTACCGGTGCTGCGCCGATCGCGGTCACGGTAGACATCGCGCAAAGCAATCAGGTAGGTTCGCCCTTCAGCGTCAAGCGGCTGGAACAGGATGGTTTTGCTGCTGGTCGGCTGACCGGTTTCACGATCAGCGACGTCGGCCTCATCACCGGTCGCTACACCAACGGGCAGACCCGTGCCCAGGGGCAGATCGCACTGACCGAATTCACCAACAGCCAGGGCCTGAAGCAGTTGGGTTCGAACCAGTGGGGTGAAACTGCCGCCTCCGGACCGCCGCTCACCGGCGCGCCTGGCAGCGGCAACCTCGGTGTCATCAATTCAGGTGCGGTGGAGACCGCCAACATCGACCTGACCGCCGAGTTGGTCGATCTGATCACTGCACAGCGCGTCTACCAGGCCAATGCGCAGACCATCAAGACCCAGGATCAGGTCTTGCAGACCCTGGTCAACATGCGCTGATGAAGAAGAAGCGCTAGGGAGTCGCCATGGACCGCATGATCTACACCGCCGCCAGTGGTGCGAAGAGCATGATGCAACGCCAGGAGGTGCTCGCCAACAACCTGGCCAATGTGAACACGCCCGGTTATCGTTCCGAGCAGGTTGCATTTCGCGTCGCCCCGCTCGTCGGAGACGGGCTGCCGACGCGCGCCATGGTCGCGGAATCGACGCCGCGCGCAGACTTCAGCCCCGGGGTCATCGCGACCACCGGTCGCACCCTGGATGTGGCCATCCAGGGGCCGGGCTTCTTTGCCGTGCAGGGCACCGATGGTACAGAGGGTTACACGCGCAACGGCGCCTTCGACCTGAACGCCGAGGGGCAACTCGTCACTTCTTCTGGCGCTCCGGTCCTCGGGGAGGGCGGTCCGATCTCGATCCCGCCCGGAAACGTGATTTCGATCGCCGCGGACGGCTCGATCTCGGCGGCACCAGCCAACACGCCGCGCAATTCCACCCCGGTCGGGCGCCTGAAACTGGTCAACCCGGACACCCGATCCCTGACCCGCGGCGTCGACGGCCTGTTCCGTTCGACCGACGGTGAAGCCAACGCCGATGCGAGCGTGCGCGTGGCCGGCGGCGCGATCGAAGGTTCGAATGTCAACGCCGTGGAGGCCATGGTCGGCATGATCGCCCTGGCGCGCCAGTTCGATCTACAGATGAAGCTCATGCAGGCCGCCGACAGCGCATCGCGCAAGGGCGCGCAGCTGCTGGGCGCAATCGCCTGAACAAGGAAACCCAATGATTCGCTCGCTTTGGATAGCCAAGACCGGGTTGGATGCACAGCAGACCCAGCTCGATGTGATTTCCAACAACCTGGCCAACGTCAGCACCAACGGCTTCAAGCGCAGCCGCGCGGTGTTCGAGGACCTGATGTACCAGAATCTGCGCCAGGCCGGGGCGCAGTCTTCGCAGACCACGCAGGTGCCGGCCGGGTTCACCGTTGGCACCGGCGTGCGCCCGGTCGCGACTGCCCGCATGATGGGTCAGGGCAACCTGCAGCAGACCGCGAACCAGCTCGACCTGGCCATCAACGGCAGCGGCTTTTTTCAGGTGCAGAATGCCGATGGCACCGTGGGCTACACGCGCGACGGCAGCTTTCACCGCGATGCCAACGGCATCATGGTCACCTCAAACGGCAAGCCCCTGCAGCCGTCGATCACCATTCCTGCGAACGCGCTCACCGTGACCATCGGCCAGGACGGTACGGTGCAGGTCACAGTGCCTGGTCAGGCCACTCCGCAGACGGTGGGTTCGATCCAGTTGGCCAACTTTGTGAACCCGGGCGGACTGCAGGCCTTGGGCAACAACCTCTTCGCCGAAACCGCCGCCTCCGGGACGGCCTCGACCGGTGCTCCCGGCGCCAACGGCCTGGGCGTGCTCAACCAGGGCTATGTCGAGACCTCCAACGTCAATGTCGTTGAGGAGCTGGTCTCGATGATCCAGACCCAGCGCGCTTACGAGGTCAATTCGAAGGCCATCCAGACCTCCGACCAGATGCTGCAACGCCTGTCCCAACTCTGATTTGGCCCCGATGCTCTTCATCCTCGATTTCTTCCTGCGCAGTGTCGTGAACGCGGGCCTGCGCATCGGCAGCGCACGTGCCCTGTGGCGCGACGCCTGGCTGCCGCTTTTGATCCTGCTTGCGCTGGTGCTTGCTGCCGGCTGCACGCCATTCCCGAAGGTCGACGTGCAGGAACCGACGACGGCACGGCCCGCGCCGGTGGTGCAGGCAGGCGCGACCAACGGTGCCATCTTCCAGGTGACTTCCTACCGGCCGCTGTTCGAAGATCGCCGCGCGCGCTTTGTCGGCGACACCCTTACCATCTCGATCAACGAAAACCTGTCGGCCAGCCTGGAGAAAAAATCCTCGGCCAGTCGCGCTGGCGCTGTCGCGGCCAACCCGGGCAACGTGATCCTGCCCATCGGTGGCAGCCTTGGCGCCAATACCATCACTGCCAACGGCTCGTCGTCGAATACCTTCGACGGCAAGGGTTCGACCAACAGCACCAATGCGTTCACCGGCACCATTACGGTGACGGTGACCGAAGTGCTGCCCAATGGCAATCTCGCCGTCTCTGGCGAGAAGCAGATCGGCAACAACCAGCAGGTCGAGACGCTGCGATTCTCCGGGATCGTCAACCCGACCACCATCGTTGGCGGCAATACCGTGAGTTCGGCGCAGGTGGCCGACGCGCGCATCGAGCTGCGCGGTCGCGGCTATACCGATGAGGCGCAGATCATGGGTTGGCTGGCACGCTTTTTCCTTTCCTTCCTGCCGTTCTGATGCCGGGATTCGCCATGCTCCGCCGTCTGTTGGTTCGCCGCGCGTTCACACTGCTTGCAGTGCTGGGTTGCCTGCTCGCCTGCACCTCCCAGGTCCAGGCCGAACGCATCAAGGACATCGCCTCGGTGCAGGGTGTTCGTCCCAACCAGCTGGTCGGTTACGGGTTGGTGGTGGGACTCGACGGTACCGGAGATCAGACCACCCAGACGCCATTTACCGTGCAGAGCATCGCCGCGATGCTGGGGCAGCTGGGCATCAACCTGCCACCGGGAACCAATCTGCAGTTGCGCAACGTGGCCGCAGTCATGGTCACGGCACAGTTGCCGGCTTTCGCACAACCCGGGCAGTTGCTCGATGTGACGGTCTCTTCAATGGGGAATGCGCGCTCGCTGCGTGGCGGCACTCTGGTACTGACGCCCCTGCGCGGTGCCGACAACCAGATCTACGCGATGGCACAAGGCAATCTCGTCGTCGCCGGCGCCGGTGAGTCTGCCGCCGGGTCGCGCGCCCAGATCAACCACCTGTCTGCCGGACGGGTGCCCGGCGGCGCCACCGTTGAGCGGGCTGTGGCCAACCCCTTCATGGCCGGTGATTTTTTGCGCCTTGAACTTCATACTACCGACTTCGGCACCGCTGGGCGGGTCGCGGACGCGATCAACCGGCGCATGGGAGAAGGGAGTGCCCAGGCGCTCGACGGCCGTGTCATCCAGGTGCGGGCGCCGCAGTCATCCAATGACCGCGTCGCCTTTCTGGGCCGGCTGGAGAATCTGCCCATCGACGCCGAGATCGCCGCCGCGCGCATCATCATCAACGCCCGTACCGGCTCGGTAGTGCTCAATCAGGCGGTGACCCTGCGTCCGGTTGCAGTCGCCCACGGCAACCTCTCCGTGACGGTCAACACTACGCCTGTAATCAGCCAGCCGTCTCCGCTCTCGCAGGGTGGGCAGACGGTTGTCACGGAACGCTCGGACATCCAGATTCGCCAGGATGGCGGCAAGATCGTCATGCTCGAGGCAGGCGTGCAGCTGGCCGACGTGGTACGCGCCCTCAATACCCTGGGTGCGACCCCGCAGGACCTGCTGGCCATCCTGCAGGCGATGAAGGCATCCGGCGCCTTGCGTGCCGAACTGGAGATCATCTGACATGACCACCGCCGCGCCCGCCGTCTCCGCGCGGGCTTCGTTCGCCCTCGATGCGGGGGCGCTGGATGAATTGAAGCGCAAGGCGCGCGAGGCCGGCCCCGATGGACAACGCCAGGCGGTACGCCAGGCAGCCGCGCAATTCGAGGCCGTGTTCATGAACATGCTCATGAAGAGCATGCGTGAGTCGCTGCCCAAGGATGGTCTGTTCGAATCCGATGCGGCGCAGAGCTACACCGGCATGCTCGATGCGCAGTTGGCGCAAAAACTTTCCGCGCGTGGCATGGGCTTGGCGGACATGATCGTCAAGCAGCTGGAGAAGCGCACCACCGACCCGGCGAGCCTACCGGTACACGGGAGGCGCGAGCCGACCAGTACCCTGGAGCGGTTGCGCTCGGCGACAGGGGCTGCGGCAGCCGCGAACGCAGCGTCCGGCGAAGTCGCGGCGCCCGGTGCGGCTGCACGCGAGTTTGTTCGCACCCGCTGGAACGATGCGCGCGCAGCCGCGGAGGCTACCGGCGTGCCGGCGCAATTCATCCTGGGACAGGCGGCTCTTGAATCCGGCTGGGGGCGGCGCGAGATCCGCCACGCCGACGGGCAGACCAGCCACAATCTATTCGGCATCAAGGCCACCGGGGGCTGGAAAGGGCCGACGGTCGAAGCCGTGACCACCGAGTTCACTGGCGGGGTGGCGCGCCGCGTGACCGAGAAGTTCCGCGCCTACGGCTCGTACGCCGAGAGTTTCGCCGATTATGCGCGGCTCATCGCCAACAACCCGCGCTATGCGGCGACCCTGCGCTCGGGCGATGCGGCGCAGTTTGCGAACAGCCTGCAGAGCGCCGGCTACGCGACCGACCCCCGCTATGCGCAAAAGCTGACAGCGGTCATCGCGCAGACTCTGCGCGCGGTGGCGTGAGGACCGCATGACCACGATCGGCATCGGCCTGTCCGGGTTGCGCGCGGCGCAGACCGCGATCGCCACCACTTCGCACAACATCAGCAATGCCGGCACGCCCGGTTTCTCGCGCCAGGGGGTGACTCTCGCCACCAACCTGCCGCAGCACACCTATACCGGGTTCATCGGGCAGGGCGTCTCGGTGGCGGGCGTGACGCGTTCCTACAGCGGCTTTCTCGAAGTGCATGCGCGCGAGGCCCTGGCGCAAAACGCACAGGTGAGCGGGCTGGCCGAACGCCTGGGTACGCTGGACCGGGTGCTCTCGGACCCGACCACCGGCATAGGCGCCGCCCTGGATGGCTTCATGAGCGCGGTCAACACCGCCGCGGCCCATCCCGGTGACGTCGCCGCACGGCGCACGCTGATTTCCGGCGCCGACCTCCTGGCGGCCCGCTTTCGCGACACCGCTGCGCAAGTGGCGGGGCTGCGCGGCGGGGTCAACGACCAGCTCGACCAGTCGGTCGCCGGCATCAATGCCATCACTGTACGCTTGGCCGAACTCAACGACCGAATCACCGAGGCCACGACCCTGGGAACGCAAGCGCCCAATGACCTGCTCGATGCGCGCGACGCCATGCTGCGTTCGCTGGCCGAACATGTACGCGTCTCGGCAGTACCGCTGGCAGATGGGGCACTCAACGTCTTCCTGTCCAACGGCCAGGCCCTGGTGCTGGGCGCGCGCAGCTTCGACCTGAGCACGCAGGCAGATGCCTTTGATCCGCGCGACCGCGCCATCGGCATGCAGATCGGCGGCGCCTTCCGGCCGTTCGACGACGCGGACCTGTCCGGTGGCGCAATGGGAGGCGCGCTGGCGTTTCGCCGCGAGGCCCTGGACAGCGCTGAAAACGCGCTCGGGCGCATGGCGCTGGGCTTTGCACAGGCTGTCAACGCGCAGCACGCCATCGGCGTGGATCGGACCGGAGCACCGGGCGGCGACTTGTTCGCTTACGGCGCGCCGGTGGCCTATGGCCGCAGCGGCAATACCGGCAACGCGCAGCTGGATGTCCAGGTCGTCGATGCGAACCTGCTCGGCACCAGCGACTATCGCATCGACTACGACGGTGCCGCGTACAACGTGCTGCGCATCGCCGACGGGCAGCGCCAGTCCTTTGCCGGACTGCCCATCAGCATCGACGGCGTGCGAGTGAGTCTCGTCGCAGGCAGCATGAACGCCGGCGACAGTTTCGAGTTCCAGCCGACGCGCAACGCCGCATTGTCGATGGCCACCCTGATCCGTGACCCCGCGCGGGTCGCCGCGGCGCTTCCTGTGCGCGGCGCGATCGATCCGGCCAATGGCGGTACCGGCAGCCTGCGCGTGTCGGGCGCCACGCCGCCGGCAGATCCGAACCTGACACAGGCCGTCACCATCACCTTTACCAGCCCCACCACCTTCGATGTCAGTGGCATCGGCACGGGCAACCCGAGCGGACTCGCCTACACGCCGGGCATGACGCTTTCCTACAACGGCTGGAGCGCGCGCCTGGATGGGGTCATCGCTGCGGGCGATCGCTTCAGTGTCGCGCTCAACAGCGCCGCCAGCGGCGACAACGGCAACCTTCTCGTCCTGGCCGGGCTGGACCGGGTGCGCATGTTCGAAGCCGGCACGGCATCGGTCGGTGACGCCTTTGCTCAGCTTGTGGCTGCCGTAGGCAACCAGGCGCACGCTGCCGAGATCGGTGCAACTGCACAGGGCGCGGTGCTTGCAGACGCCAACGCCGCAGTTGCGTCGGTTTCCGGGGTCAACCTGGACGAGGAGGCGGCCAACCTGATCAAGTACCAGCAGGCCTACCAGGCAGCAGGTCGGGTGATCGCCTCGGCCAACGAGATGTTCGACGAAATTCTCGCCATACTTCGCTAACGGAGCCGCCGCATGCGCGTCAGCACGCAGATGATCCACGAGCGCGGCGCGCAGTCCATGCTGCGCCAGCAGGCCGCCCTCCTCGAGACCCAACAGCAACTCGGCTCCGGCAGGCGCATCAGCCGGGCTGCCGACGATCCGGCCAGCTCTGCCGCCGCCCTCAGGGGCGACCAGGCGCTGTCGCGCATCCGCATCCTCGAATCGAACCAGGCAACCGCGACGGCCTCGTTCAACCTGGGCGAATCCGCGCTGAGCGAAGCCGTGGACCTGGTGCAGAGCGCCCAGGAACTCATGATCGCCGCCCAGTCACCGGTCTTAAAGAGCGCCGACCGCGCGACCCTGGCGGATCGGCTCGACGACCTGGCGCAGCAACTCCTGGCGGTGGGCAATAGCCGCGATGGGTCCGGTGCCTACATGTTCGGCGGATTCGCCGATCAGGGCCCGCCGTTCGCGCAGATTCCCGGCGGCGTGACCTACGCCGGCGACGATGGCGGTCGCGAACTGGAGGTGGCGCCGGGGCGCATGCTCGGCCTGTCGGCGGCGGGAAGCGACGTTTTCATGCGCATCAAGAACGGCAACGGTGTGTTTGCCACGGCAGCGACCGCGGACAACAGCGGCGGCGGCATGATAGACACAGGGGCGGTCGTCGACGCCAGCGCCTTGACCGGACGCTCCTATGCCCTGTCTTTCAGCGCCGCCGGCGCAGGTGTCACCTACGATGTCACCGACACCACGACCGGCACCCTGGTCTCGAGCGGCAACGCCTTTGCTCCCGGGCAGTCGATCACGGTCGCGGGCATGCGGGTCTCGATCAGCGGCGCGCCCGCTGCGGGGGACAGCTTCAGCATCACGCCTGCGGTCAACCGCAGCGTCTTCCAGACCCTGGGCGACGCGGCGGCGGCGCTGCGCTCGGGCGCGAGCGCCGGAGTGCGGGCCAGCACGGTCAACAGCGCGCTGGCGGGCATGGGACAGGCGCTGGACCGGGTGCTTTCGGTACAAAGTGAGTTCGGTTCGCGCCTGGCCGAAATTGAAGCCCATCAGCGCGCCGCCAGCGGCGCTGCAATCGAGCACGAGCGGCGCTTGTCGGACCTGCGGGACCTGGATTACGCGTCCGCGTCGGCGCGCTTGGCGCGCGAGCAGCTCACCCTTGAAGCCGCGCAGCAGACCTTCGCAAAAGTGTCGCGTCTGTCGCTATTCGACTACATGCGCTAGGAGTCGGCGGGACCTGGAAGCCCTGACTCAGGCCGCGACCGCCACTTCAACGGCAGGCACAAGGGTCATGGTGCGGCCGCTGTCACCGAGCTTCCATTCCGGTTTGGGGCCGCTTGCCTGGTTCTGCTCGATCAGCTGCGTCACATCTGCGGCAGGCACCGGCCGACTGAAGAAGTAGCCCTGCATCATGTTGCAGCCACGACGCTGCAAGAGGCGCATCTGTTCACGCGTCTCCACGCCCTCAGCGATCGTTTCCAGGTTGAGGGCGTTGGCCATCGCGATGATCGCGCCGGTAATTGCCTCGTTGTCACTGTCGGGCTTCAAATCGGTGACGAACGAGCGATCGATCTTGAGCTGGTCGATGGCGAACTTCTTCAGGTACGAGAGGGATGAATAGCCCGTGCCGAAGTCGTCGATCGACAGGCGTACCTGCAACTGCGCCAGACTCGTCAGCGTGTCAATGGTTGCCGACAAGTCGGCCATCAGCATGGTCTCGGTGATTTCGAGCTCAAGCAGATGTCCGGGGATGGCATGGCGCGCAAGTATGTCGCGCACAAAATCGACGAATCCTTCGCGCTGGAAGTGCGATCCCGGGATGTTGACCGCCACGCGGACCGGCTTGAGGCCCGCCGCCAGCCAGCTGGCGGCCTGGCGCGCGGCAGTCTCCAGGGCCCATTCGCCGAACGGAACGATCAGACCGGTCTCTTCAGCGATGGGAATGAAATCGCCCGGTGGCACGAGCCGGCCACCGTGTTGCCACCGCATCAGGGCTTCGACACCCGGGATAGTGCCAGCGCGCGCATCGATCTGCGGTTGGTAGTGGAGTACCAGTTCCTCGCGTTCCAGGGCCTTGTGCAGGGCCTGTTCCAGGTCCCAGCGCTTGCGATCGGCCAGATTGAGCTCCGGCCGGTAGGCAGCCACGTTGTTGCGCCCCTGCCCTTTGGCGGAGTACATGGCGGCGTCGGCGTTGCGCAACAGGGCCTCGGCGTCGTCGCCGTCCTCGGGGAAACGTGCCAGGCCGACCGAGGCACTGATGAAGTTGTCGCGACCGGCGATGGTGAACGGCTTGCGCATGGCCTTGAGGATGCGATCGGCAACCTGGCTGGGTTGCTCCGGGTTGGCGACCTCGGTCAGCAGAACCACAAACTCGTCGCCACCCAGGCGTGCCACCACGTCGCCGTCATACTCCCCTGAGCGCACGCAACGCCGCAGCCGTTCCGCGACTTCGCACAAGACCACGTCGCCGGCCCCATGGCCCTGCGAGTCATTGATCTGCTTGAAACGGTCGAGGTCGACGAACAGGGCGGCCAGGCAGCCGCTGCGCCGCTTTGCCGACTCGATCGCGGCGTCAAAGCGTTCGCCGAACATGCGCCGATTGGGCAACCCGGTCAGGGTGTCGAAATTGGCCAGCGCGCGAATCTGCTCCTCAGCCTGGCGGCGCTGGGTAACGTCCTGGATCGTGCCGGTCACCAGTATCGGCCGACCTTCGGTGTCGCATTCGGCCTCGCCGTCCATGCGGACATGAATTTGATGGTCGACGAAGCTCTCGACACGAAACTCGATGGACAGGTCGCGACCACCATTTTTCAGGCGTTGCAATTCGCTGTCCACCCGCGGCAGGTCGTCGGGATGGATGCGTTTGCGGAAATCGCGCATATGCAGCTGCTGGTCGGCGGTAATACCAAGGATGCTGTTGCACAATTCCGATCCGGCGATGCGCCCGTCGGCAAGTTGCCACTCCCAGGAGCCCAGCCGTGCGATGCGCTGGGCGCGTGCCAGTTTGGCGCGACTGGACTCCAGCTCGCTGCGCATGCCGGCGGCGCGCAGCAGGTAGCGGGTGCGCTGCGCGAGGAGTGTCCACTGGGTGGACTTGACGAAAAAGTCGGTCGCGCCGGCGTCATAGGCAAGTGCCACCGAGTCCTCGTCGTCCAGGCCGGTCAGCATGAGTACCGGCACGTTCGCGCCGCCCGGTAGCGAGCGCAGGGCACGGCAGGTCGCAAAGCCGTCCATGCCCGGCATCATCGCGTCGAGCAGTACACAGTCCGGACCCTTGTGGAAGCATTCCAGAGCCTCGGCTCCGCTGCCGGCCTCGTCCACCACAAAGCCGTGCTTGGCGAGGATCGATGCGGTGATCAGGCGCGTCACCGAATCGTCGTCGACCAACAGTATGCGTTCATGCGAGGGCGGCGGCATTCTGATTCTCCTTGTCACAGGCAAGTTCAGCCAACGCTCGGTTCACGCGATTGGATTCCTGCTCGATCTCTTCGAAGTTCGCCTCTGTGTCGGCATCGCCGCTGCGGATGCTTGCCTCCATTGCGGCAAATCGGCGCGCAAGAGCAATGGCCCCCACGTTGGCGTGGCTCGACTTGAGCGTATGGGCGGCATGACGCGCCGAGTCGCCATCACCGGCTGCGAGGGCCGTGCGCAGTTGTTTCAAGAGAGGCGGCGTGCTGGCCAGGAATGCGCCTGCGACGCGGGCGATGAGGCCGCTTGCGCCCTGCGCTTCCAATTGTTTCAATGCGGCCAGAGTCTCTGGATCCAGAGGCGAGCCTGCGTCACTGTTGCCAGCGGCAGCGCGCTTGTCGCTGCCATCTGCCGGTGTGGTTGGGTGCTGCCCCGGAGCGACGTCGCGCAGGTCTGCCGCCTGAGGCAGGACATATCGAGCCCCGGTAGCCAGCAAGACCGGCAGTGCCTGGGTGCGCGCCATCGGCAGGATCAGGGCGTCCTCTGGCAGGCTGGCCGGGCCGAGCGGATGCGGCTTGTCAATGAGGAGTTTGAAGAGCAGGCCGCGCAAGGCTGCTTCGGAGAATGGTTTGGAGAGATAGTCCGTAAATCCCGCATCGAGGCATTTGTCGCGATCCCCTGCGAGGGCGTTTGCCGTCAAAGCAATAACCGGCACGTTGGCGCATACTGCCAGCGGCCCGTACTTGCCACCGCCTGCCCGGATCAAGCGCACCGCTTCGAAGCCGTCCATCTCCGGCATCTGACAGTCCATGAGGACGACATCGAAGGCCGAGTTGGAAAGCGTCTCGAGCGCCTCGCGACCATGGACCGCGGTGGCATGCGAGCAGCCGATCTTGTCGAGCATGGCAATCGCAATCTCGCGATTGACCGGGTTGTCTTCGACCACCAGAACGCGCCCGGCAAGACTGGCTGCCATGCGTTCGGTCGGAATCTTCTCTTCCGAGGCGCGTGGATTGAGGGCGGCGGCCAGAGCACGCCGCAGTTCTCCCTGGCGCACCGGTTTTTCAACCAGGAACTGGACGCCAGCGTCACTTGCGCGCGCCTCATCGACGGGTGATGGCGATGAACTGAGCATGATCACCGGCAGCCCGTTCAAGCGTGCGTTGAGGCGCAGCTTCTCGACAAGCTCCAGCCCGCACATGCCTGGCATGCGCATGTCGATGATCGCGACCTCGAAGGGCCGACTTGCCTTGAGTCCGGCTTCCAGCAGTTCCATGGCCTCCCGACCGCCGGAGGCCACTGCGCAGCCCATGCCCCAATGCTCGATCTGCTGCTTGAGGATGCTGCGGTTGGTGGCGTTGTCCTCGACTACCAGCAAGCGGCGCCCGGTCAACGCAGGCAGGGTCGGGCCGGCCGATTCGTCAACTGGCCCCAGGGGCAGCTCGATGACGAAGCTGAACGTCGAACCGGTGCCCGGCGTGCTTTCCGCCGTGATCGTACCGCCCATCATCTGCACCAGTTGCCGGCTGATGGCCAGTCCCAGTCCGGTTCCGCCGTAACGCTTGGTGGTGGAAGATGATCCCTGCTCGAAGACACGGAACAAGCGGCTTTGCACTTCTTCACTCATGCCGATGCCGGTGTCGTGCACCTTGAAGGCCAGCTGTACCGCGCCTGATGCCACGTTGGTAGCGGCGACGGCGACCATGACCTCACCGGACTCGGTGAACTTGACGGCATTGCCGGCCAGGTTGATCAAGACCTGGCGTATGCGACCGGCGTCACCGATGACCATGCGCGGCAGCTGCGGCGGGGCGTCGTAAAGCAATTCGATACGCTTCTTGTGCGCGCGCGGCGCCAAGAGGAGGGCGACGTCCTCGATCAAGTCGGGCAGATCAAAAGAATCTGCGACAAGTTCGAGCTTGCCAGCCTCGATCTTCGAGAAATCGAGTATGTCGTTGATGATCTCGAGCAACGCTTCGCCGGAACGGTAGGCGGTTTCGGCAAAGCGGCGCTGGCGATCGTCCAGTGCGGTCGCCATCAGCAGCTCGGTCATGCCCATGACGCCGTTCATGGGGGTGCGGATTTCGTGGCTCATGTTGGCCAGGAATTGCGACTTGGCGTGGTTGGCTGCTTCCGCCTGATCCTTGGCGACATACAGGGCTTCCTGCTGCAGCCGATGTTGCGTGATGTCCTTGCAGATCCCGTGCACGCGGATGTCGCCGTCGTCAAGACGCAGGGCCTGTGTCTGCAGTGACAGCCAGCGTAGACCACGCTCGCGGTGATGGATGCGAAACTCGATGTAGACCGGCTCCAGCTCCTGTTCCATGCGCTCGCGTACCTCGAACAGTTCGAGATCCTCGTCGTGCACCTGGCGCTTCATGCACTGCGGGTCGTCGTAGAGTTCTTCCGGCGTGATGCCCCACACGTGCTGGACGGCCGGGTTGACATAGAAGACGCGCGAGTTGTCCGGCGTACTGATGAAAACCTGGTCCTGCATGGTGTCGGCGAACAGTCGAAAACGCTGTTCGGAGTCCTCGAGTGCCTTTTGGGCGCTGACGCGCTCGGTGACGTCCTCGGCGATTCCCAGGAGGAAAGCCGGCGTACCGTCGTGGCCGACCACCGGTACCTTGCGCATGCGCAGGATGCGGTGCGTCGCATGCGCGGTACGCACCACCTGGGTAGGAATATCAATGATGCGCCCGCCTTCGAGGGCTTCGCGGTCGGACGCCTCGGCGGCGTCGGCGTATGCCGTCGGAAACAGATGCCAATCATTGCTGCCCAGCATTTCGCTTCGGGCCATGCCAACCGTTTCCTCGAAGGCACGGTTGATCCTGACGTAGGTGAGGTCACGCGCCTCCTTCACATAGAGCATCGTCGGCAGGTTGTCGATGAGCGAGCTGAGGAAGGCGTCGGTGCGCTTCATCTCGGCCTCGCGGCGTTTGCGCTCCGTGATGTCAAGCTCTATGGCCATGAAGCGCTCGATTACCCCGTCGGGACCGATGATGGGCTGGATCTCCAGGTCCAGCCAGTACTCCCGACCGTCTTTGGCGAAGTTCAGTATTTCGCCACTGAAACTGTGCCCGGCGTCGAGGGCGGCACGCATCGCCGCACGTGTACTGTCGGCAGTGGCCTGACCCTGCAGGAACGAGCCCGGCTTGCGGCCGGCGACCTCGGCGAGGTGCCAGCCTGAAAGGCGCGTGAAACCGTCGTTGACCCACTCGATGCGCCCCTGCGCGTCGGTGATGATCACCGCGTTGTCGGTGCGTGCGGCGACCAGTGCCAGGGTGCGTGCCTCCTTTTCCCGTTGCGCCAGTTCCAGGCTGCGCTGTTCAGCTTCGCAGCGTGCCTCGTCGAGTGAGGCGTTGCGCTGCTGCAGCGCGGAAGTCATTGCCTCGATGGTGCGCTTGAGCGAGACGATTTCGTTCGCGCTCTGGCCTGCGCGGCCAATCGGGGCGCCGTAGGCCGCGCAGGTGGCCTCTGCGCTGGCGCGCAGGCGCTTCAAAGGACGTGTAAGCGACAAGGTCAGCCATACGCCCAGACCGATCGCGACCAGGAGGGTGATGCCGCCCGCAAAGGCTATGCCTCCCCGCACTTCGGCACGGCCTGCCGCCAGTGGTGTGGCATCCATGTCGACGATTGCCACGAAGGTCTGGTTAAGAAGTCGCACCGGCTGGTAAAGCTGGAAGCGCTGTACATCGGGAAGTTCCACAGCGACCGGGCGACCGTCGCCGACCACCGTGTCAATGTGTGCCTGGATCACCCGTGGACCCATGCTGCCGCCTGCTGACGAGGCCCACACGCCAAAGCCAGTGGCGAAAGAGATGCTCGCGCCGGTCGACTCGGCCATGCGCGCGGCCAAGGCATCGCCTAGCGCTGATCCAACGGTGAGGGCTCCTATCACCTGGCCGTTGCGCGACACCGGCACCGAGGCGCGGATCATCACGCCGCCGCGGCTGCGTTCCACCGCAATCGAATCCTCTCCGGAAAGGGCGCGGGTGATGCCGCGCGCGGCGTCGCCGCCGCTGCGCGATTCGCCCCCGGCGATCCGGACGAGTTCGCGCTCCTGGCGATCAGTGGCCGCGATGACGTCGACAGCGTATTCGGCGCGCAGGCGCGTCAGGAGGTTGGACAGGGCGCGCCGATCGCCCTCATCGGCGCGGGCGAATGCGTTTACGAGGGCACCGTTCTGCTTGAGCGCGCGCGCCGCGGCCTCCAGGCGCGGGACTTCACTTTTCACCAGACTCGCGACTGTCAGTGCGACCGAATCGGCATTGCGCTGTGCGTCCGAGCGCAGCGCGGCCGTCAGCGCCCGATCGCCCGCTACCAGCCCGAGAATCAGCGGCACGGTCGCGACCACAGCCAGCAAGGTCACCAGCGGAACGGCCAACGGCCGGTTGTTGAACACGGCGGAGAGTTTCTTGATCGCACGCACCGGAACAGCAAGCGCGTGATGCCCTTTCGGCGGCATGGAGGAAGCGGAGGGCTGGGGCACCGTTTGAACCTGTGGACTGCCGCAATCGCGGCCGACCACAGGTTGACGGCGTGACGGTCAGGTTCTTGAGCTTTTAGTGAACCAGAGCGCGACCGGCAAATCCGGCGCTGGCCGCAAGGGCGGGTCCACCGGCTGCCAGTCGTGCATTGCGCAATGCCAGCAGATTGCCGAGCCGTGCCGCGAGTTCAGCCTGGACCGCCGGGGTGGCCAGGAAGTCGGAGGCGCCGTGGCGCAAGGCGCTGGAGGCCACCTGCTCAAAGCCGCGCGGCAGCATCAGCACCAGCGGTACGCCAGCCATGTGGGGCAGGGCGCGCAGGCGACGAATCAGTTCGATTCCGTTTGTAGCGCGCATGAGCATGTCGACCAGCACAAGATCTGGCGTCCTGTTCTCGCACCAATCCAGTGCGGTCGCGGGATGGGAAAAGCCGCGCACCTCGTCGTCAGGTACCGCTGTTCCCGTCATGCCGATGAGTGTGGCCAATTCGGTACTGCGATCACAGACGATAAGGATCGACATGATTGAGTCCTGCGCGGAGACATCCAGGGAAGTGTTCATCTAACGGCAGTCCGGTGACTAACTTTAGGGTGCCCCCTCGACTGATTTGGTGCACGAAACCCGGGATATTCGTCTTCTGCGACAAGTCGGTCCGGGCTTATGCTGACTTTCGAGTTGGCCCGGGTGGGCTGACGTAGATACGCTGACGCTCGTTCATGACATCAATGTGGTTGTTGCGTCACCCGAGCGCCACACCGTCGTTGTTTCGACGCCACGACTCGCTTTCGCTGGCGTTGCTCTGCTGTCTTTTCATGCCCTGACCGACCATGACCGCAAGCGTCGCCCCAGCCAACGCCACCGAACTGGCGCGCGAAACCATTCGAGCTCTGGCTGTCAAGCGCATCGCGCCCACGCCGGACAACTACGCTCGCGTCTATTCCGAGTTTGCCGGCGACGACTGCGTGCATCCTGCCTTGCGCGTTCTGGAGAAGGTCATCGCCGAATTGGCACAAAGGCCCGGTTTCGCCGGACTGTCTGGGGCCCCGCGACGCGGACGCTGGTCGGAGATTGAAGCGGCGCTGATCGCCCTGGCTCCCGCGGTGCCCGATGGTCCGGCCTGGGCTGTCCTGCTGCGGGATCTGTTGCGCCAATGGGATGCGCGCCAGGACGGGCTTCCGCAAGGGCGCAAGCGCGAAGCCTTCGAGCATGTCGTAGAGGTCTCGCGCAGCGACTCAGCCAAGCTGCGGCAGCGCCTGGGAGCGTTGTTGAAGTCCTGGAGCGAGGCGCCGGCGGCCCGCAACCTGGAGGTGGCAGGCAATGGTGCCGCCGTTCCGGTCGCGGCTGCGCAGTCGCCCGCTCAAGAAGCGCCTGCGCATGTCCCACCGAGCAACGGAGCCACCGCGCGTGCTGCCGCGGACCTGCTGGCGGAAACCGTCGAGCTGGTGGCGACCGACCGGCTTTCCCATGCGCCCGAACTCGCGCTCGCCGCCGAGTCGCTCGCGGCGCAGGCCAGGCGCGCGGAGAACGTGCGCGACTTCGTGCTCCTGGGTGATGCACTACGGCGCTTCCTGCGCACCCTTTCTGCGCGTGGCGAGTCCGCCGACGCGTTGGTGCGCGGATTGCTCACGCTTCTGCGCGTGCTCATGGACAACATCGGTGCAGTTGGCGGGGATCGCTGGCTCAAGGAGCAGCTTGCGCGAGCCGACGCACTCTTGAGAGAGCCCCTTGACGTGCGCGCCCTGCGCGAGGCCGAGCGCGGTTTTCGCGCAGCGGCGCATCGCCAGACCCTGCTCAAAGGAAGCCTCGACGAAGCGCAGAGTGCATTGAAGTCCATGGCGGGCCTTCTGATCGATCGTCTAGGCGCAATGAGCGAATCGGCCGAGGGTTATCACGACCGTTTCACCCGTCATGCCGAGCGCATCACAGCTGCTGGAGACATCACCGAGCTCTCTGCAGTCATTGGCGAATTGTTGGGAGACACGCGCGACGCGCGCGACAACCTGGAGCGCACACGTGATGAACTGATTGCTGCGCGCCGGGACGCTGACCTGCGTGCCCAGCAGGTGCGTTCACTGGAAGCCGAACTGGAGGCTGCGGGAGCGCACGCTCGCGAAGACCAGCTTACGCAGGTCCTCAACCGGCGTGGCCTTGAAGAGGCGTTCACGGTGGCGGTCGCGGCAGCCGCGCGCAGCGGAGAACCATTGTCGATTGGTCTTCTGGACGTTGACAACTTCAAGTCCCTCAACGACCGACTTGGGCACCAGGCAGGGGACGAAGCACTCAAGCACCTGGCAGGCACACTCCGCGAGGCGCTGCGTCCCGGCGATGTGGTGGCGCGCTACGGGGGTGAGGAATTCGTCATCCTCCTGCCCGCGGCCGATGCCGAAGCCGCGCGCGAGATCATGGTGCGGGTTCAGCGTGCCTTGACACGCCGCTTCTTCCTGCACGACAACGAGCGCGTCCTGATCACCTTCTCGGCCGGAGTCGCGGTCTGGCTGCCGGGGGAGGAACGTGAAGCGGTGATAGCGCGTGCCGACGGTGCGATGTACCGTGCCAAGAAGAGCGGCAAGAACAGGGTCTGCATAGCCGCATGATTGCGACCCTGCATGCATTCGCAGCGCGGCTGCGCCGGCATGCATTCGCAGCGCGCCTGCGCCGGCACGCATGCGCAGCGCGCCTGCGCCGGCATTCCTGGCCGGCGGGGGCGACGTTTGCTTGCGGGATGGCTTTGACCTGGCTTCTGGCAGGGGGCTTCGAAAAGGCTTACGTGGAGCGTGCACGCGAGCACCTGCGCGCCGAGGTGCGCGCACTGGCGGATCGCGTGCAGACGCGCCTTGAGGGCGACGCCGCGCTGGCAGCCACTGCCGCCCGCGCCGTTGCGCTGCTTGGACAGGAGGCGCTGCGCGACGCTTCGGTATGGGAGCGACTGGCCGCCTCGGTGGGCATGGGAAACATGCGCAGCGACATCGTCGGCTTTGGCGTAGTCGAGCATGATCCAGCCGGCTCGCTCAAGGTGGTTCGCTTCGAGACCCTTGGTTCCGTGCTGGCCCTTGCACCAGGAGCGGACCTTGCGCTTGAGCCGGCGCTCGCGCAGGCATTGCGCCGCGCATCTGCCAGACCGGGTGTGACGCTTTCCGGCCAGGTTGCCTATCCTCTGGGTGCCGCGCAGGGTGCCGCCCAGACGCACGGATTTGCACTCGCGGTGCGTGTTGAATCCGCCAACGCGAGTCTCCCGGAGCGCGTGGTGGTGCTTTTGGTGCGCACTGACCTGTTTTTCATGAGCATGTTCGGCGGCCTGCCGCCGGCTTTCGATTTCAAGTTGATCGATCGCAACGGCGCCCCTGGCCCGGACATGGAGCTTCACCTGCACTCGTCCGCCACGCAGGACGTGGATGGCAGGCAGTTTCACAAGGTCGAGCGGGTCTCAAGTTTTGGCGGTCGCATCTGGGCCCTCAGCGCAAGTGCCCATGAGCGTTACGCGGTGGAAGAAAGCGCGCACGCCCAGCTCATGTTGTGGATTGGCGGGGCTCTGGTGAGCCTGCTCGCCGAGCTGCTCGTGCTGTTGTTGCAACGCTCGCGCGTGCGCGCACTGGCACTGGCGGGCCGCATGACGGCAGACCTGGAGCAAAGCCGTGCGCGATTTGAGCGAATGGTTGCAGGAACCCGCGATGGCGTTTGGGAACTGGACGTGGAATCCGACGAGGCCTATCTCTCGCCACGCTTCATGGAGCTGCTGGGTTCGCCGGCCGAGGCAGCTTCCCGGCCCGGCGCCTGGGTCGTCGATCACGCGCATCCAGAGGAGCGATCCGGGGCGCTGGCCGAGTTCCGGCGCGCCTATCGCGCCGGCGGTGTTCTCGATCTTGTCCTGCGCATGCGTCTGGAAGCCGGAGAGTATCGCTGGTTCCGCGTGCGGGGCCGGTTCTTCGGTACTGCGGATGGCACGCGAGTCGCTGGTTCGATGTCCGATATCCACGACGAAAAGCAAGCGCGTCTTCGAGAGGAGCGCCAGCTGCAGATTCTCGAGTTGTCGCCGGATATGGTGGTGACAGCCGATGCGGATGGTCGACCGACCTATCTCAATCCCGCTGCGCGGACGGTGTTCGACCCCGCGGGTCGCATGGGGACCGAAGAGCTCGCCAATGCGGGCTTGTTTGCCCGCACTCATGTGAATGAGCTGCCCGTCGAATCGGACGGCTCGATTGCGGATTTCTGGTCAGGCGAGACCGAGATAACGACCCCGAACGGGGACCGGCTTCCCGTGTCCCAGGTCGTCCTGACCCATCGCGATGCAGGCGGCGCCGCATCCTTTCAATCCACGGTACTGCGCGACATCAGCGCAGTGCGTCTGGCTGAAGCCGAGCTGCGTCGGCATCGCGATCACCTGGCCGAGCTGGTCGCGGAGCGTACGGCGGGGCTGGAGGCGGCGCGCGCCGATGCCGAACGCGCCAATCGCGCCAAGAGCGAGTTCCTGGCAAACATGTCGCACGAATTGCGCACCCCGATGCATGCAATCAACAGCTTTGCCGACTTCGGCATGACCAAGGCCGACACGGCTCCGCGTGAGAAGCTTAGGCACTATTTCAGCAACGTCCGCTTGAGCGGCGCGCGGCTCCTTGAACTTCTCAATGACCTGCTCGACCTGGCCAAGCTGGAGGCTGGGCGCATGATCCTCTCGCGCGTCGAGGTCCAGGTCGACCAGTTGTTTGCGGAATGTGCCCACGAATTCGAGGCATTGGCGCAGGCGCGTGACCTGCGCATCGAAGTTGAAATCCCGATCCGGGCACCGAGCCTCGAATGCGACCCGGCGCGCATCCTTCAGGTGCTGCGCAATCTCGTATCGAACGCGATCAAATTCAGTCCCGCCGGAAGTTGCATTCGCCTGGTGGCAAGCATGGGCAGCGACGGCTTGGTGGAGTTGCATTGCGTCGATCAGGGTGTGGGCATCCCGGAAGGGGAACTGGAGACCGTGTTCGACAAGTTCGTGCAGTCATCGAAGACCAAGACTGGCGCCGGAGGCACTGGGCTGGGGCTTGCCATTTGTCGCGAAATTGTCCGGGCGCACGGGGGAACGATAGCTGCCGCCAACCGTCAGGCGCCGCATATCGGCGCGATCTTCACCTTGCGCCTGCCGCGCAGCGCGCAAGGCGCCGACGCGGGGCGCGAGACGGCTGCAGACATGGAGGCGGCGGCATGATCGTTCCCTGGGTGACCTGGTCGTTGCGCACGCGCATCGCGCTGGCGGTCTTCCTGCTTCTGGGCACGATGATTGCGTTGCCCGGCTGGTGGTATGCACGGCATTCCGATCAATTGTTCCATGCCGCTCTTGGCGATCGCCAAATGGCGGTCGCTTTGCGCATGGCGAGTGAGGTACAGGCGCGCGTGGAAGTGCAACGGGCCTCGCTGATCCGCTTCGCGACGACCCTCGGACGCGACGGAGTTTCCGACTCGAAGCAACTCGCCGACCGCCTGCGTACCTTTGGCGAGGTTAGCGCTGCCATTGCCGATGTCGTCATGTTCTCGCCTGCTGGCGTCGTGCAGGCGGACTTCCCGGTGGTGGCCGGTCGCCGCGGAGCCAACATTGCAGACCGCGACTACCTCCGGCGCGCCCGCGAGGGCTCGCCGTTCGTTCTCTCCAAGCCGCTCAAAGGGCGCTTCAGCGGCGAACCCCTCGTCATGATGGTCGTACCTGTGACATCGGGAAGCGATCTCCTCGGCTACATCGGTGTATCCATGCGGCTTTCGTCGCAGCATTTTCTTGCTCCGGCCGTTGTCGGCGATCCCGGACCTGGCGGCTACCTGAAAATCGTCACCAACGACGGTGTTGTGGTCGCCCACAGCGATTCGCGCTACGTCCTGCAAACGATTCCGCCTGGACAGAATCCGGCACTGGATCGGGCCCGCGCGGGCTTTGAAGGCACGTCCTATGGGGTCAACCTCGCGGGTCAGCCGACCCTTTACTCGTTCAAGCGCGTTGCGTCGACCGACTGGCTGGCGGTGGTCGCCTATCCCAGCGCCCAGGCGGGTGCAAGCCTGGCTGCACAGCGTCGCGACATCGTTGTATACGCCTTGCTTCTGGCCATTTTTGGCGGCCTGGCCGCATGGTGGCTGATTGGAGCTTTGCTGGCGCCACTCGCGCGCCTGCAACGGGCAATCGAGGTGGTGACGTCGGGAGCGGCCCCAGAGATGAGGCTTGACGTACGTTCCGGCGGCGAGATCGGAGACCTTGGCGGCAGCTTCAATCGGATGCTCGAATCGCTGGCCGAGGCACGCGCGTCGCGGGATGCCTCGGATCGGCGGCTGGCTTCGCTGTTGCGCCAGTTCGACGTCCTGTACGAACGCGCCCCACTGGGCCTGGCACTGCTGCGCCACGATGGCGGCCTGGCCCGCGCCAATCCGGCCTTTTGCCGCATTGTCGGTCGCGATCACGAAGCCTTGATGCAAATGAAGGAGGCTGACTTGGGCCCGTCAGGTTCCGCCGAAGCCGATGCGCGCGCGTTCGCAGCACTCTCGGAAGGACGCGTGGCGCCTGGCTACGAAAAGGAATACATGACCCCGGATGGCCGCCTGGTGCCGGTGCGGGTCTCCGGTGTCGCGATTCGCAATACATATGGCGATGCGCCAGCAGGTGACGAGGAGCCGCTTCTGGGGTGGTGGATTGTCGAGGACATCGCGACGCGCAAGCAGATGATCGAAGCCTTGAGGCAAAGCGAGGGCGAGGCACGCATGCTCTCGGCCGTGGCGCGTCATACCCGCAACTTCGTCATCATCACCGACCCCGAAGGGCACATCGAGTGGGTCAACCAGGCCTTTGAGCAGGGCACGGGCTACTCGCTGAATGAGGCCCGCGGCCTGACCCCGAGTCAATTGCTCGCGGGGCCGGACACGGATCGCGCCAGCGAGGAGCGCGTGCAACTCGCCCGCGCCGAGCACCAGGTCTTTACCGCCGAATTGCAGAATCGACGCAAGGATGGAACGACCTACTGGTGCCTAATCGAGGGCGCGCCGGTGTACGATCATCTGGGCCGCCTGGAGCGCTACGTCGCCATCGAGCGCGACATCACCGAGGCGCGTCAGCTTGAGCAGGACCTCAAGGTAAGCGAAGCGCGCTTTCGCGACCTGACCGCGCTGTCCTCCGACTGGTTTTGGGAGATCGACGCGAGCTATCGCTTCACACAGGTGTCGGGGGAGGCGGTGGGGCGCGGGCTCGCCACTCCAGTCGGTATGCGCCCGTGGGAGAACCCGTTGAGCCTGCTTGAGGCTGATCAATGGGAGGCACACCGTCGGGTCCTGGAGAAACGCGAAACGTTTCGCGGATTCGAGAGCGCCATACGCCTGCCGGGCGGTGAAGTGCGCTGGCGCACCATGAACGGCGCGCCGGTGTATGACGTCGACGGCACCTTCGCCGGATATCGCGGAGTGGGTCGTGACATCACGGCGCGCAAGCTGGCCGAGCAGGCGTTGCGGCACAGCGAAGAGCAGTATCGACGCATCTTCGAGGATGCGCAGGACGTGATTTTCGAGTTCGACAGCAATGGAATGATATTGTTGCTCAACCCGACCTGGGAGCAACGCACCGGTTTCACGGTCGACGATTGCATCGGGCAAACGTTCTTTAGCTTCCTGGCACCGGCGCATCGGGCGCGCGCGCGGCGCTTGCTGGCGGCCATGATCGCCGGCAGTGTGCAGGCGGTCGACGAGCGGGTGTTGTTTGTGAACGCAGCGCGGGAAGAGCGGTTGTTCGCGATTCGTGGACGTGTCTACCGCGATGGTGCGGGCCAGGTACGCTGCGCGGGCACGCTGCAGGACATCCACGACAAGTGGCGTGCCGACGTGAGTCGCAAAGCGGCTGAGGCGCAGCTACGCGTCGCCCAGCAGCGCTATCAGCGCGCCGTCGACGGTGCCAACGACGGGGTTTGGGAACGCACGCTTGCGACCGATGAGTGTTTTCTCTCGGACCGGTTCGGCGAGATCCTCGGCTTGCCGCGCGACCGCCTGCCGACCGCGCGTCAGGAGTGGCTGGCGCTGATGCATCCGGATGACATTGCCGAGCACATGCAAATGACGCAACGCATGCTCGAAGACCGAAAGAGCGGGACCAGGGATATCCGCATGCGCCATGCTGACGGCGAGTACCGATGGATACGCCTGCGCGGCATCGTCAGCGTCGACGCAGCCGGCGTGCCAGTCATGACTTCGGGAACCGCCAGCGACATCCATGCTGCCAAACTGGCAGAAGAAGAGTTGCGCCGCCACCGCGATCACTTGAGCGAACTGGTGGCCGAACGTACCACCGGACTGGAAAAGGCCAGGAGCGAAGCCGAGGCTGCGCGCGAAATCGCCGTGCGCGCGAGTTACGCCAAGAGCGAGTTTCTCGCCAACATGTCGCATGAGCTGCGCACCCCGATGCACGCGATCTTGAGTTTCGCCAGTTTCGGCGTGGAGCGCGGCGCAAACGCCGATCGCGACAAGCTCATGCGCTACTTCGGCAACATAAAGAAGAGCGGAACGCGCTTGCTCGAACTGCTGAACGATCTCCTGGATCTGTCAAAGCTCGAAGCCGGCAAGATGGAGATGCAGCGAGGACCGGTAGTGCTGGCCAACCTCATCACCGACGCGGTCGAGGAAGTCGAGGCACTGGCACGCGCCAAGCGCATCCGGGTGGAAACGCATTGCGGGCCACTGCCTGCAACGGTTTTCATGGACGGGTTGCGCATGTCCCAAGTGATCCGCAATCTGCTTTCCAATGCCGTCAAATTCACCGGGCAGGACGGGGTGGTTGAGGTGCGCTGCGCTCTGGCAGCTGCCAATCCGGGAGTATTGGAAATCAGCGTACGCGACTCCGGGATCGGCATTCCCGAGACTGAACTCGACGCCGTATTCGACAAGTTCATGCAGTCCTCCAAGACTGCTACCGGCGCCGGCGGCACAGGTCTGGGGTTGGCGATTTGCCGCGAGATCGTCGAAGCCCACGGCGGCTCGATACGCGCGGCCAACAACCCGCCGCCCGCACCTGGCGCGGTCTTTCGCGTGTGTTTGCCCGCTTCGTTGCGCATTGCCACGGCGGTGCATGAGTCCACCTTGACCGACTGAACGAGGAGATCCGCATGGATGCCCTGACGACACGAGTCCGCGCGAGTTCCGCGGATCACGCCCGCCTTCTGCTGGTCGACGACGAACCCCTCAACCTGGAAATCCTCGCCGAGCATCTGGACGATGCGCGCTACGTCACCGTTCAGGCCTGCAATGGCGCGGAAGCCTGGCAGATGCTCGATGCGGATCCGGCCGGGTTCGACTTGGTGCTTCTTGATCGCATGATGCCGGTCATGAACGGCATGGAGCTTCTGGCCAAGGTGCGTGCCGACGTGCGTTTCGCTGCCATGCCGGTCGTCATGCAGACGGCGGCCGCCGCAGTGGACCAGGTTGCTGAAGGCTTGCGCCATGGTGCCCACTACTACCTGACCAAGCCATTCGAGCGCGAGGTGTTGTTGGCGATCGTCGAATCCGCGCTGGAGCAGCGCCGCAATCGCGTTGCCTTGCTCGATGATCGCCCGGATCCGCGCTCCATCGTCGATGCCGAATTCGAATTTCGCACACTCCCTGAGGCGCGTCGCCTGGCGGGTTTCCTGGCCGGCACCTGTCCGGAGCCGGGGCAGGTGGTACTGGGTCTGGCCGAACTCATGATCAATGCCATCGAGCACGGCAACCTGGGCATTACCTATCGCGAGAAGTCGGATCTGAACGAACGCGGTATCTGGCGTGAAGAGGTTGAGCGGCGTCTGTTGCAGCCGGAGTACGCAGGGCGTCGTGCACGCATCAAGGTGGCGTGCGGTGACGATGGCGTCACCTTTGTCATCAAGGACGAGGGAGCCGGTTTCGACTGGCAGCGCTACCTGGAAATGGACCCCGAGCGCGCCTTTGACAGCCACGGACGCGGCATTGCGATGTCGCGCATGGTGAGTTTTGCGACTCTCGAATATAGCGGTCGCGGCAATGTCGTTTGTGCCACGGTTGCACCGCATCGCACTGCTTGAACTGATTCCAGCCGCGATGCGACTGGCGTGGAACTCTGGCTCGCAATGAGCCCGCGCTGGCTGCCTACTCCACCAGACCGTGACGGATCGCGTAGTGGGTGATTTCAGCGTTGTTCTTGAGTTGCATCTTCTCCAGAACACGGGCGCGATAGACACTAACCGTCTTGGGGCTCAAGGACAGCTCTTCGGCGATTTGCGAAAGCTGCTTGCCGGAGGCGATCAGGCGCATGGTCTGGAACTCCCGGTCCGACAGCGCTTCGTGCGGTGACGCGGCCGAGTCGGACACCAGGTGGGTCGCGAGCATCTCGGCCACCTTGGCCGTGATGTACTTCTTGTTCTTGGCCACCGTGAGGATGGCTTCGACCAGGCGATCCGGCGCACTATCCTTGGTCAGGTAGCCGGATGCTCCGGCCTTGAGCGCCCGGATCGCGTACTGATCCTCCGGGTACATCGACAAGATGAGGACGCGCGTCTTGGGGTATTGCTCGTGGACGACCTTGAGGACGTCGATGCCATTCTTGCCGGGCATGGCAATGTCGAGCAACAGCACGTCGCAGGCATCATCGCGCAACAGGCGCATCAGTGAACTGTACTCCGAGGCTTCACCGCGAATCTCTATCTCGCGGCTCTCCCGGGCGATCTCGATCAGTCCCTTGCGTACGATCGCGTGATCGTCGGCGACCATGACGCGGATCATTCGGACTTCTCCGTGAATTCGGGCTGGGTATGCGGACGGCGCCGCGGGATCGACAGCATTACCGTTGTTCCTCGGCCGGGTGGGCCATTGATATCCAGCCATCCGCCCAAGGCTCGCACCCGCTCCATCATTCCGCGCACGCCAAAGGACGCCGGCTTGGTCAGATCACCAGGGGACAGGCCGGCGCCGTCGTCACGGATCTCAAGGGTGATGCTGTTGGTTGTCGTGAAAAGCTCGGTTTCGACACTGGCCGCGCCAGCGTACTTGGACACGTTGGTGAGTGACTCCTGGAATACGCGAAACAAGGCAGTGGACTGCTCCAGATCGAGCGACAGTTCCTCGTCATTGGTCTCGAAGCTTACCTTGATTCCAGTGCGGTCGGCGAAGTCCTTGGCCTGCCATTCAAGCGCAGGCGCGATTCCGTAATCAAGTATGCCCGGACGCAACTCCTGCACGATGCGGTTGGCAGTCTGCACGGCCCCGTCCACAAGCAGCTTCATCCCTTCGACGCGGGCCATGACGTCGGAATCACCGGCGAAGCGCCGTGACAACCAGGCGAGATCGGCTTTCATGCCGGTGAGCGTGGAGCCGATATCGTCGTGGATCTCGCGCGCAACCGCACGGCGCTCTTCTTCCTTGACCGTTTCAGTGTGGGCGGTCAACTGGCGCAACTCCTCGCGTGAACGTGTCAGCTCCTGCTCGATTTCCTTTTGCGCGGTCACGTCGGTGATGATGCCGTCGAACAGCCAGTTGCCGGCACCCGCCTCGCGTGCGCTGGCCGAGAGCTGCACCCAGCGCAGCGTACCGTCGGCACGCCTGGCGCGCCACTGGCCTTCCAGTACGGTGCCCGCGCGCACTGCCTGCTCTACGGCATCCTGCAGGTCGCCACGATCCTCGGCGACGATACATTCGACGAAGCTTTCAGGCGCGGCCAGAAAGGCATCCGGGGAAATGCCAAAAAGCAGGTTGGCGCCGGCGCTGACGTAAGGAACAAGCAAGATGCGCTGTGCCGGGCGCGCCAGCATCTGGAACACCACCCCGGGCAGGTTGGCCGTGATCGCCGCGAAACGGGTTTCTGTTTCGCGGCGCGCGAGTTCAGCACGCTTGTGTTCGGAAACATCGGTGACGAACACAACGACCCCTGATTCCACTCCTGCGCCCAGGCTAGCCGCGGAAAAGGAAAAGTCGCGTGCCTGGCCATCCCGGCGCAGCCAAACCTCCTCGAAATTCCGTACCGGGCCGGCTCGCACCGCTTCGCGCAGACGTTTGACCGTGGCGCGATTTTCCGAGGTGCGGAAGGGTTGGGGATCGGCCATTATGGCGTTGCGTGAGACTTGAAAGATGTCCTCGGCCGCAGCATTGAATAGGGTTACGCGGCCCTCGCCGTTCATGGTGACTATGCCGACCGGCGATGCGGTCACCAGGGTACGCAGATAGTCCAGCGACGCGCGCAGTTCGGCGGCGGTGGTACGGCGTTGGCGGCGCGCGGCCGCTGAGGCCATCGCGTGCTCGATCGCCGGCGCCAGACGCTTCAGGCTGTGCTTCATCAGGTAATCGTCGGCACCCGACTGCATGGCCGCAACCGCGGCGTCCTCGCCGATGGCACCAGAGACGATCAAAAAAGGCGTATCCGGTTCCGCTTCGCGCAAGATCTTGAGTGCCGCCGCAGACGAAAACAGCGGCAGGTTGTGGTCGGAAATGACCGCATCCCACTGACCATCGGAGAGCGCTGCGCGCATACCGGCCTCGTCTTCGACGCGCCTGGCCGTATGCGCAAGTCCGGCCGCGCGCAGCGCCATCTGCATAAGCTCGAAGTCAACCTCCTCGTCTTCGACGCACAGCAGGCGCACACCGGGCCCCTGGCGGGCAGCCCCCGATGCAGTCAGCGTCTTGAAGCGGTCTGTGATACCAAGGTTGGCGTCGGTCATGGAGCGTGAACTTGAGCCGGAGTTGGAGGAGGATTCCGCTATTGCTTGGGCGATGCGACATGCATCGCATTAGAAATAATTGCCAATAATTGCCGCATGCGTTCGCATTGCCCATCGAGCACGCATTCTAATCAACGTGAGGCATATCCGAATGAAGCTGTGCGACTGGACTATCCGATGCATCGTACAGAGCGCCGAGGAAGTGATCCACCAGCTGGCCCGGCACGACGTGTGCGACTCCTTGATTGCGAAAAAGCGCGCTGAGGAGACCATGTTGTACGTACAGGACGTCAACAACCGCATCGGCCCGGGTGTGCAGGAGATCGATCAGGCCATCGAACAAGTAGCCGAGGCGGTGCGCTCTGCGGTCACCGCCTTGCGGTTCCAGGATCTCGCACCGCAGCTTGTCGGATACACCGGGTCGCGCCTGTTGATGGTCGAGGCGATGACGCACGCAGGCAGGCCCGGCGTGCATACGATCCCTGCGATTGATGCAACGGCGCTGGCGCGTACGGCACGTAACCGCGCGTCGCAAGACAGCATGTCAAGCGGCGCGGTGAAACTCTTCTGGTCACACGATTCGGAGCGGAACTTCAAGGAACGCAGATGAAGACGATACTTGCGGTGGACGACTCGGCGGCGATACGACAGATGGTCGCCTTCACACTCAAGGGCGCAGGCTATGGCGTCGTCGAAGCCAAGGACGGCAACGAAGGTCTGGCCAGGGCCAAGGCCGGCACTGTGGGTCTGGTCATCACTGACCAGAACATGCCCGGTATGGACGGCATTACGCTGATCAAGTCGCTGCGCGCCTTGCCTGCCTACAAGTCGGTACCCATCCTCATGCTCACTACCGAGGCAGGCGATGCGATGAAGGCCCAGGGGCGCGCCGCGGGTGCTACGGGGTGGGTCGTCAAGCCCTTCGACCCGGCCAAGCTGATAGAGGTGGTCAAGAAGGTTCTGCACTAGGACTGCGGTCCAGGCGGATCGGGACCGATTGCATGCGGACTGAAACTTCAGCTGGCGCCGGCATCGACATGCGGCAGTTCCATGCGGTTTTCTTCGAGGAAGCCGACGAGCACCTGGCCGCCATGGAGTCATTGCTGGTCGATATCGACATCACCAATCCGGGCGAGGATGCACTGAAAGCGGTCTTCCGCGCTGCACATTCCATCAAGGGAGGGGCGGGCACGTTCGGCTTTGCCGACGTGTCTGAACTGACCCATGAGGCCGAGACGCTGCTCGACAGGGTGCGCAAAGGTGAGTTGGGCCTGACCAGCGCGATTGTCGACACCTTGCTCGAGTCCGGTGACGCACTCAAACTGCAATTGGCCGTGCACCGCGGTGACGGCGGGGGCGCGCCCGAGGTCGCGGCCCTGGTCGCGCGCCTGCGCACCCTTTGCGACAGCCCGCGGGCAGATGATGACCTCGAGTCACGCTTCGCAGCGATCATACCGGGTCTGACAAGCGGTGAACTGCCTGCATGCGCCTACGCTTTGATCGAGTCCGAGGCTCCGGGCGCCGCGGGAAACGAAGAGCAAGCAGGGGCGGACGAGGCCTTTGGCTTTTTCGACGAGGGAGCAATGCCAGCTGCACACGACGCGCTGTTGGCCGAGGAAGACGCAAGCGGCGCCTATGGCCTGTTTGCGGCGCCCGCTGCGCTTGCAGCAAGGTGAACGGGATGGCAATGCTGGGCAAGATGCGCGGGATGCACTACCGCGACGGCAAGAAGATCAGCGAGACATTGCGGCTGACGGGTTTGAAGAGAAACACGATTAAGAGATGGCTGGCAGCCCCGCAAGGGAGTCAACCGAAGTACCGGCGGTGTTTGGCGATGCAACGATGACCAGGGCGCTAATCGACCGACTGACCCGCAAATGCCATTTCGTCGAGACCGGCAACGAGTCCTACCGTTTCCGCCACAGCGCGGCGTCGGCCAGGAAGCGCTGCGGTGCGCGCGAGCAGGGCAGGAAGGGGAAGGTGGCCTCGGCTGAGGCGGCTGGTGCAGCCGAGGCAGCCGGGCCGGTCGCCTGGTTCGGGACCGCGTTCGGGTGTAAACCGGCGACAGGCATGCTGGCCGACTTTGCCCAGGAGATAAGCGACAAGATCCGCGCGGCCGCACGCGCGAGGATGCGAATCGCCCGCCCGGTTGAAGCGATGCAGGCTCGGCTGCCGCCGGCCGGGTTCGCAAGAAGCTTCGCCGAAAGGCTCAATAAAACCTGTCCGCTTGCCGTTAAGGAGGCGGAAGGCGGCGAAAGGGTGCTGCCCGGGCATGTCTACATCGCGCGAGGCAATCGCCGCGGGAGCGGCCGCGGAAGTGGCGCCGCTGGAACAGATCGCCGGGCGCGTGATGGCGTACGTTCAGCGCGGTGGACGGCAGTTGCACCGGGTCTGATTTTTCTTGCATGTAGAACGAAGGGAGTCGTGCCATGAACGTCAACGTCAACCAGGACCAGGGGCGCGCGTGCCTGGCTCTCAAGGGTCGCTTCGATTTCACCTGTCACCGCGGCTTCAAGGAGGCCTACGAGCAGGCGCTCGCCGCTGGCGGCGTATCCGAGGTGGTGGTCGATATGCGCGAGGTGGACTACCTGGACAGCTCCGCGCTGGGCATGTTGCTGCTGCTGCGCGACAAGGGAAAAGCGCTCAACAAGCAGGTGAGTCTGGCCAATTGCGCCGGGACTGTGCGTGATGTACTGAGGGTCGCGAATTTCGACAAACTCTTTACCTTGCACTAGCAAGAGCCCGAGGGGAGGGAGTATGGAGGCTCAAGCAGAGCTGGGCAGGGCGCCCCTGAAAGCGCTTGTGATCGAGGACAGTCCGGCGCAGGCGGCTTACCTGTGCGCGATTCTGCAGTCTGCTGGGCACCAGGCCCTGCACGCCGTGGGCGGCGAGGCCGGGCTGAAGATATATGCAAACGAGCGGCCCGACCTCGTGCTGCTCGACCTGCATATGGCGGGCATGGGCGGGAGCGAGTGCGCCAAGCTCCTGCGTGCCGCCGATCCGGCGCGTTGGGTGCCGATCTGGTTCGTAACAGCGAGCCGGGACCCGGAGGAGATCGGGGCGGCGATCGCAGCAGGAGCGGACGCTCTCATTCCCAAGCCGGTCAGCGAACCCATCCTGCGGGCGCAGATCGCCAACGCGTCGCGCTATACGATGGTCAACCGGCAGATGCAGAACCAGATAGCCGAGTTGCAGACCTATCATGACGCTTCGGAGGAGGAGAACCGCACGGCCCGCGAGATCATGAAAAAGCTCCTCACCATCCAGGGCGACCATGGCAAGGTGCTCAAGGTGTGGAACTCCCCCGCTTTCAAATTCTCGGGCGACATCGTCATGGCCGAACGCTCGCCGGATGGCTCTTTCAAGGTGCTGCTGGCCGATGGCGTCGGGCACGGACTGACTGCGGCGCTCAATGTCCTGCCGCTCGGTCGCGCCTTTCAGGCGATGGCGCACAAGGGCTTCGGCCTGCCGGCGCTGGTGACCGAACTCAACAACACGATACGGCGCGATTTGCCTTCGCATCGGTTCGTCGCCGCGACCCTTATCAACATTGATGTGATTGAAGACCGCATCGAGGTGTGGAACGGCGGCAACCCGCCCTGCCTGATCCTCGATCCGGCAGGGGGCGTGCTGGCGCGTTGCGAAAGCCGGCATTTGCCGCTCGGTGTGGTGGCGGGCGATGAGATTGATTCGCAGCCGGAGATCCACCCATTCAATGAGGACGCGCAGATCGTCGTTTGTTCCGACGGCGTCGTCGAGGCTTTTGGCAGCGACGGGCGCGCCTTCGGCGAGGCCGGTTTGACCGCGGCGCTTGCTGAAGCCGCGCCTGAAGACCGCTTCGAGACTGCGCGCATGGCGGTGGTCGAGCATCTGGCCGGCGAGAGCGCGGCAGACGACGTCACACTCGCCTTGATCGACTGTGCCGCAGAGGCCGAGCGCCGACGGCGCAACGGCGAGGCGACCACGGCGGCGCAGAAATTGGTCGAAGCGACCCCTCTGGCGCCCCGCGGCGACTGGGAACTTCGCCTGCGGGTAGGCGCCGAGCGGCTCAAGCGCGTCGAGGTGGTGCCGATCCTGCAGGAATTTTTGGCGCGCTTTGATCCGCTCGGGGCGCTCGACAAGTCGACCTTCGTGGTGCTCTCGGAGCTGTTCAACAACGCGCTGGATCACGGCCTCCTGGAGCTTGACTCGGGACTCAAGGCCGAGCCGAACGGTCTGCAGGCCTATTCGCGTGAGCGGGAGCTTCGTCTCAATTCGCTTGCCGATGGCGCGATTGCGATCGACATCGCGCGGGTCGAGACCGAATCCGGCACCAAGCTCAGGGTGCGGGTCAAGGACACCGGCAAGGGGTTCGATTCCAAGGCCTGGCGACTCGATGCGAGTGCATTGTTCCGGCGCACCGATCGCGGCATCAACCTGGTCGAAAAGCTTTGCGAATCGGTCGAGTACATGGACAACGGCAGCGAAATCGTCGTGACGCGGGCCTTGCCGCCGATGGCAGCCATGCATTGACCCTCGCGGGTGCCGGACCTGGGCGTGGTTGGACGGCGGGTCGCTACGGCACGGACTGCGCCAAGGATCCTGTGGCACCGGCGATGCAGTACATCGTCGAGTCCATCCCGACCAGGCAGGGCCCGGGGGTGATATACTCTGCCGGTCCCATTGTCACCTCTGCGCCTGCCGGTCCGGCCGTGCGCAAGATCCGCGGAGCGCGGCTCCGCAGCTAGCTGGGCGCTGTCCGCCCTAACTCGCATGGATGCATACAGCGGCCGTTTTTCGCGACCGCACCCCATTGCTGCGTGAATACTTCCGAAGCCAAAAGCGTACTCGAAGCCGCGTTGCTGACTTCGACCGCACCGCTCAACGTCACGGATCTTGGCCGACTCTTCGAGGCCCAGGTCGGGGCGGATACCATCCGCGCCCTGCTTGAGGAATTGCGCGCAGATTGGGACGGGCGCAGCATGGTGCTCACGGCTCTGGCGTCCGGTTGGCGCTTTGTGTCGCGCCCGGAGTACGGACCGTACCTCGCACGGCTCAATGCCGATCGTGCACCACGCTATTCGCGCGCGGTACTCGAGACCCTGGCCATCATCGCCTATCGCCAGCCCGTGACAAGAGGCGATATCGAGGAAATCCGCGGCGTTGCGGTTTCGCCACAAATCCTGAAGACACTGGAAGAGCGCGGCTGGATTGATACCCTCGGACACAGAGACGCGCCCGGAAAGCCGGCCCTGCTTGGCACGACGCGTCGTTTTCTGGATGACCTTGGCCTCGCATCGCTGGACGAGTTGCCCCCGCTGGCCGAGATGGAGAAAGTCATGGACCTAGCCGATGCTGCCTGAGTCCGATCCTCCGTCGATCCCGCCGCCGGCGGAGTCAACCCCTGCTGCGTCAAGCGTGCAATCGCCAGGCGCCGCCGACGCCGATAGCGCAATTGCAGCCAGCCTGCAAGTTGCAGAGGGCACCGCTACACCGCCAGGAGGGAGCGGCAAGCGCCGCCGTCGCGGGCGCCGTCGCGGCAAAGGTGGCGGGGCCAAGCCGCAGGAGCGTGCGGATGGCTTAGTTCCAAGCGAAGCTCCAAGTGCCGGCGGTCAGGCTCCGCGCAACGCGTCCGCTCCGGTCAAGCCGGCGCGGCCCGCCGATCCGGATGGCTCCGGCGACGACCACAAGCTGCAAAAGCTTCTCGCCGAAGCCGGACTGGGATCGCGGCGCGACATGGAAGACGCGATTACGGCTGGCAGGGTCAGCGTCAATGGCAAGACAGCGACCCTCGGACAGCGCATCACGCGCCGCGACGTGGTCAAGGTCGACGGTCGTGCGATTCGCCTCAAAAGCGGTCGCGAAACCCCTGAAGTCCTCATCTACCACAAGCCGGCTGGCGAAATTGTCAGTCACGACGATCCGGAGGGGCGGCCGACCGTATTCGCCAGCCTGCCCGCGCCGAAGTCGGGCCGCTGGGTATCGGTCGGCCGCCTTGACTTCAATACCGAAGGTCTCCTGATCCTCACCAATTCCGGCGAACTCGCCAATCGCCTCATGCATCCGCGTTATGAGGTGGAGCGTGAGTATTCAGTGCGTGTGGTAGGTGAACTGACTGACGAACAGACAGATTCCCTTCTGGATGGCGTTGAACTTGACGACGGGCCGGCACGCTTCATGAAGCTCGAAGAGGGCGAATTCAGCGACGAAGGTGTCGGTACCAACCGCTGGTACCGGGTCATGATCCGCGAAGGGCGCAACCGTGAGGTCAGGCGCATGTTCGACGCCGTCGGGGCGATGGTCTCGCGCCTGATTCGCACGCGTTTTGGCCCCTTGTCACTGCCACGTTCGTTGCACCGGGGACAGGCGCGGCCGCTGACCGCAGACGAGGTAAAGGGCCTGCTGCGTGATGCCCCGACCGGCAAAGGCGGTGGCGTGGATTCGGCCGACGGGGCGCCGGCGGCGCGACCTGGCCGGCCAGGAGGCGCGGACAAGCCGCGCAAGACGGCGGGCGGCAAACGCGGCCCAAAGCCGAAGCAAGCTGCTGCCGCGCCGCCGGTGCCGGGCCGGGGGCGGCGTGGTGCCAAGAAAGTGCGTACGGGTCCGGCTGCCATTCCAGGCGCGCCCGAGGCGACACAGCGTCAGGGGCGTGGCCCGGGCAAGAAGCGCAGCGGCCCCGGGCGCTTCGATCCACAGCGTAGCGGTCCCGGTCGCAACGGGCCGGGGCGCGGCGGAACGGGTCGCGGTGGCCCAGGGCGTGGCGGACTTTCGCGCGGTGAGTTGACCCTCGATGGCCGCAGGCCGGCCAAGCCGCGTCGTCGCTATGATGACGAGGTGCCGGTGCCGGTGGCGCCAACCACGGTTATTGTGCGGCGCCGGTCGCGCCTGAAGATTGTTCCGCCGGAAGGCAGCGAGGGCGGTTGACCCGGCAGTGTTGTCGATCGCCGTTTTGCACTGGCGCGTGGAACGACAATCTGCTATTATTTCAAGGCTTTGAGGTCGCAGACGTCCTGATGCTTCCAGTCAGGTAACGGGCGGCTTCGACAGGGGGGTGGTACAGGGCGCGGCGCGTGACCTGTACCGGCTTTCTCGAAAAATGGGCATTGCGCCCATTTTTTGTTTGTGGGCGGCGCTTTGTCGCCGGCGGAACTTTCATGGATGTCGTCGCGCTGGTCACGGCCACGGTCACAGGTCTGGGATACGAGCTGGTCGAGGTCGAACGTGGACCGCGCGGCAGGTTGCTCAGGGTGTTCATCGACCACCCGCCGCGCAAAGGGGCGGCGGCGCAGCGGCGGGGCGCCGAGATCACCGTCGAGGATTGCGAGAAGGTCAGTCGGCAGCTGTCCTACGCGCTGACGGTGGAGAACGTGGATTACGACCGGCTGGAAGTGTCTTCGCCGGGGCTGGACCGGCTGCTTTCCAAGCCGGAGGACTTCGAGCGGTTTGCCGGGCAGGAAGTCACCGTCAAGATGCGTGTGGCGCCAGGCGGGCCGCATGGGACGCGCAGGAATTTTCGCGGCATCGCGCGTTTTGTTGACGGGCACGCCGCGTTGGAAGTGGACGACAGTACCCTGGTGCTGGACTTCGCGCAGGTCGATCGCGCGAGGCTGGTGCCGGTGATCGATTTCAGGAGCGGGAAATGAGCAAGGAAATCCTCATGCTGGCCGACGCGCTGGCGCGCGAAAAGAACGTCGCCAAAGATGTGGTCTTCGGCGCGCTTGAGCAGGCCATCGCCTCAGCGACCAAGAAGCGCTTCAAGGGCGAGGCCGACGTGCGCGTCACGATTGACCGGGATACCGGAGAACACGAGGCGTTTCGCCGCTGGCAGGTGGTTTTCGAACCCGATCTGGAGAACGAAGACAACCAGATCGGTATCACCGACGCGCGCGACGAAGACCCGGAGGTGCAGATCGGCGACTTCATCGAGGAAGAACTCGAGCCGATCGAGTTCGGGCGCATCGGCGCGCAGGCCGCCAAGCAGACCATCCTGCAAAAGATCCGCGACGCCGAGCGCGACCAGATCCTCAACGATTTCCTGGAACGCAACGAGAAACTCATCAACGGCACGGTCAAGCGGGTCGAGAACCACCGCATCCTGATCGAGTCCGGCCGCGTCGAGGCGGCGTTGCCGCGCGACCAGATGATCCCCAAAGAGGCTTTTCGCGTCGGCGATCGCATTCGCGCGTTCATTCACAAGATTGATCGTACCCAGCGCGGCCCGGCGGTCATCGTGTCGCGCACTTCGCCGGAATTCATCAAGGCCCTCTTTGAGCTCGAGGTGCCGGAGATCGAGGAAGGCCTGCTCCTGATCAAGTCGGCGGCGCGCGATCCTGGCGTGCGCGCCAAGATCGCGGTATTCACCAATGACAGGCGCATCGATCCGATCGGCACCTGCGTGGGCATGCGTGGTTCGCGGGTACAAGCTGTGACCAACGAACTGGCGGGCGAGCGGGTCGACATCATCATCTGGTCGGCCGATCCGGCACAGTTCGTCATCGGCGCATTGGCGCCTGCGGCGGTTTCCTCGATCCTGGTCGACGAGGAGAAGCACAGCATGGACGTGGTCGTCGACGAAGAGAACCTGGCGATCGCGATCGGCCGTGGCGGGCAGAACGTGCGCCTGGCTTCGGAGCTGACGGGCTGGGAAATCAATCTCATGACCGTTGAACAATCGACCGCCAAGCAGGCTGCCGAAACCGCTTCGACGCGTGCGCTTTTCATCGAAAAGCTGGATGTCGACGAGGAAGTCGCCGACATCCTCATCGGCGAGGGATTCTCGACGCTCGAGGAGGTTGCCTACGTCCCCTTGAACGAAATGCTCGAGATCGAATCGTTCGACGAAGACACTGTGAACGAACTGCGCACCCGTGCCCGCAACGCGCTGCTCACCGAAGCGATCGCGTCAGAGGAATCGCTTGGCGACGTCAGCGAGGATCTGCTGGGGCTTGAAGGGATGAGCCGCGAACTCGCGGCGCAACTGGCCAAGGCAGGCGTCAAGACGCGCGATGCGCTGGCCGAACTCGCAGTCGATGAGTTGATCGAGATTCAAGCGATGGACGAGGTCGCCGCGCGGACCCTGATCATGAAGGCGCGGGAACACTGGTTCGCCGAGGAAGAGGCAAAGTAGGGCGCGTCGTTCACGCACCCGGATTCGCCCTTCGCGCACCGATCGAAAAGAGAAAGTCATGGCTACCACCACCGTCGCCCAGTTCGCGCTGGAACTCAAGATGCCGGATACGGCATTGATCGAACAGCTCTCCGCCGCCGGCGTCGACAAGGGCGCGCCCACCGACATTCTGACCGAGGCCGACAAGGCTCGCCTGCTCGAGTATCTGCGACGCAGCCACGGTGCCGCGCCGGCCGAGAAAAAGAAGATCACGTTAACGCGCAAGCAGACTTCCGAGATCAAGCAGTCTGACTCGTCCGGCAAGGCGCGTACCATCCAGGTCGAGGTACGCAAGAAGCGCGTGCTTGTGCAACGTGACCCGCATGCCGAGGCCGCAGCGGCCGCGGCGGAGCCCGAGGTCGAGGCTGTTGCTGCGCAGATCGTCCCCGAACCTGAGCCGGTGGTTGTGGCGGCGCCGGAGCCGGTGCCCGAGCCGGTTGCCGAAATTCCGCCCGAGCCCGAAGCGCCGGTCGAGGAAGCGCCGCTTGTTCTGCCCGAGGCGCAAGCAGTCACCGAGCCGGAGTCGTCGGTCGAAGCGGAGGCTGCGGCCGTCCCGCAACGTCCGGTCAATGTGATCGACGAGAACCAGCGGCGCATTCGCGAGGCCGAGGCGGCCCGCAGTGCAGCATTGCGCGAGCGGCAGGCAGCCGACGCCGCGGCGCGCCTGGAGCGTGAGCGCCGCGCCCTGGCCGATCGTGAACGGGCTGCGACCGAGAAAGCAGTCGCCGATGCGGCAGCCAGGACTGCGTTGTCCGAAGGCACCCTGCACAAACCGGCAGCCAAGCCCGGCGATGAAAAGAAGTCCGCCAAGAAGCCGGCCAAGACCGCGGTCCTGGGCGCGGTCGCCTGGCAGGGTGACGAAGCCGCCAAGAAGCGTGCCATCAAGACCCGCGGCGACGTCGGCGGCGCTTCCGGCTGGCGCGGCCCCAAGCAGCGCCACGGACGTCAATCGCATGCCGACGAGGGCGCTGCCTTTGCCGCGCCAGCCGAGGCGACCGTCCGCGAGGTCCATGTTCCCGAGACCATCACGGTTGGCGATCTGGCGCACAAGATGTCGGTCAAGGCAGCGGAAGTCATCAAGGCGCTCATGAAGATGGGCCAGATGGTCACCATCAACCAGGTGCTGGACCAGGACACGGCCATGATCGTGGTCGAGGAGATGGGACATCAGGCGATTGCCGCCAAGCTCGACGATCCCGAGGCGTTCCTGATCGAGACCGAAGGCAACCCGGACGCGAAACCGGAAACACGGGCTCCCGTGGTCACCGTGATGGGCCACGTCGATCATGGCAAGACCTCGCTCCTTGACCACATTCGCGCCACCCGCGTGGCTGCCGGCGAAGCCGGCGGGATCACCCAGCATATCGGCGCGTATCACGTTGAGACCGGCAAGGGCATGATCACCTTCCTGGACACGCCGGGCCACGAGGCCTTCACGGCGATGCGTGCGCGCGGCGCCAAGGCCACCGACATCGTGATCCTGGTGGTCGCCGCCGACGACGGCGTCATGCCGCAGACCAAGGAGGCGATCGCCCACGCCAAGGCCGCCGGTGTGCCGGTGGTGGTGGCGATCAACAAGATCGACAAGCCCGAGGCCAATGCCGAGCGGGTCACCCAGGAACTCGTCACCGAGGGTGTGATTCCCGAATCCTACGGCGGCGACACGCAGTTCGTGCCGGTGTCGGCGCGTACCGGTCAAGGCATCGACCAGCTGCTCGACTCGGTGCTGCTGCAAGCCGAGGTGCTGGAATTGACCGCGGTGCGCGATGCGCCCGCCAAGGGACTGGTCATCGAATCGCGCCTGGATCGCGGCAAGGGTACGGTGGCCACCATCCTGGTGCAGTCCGGAACCCTGAAGCGCGGTGACATGGTTTTGGCCGGGTCGACCTACGGCAAGGTGCGCGCAATGCTCGACGAGACCGGCCGTTCGATCGCCGAAGCCGGTCCGTCCATCCCGGTCGAGATCCAGGGTCTGGCCGATGTGCCGGTTGCCGGCGAAGAGGTCATGGCCATCGCTGACGAGCGCAAGGCGCGCGAGATCGCGTTGTTCCGTCAGGGAAAGTTCCGCGACGTCAAGCTGGCGCGCCAGTCGGCTGCCAAGCTGGAGAACATGCTCGAGCAGATGGGCGAGGGCGAGGTCAAGTCTCTCTCACTGATCCTCAAGACCGACGTGCAGGGCTCGCAGGAAGCGCTGGCACAGGCGCTTGGCAAGCTTTCCACTGCCGAGGTGCGGGTGCAGATCGTGCACGCCGCTGTCGGTGGCATCAGCGAGTCGGACGTCAACCTGGCAATCGCGTCGAAGGCCGTCATCATCGGCTTCAACGCGCGCGCCGACCAGTCCGTCAAGAAGCTGGCCGAAGGCAACGGCGTCGACATCCGCTACTACAACATCATTTACGACGCGGTCGATGAGATCAAGGCGGCGCTGTCGGGAATGCTGGCTCCCGAACGCCGCGAGGAAATCATCGGTTCGGTCGAGATCCGCGAAGTGTTTCGCATCACCAAGGTCGGCGCCGTGGCCGGTTGCATGGTCAAGGAAGGCTTGGTGCGCCGTGGTGCGTCGGCGCGCCTCCTGCGCGACAACGTCGTGGTCTGGACCGGAGAACTTGATTCGCTCAAGCGTTTCAAGGACGATGTGCGCGAAGTCAAATCGGGCTTCGAGTGCGGATTGTCGCTGCGTGGCTACAACGATATCGCGGTGGGTGACCTGCTGGAGATTTTCGAGATCCAGGAAGTCGCCCGGGCACTCGCCTGATTGGCCGGATTCAATGGCGACGCGCCACCAGAACCGCGGCTTCGAGCGTAGCGAGCGCGTCGCGGAGCAGATCCGCCGCGACTTGGCCGACATCATCAGGACCGAACTCAAGGATCCGCGCATCGGCATGATCAGCCTGACCGCGGTCGAGGTCACGCCGGACTACGCGCATGCCACGGTCTACTTCACCTCGATGACCGATCAGTCGGCGGTCGCGGAGATCGAAAAGGGCTTGAAGCGCGCAGCTGGCTTCTTGCGCGCCGAACTGGGCAAGCGCATCCGCATTCACCAGTTGCCCGAGTTGCACTTTCGTTTCGACGCAAGCCTGACGCGCGGCATCGAGTTGACGCGCCTGATCGACGCGGCCAACGCCGAGCGTGCCGTCGATTGAGCGCCCGTCCGCCGCGCCGGCGGGTCAACGGAGTGCTGCTGATCGACAAACCCGCCGGACTCACCTCGAACGCCTGTCTCGGAGTCGTCAAGCGCCTTCTCAACGCGGACAAGGCCGGTCATACCGGAACGCTTGATCCGTTCGCGACCGGATTGCTTCCGGTGGTGCTCGGCGAAGCAGCCAAGTTCTCGCAGGGCCTGCTGGAAGCTGACAAGTCCTATCTGGGCGTCATGCGCCTGGGTGTCACCACCACCACCGGCGACCCCGAAGGCGAGGTCATCGCGACCTGGCCGGTCACGGCGTCTGACCATGAGGTGCGCGCCGCGATGCAGGGATTCGTCGGAGCCATCCAGCAGGTGCCCCCGATGCATTCGGCACTCAAGCGGGACGGCCGGCCTCTCTACGACTACGCACGCGCAGGCCTCGTGGTCGAGCGCGAGGCACGCTCGGTGCGCATCGAGCTGCTCGAGTGGCTGGGGCGTGACGGGGATGCAGTCAGCTTTCGCGTCGCATGCAGCAAGGGTACCTATGTGCGCACGCTCGCCGAAGACATCGGCGCAAGGTTGGGTTGCGGAGCGCATCTCAGCGCATTGCGGCGCGAGCAGGTCGGACCGCTGGACCTGGACCAGGCGCTCACGTTCGCGCAGCTGGAGACTCTGGATATGGCGGCGCGCGATGCCCGCGTGTTGCCGGTCGATACGCTGGTGCTGGCGCTACCGATGCTGGCGCTCGATGCGGACCTCACGCGGCGCCTGCGCCTCGGGCAGCGCATTCCGGTTGCCGCGCCGGATACGGACGCGGCACGCGCCTACGGCGAAGGAGGCAGCTTCCTCGGCGTCGTGCGGATTGCCGCCGGCGTCGCTCATCCGACGCGCCTTGTCGGCGTGGCCTGATCCGGATCGACCAGATCAGGCCCGGCGTCCTGCGGCATGGCTCAGCCGGAGAATCGTTCCAGGATGCGCGTCAAATCCGCGCCACGTAGCGGCTTGACCAGGTAGTCGTCGGCCCCAGCGGCCAGGCATTCGTCGCGTGCACGCAGATCCGCGTGCGCTGACAAGCCGATGATCCTGACACCGGGCGAGGCTGCCTCGGCGCGAATGGCGCGAATCGCCTCGAGCCCGCTCATGACCGGCATTTCCAGGTCCATGAGAATCACCGCCAGCGCATGATCCTTGGCGCAGGCCAGCGCCTGTGCACCGTCTTCGGCCTGATGCACGGTGAAACCGGCGCGCTTGAGCATCAGGAAGGCGAGCTTGCGGCTGTCCTCATTGTCGTCGGCGGCGAGCGCCTCGCGTCCGGCCCACGCGCTCACTGGTTCGCCCCCAGCGCGAGTGCGCGGTGTCGTGCCGCATCCTGCTCTGCCGCGCTGACGGCAGGCCGGGACAACGCGGTGATGTGCGGCGTGACGATCTCGGCCAGGGCATGCAACCAGGCGTCGTTCTCGTTCAGGCAGGGAACGTAGGTGAACTTGCCGCCGCCGGCGGCGACAAAGGTTTCGCGGGCTTCGATGGCGATCTCCTCCAGGGTTTCCAGGCAGTCAGCGACAAACCCGGGGCAAATCACGTCGACGCGACCGGTGCGCTCGCGCCCCAGGTCTGCCAGGGAGTCGACGGTATACGGGGTGAGCCAGGGTGTGCGCCCAAAGCGTGATTGAAAGCTTACCCGCCATGCGTCCGGCGCCAGTCCCAGAAACTCGGCGAGCAGCCGCGCCGTCTTGTGGCATTCACAGTGGTAGGGATCACCGCGCTCCAGGGTGTAGCGGGGCAGGCCGTGAAAACTCATCACCAGCACATCGGGTCGGCCGCCTTCACGTTCCCAGTGGGCAAGCAACGCCGCGCCGAGCGCCGCGATGTAGCGCGGATGATCGTGGAAATTGCGCACGAAATCGATGCCCGGAAGGTTGCGCTGCTGCGCACTCCACGCCGCGACCGCGTCAAAGGTACTGGCGGTGGTAGAGGCCGCGTACTGCGGGTAGAGCGGCACGACGATCACGCGGTCGCAGCCCTTTTCACACAGTGCGTCCAGGGCCGCCGGAATCGAGGGGGAGCCATAGCGCATCGCATAGACCACCTCTACGCCACGCAGGCCGCGTGCGCCTAGGTACCCGGCCAGCATCGTTGCCTGACGGGCAGTGTGCACCTTGAGCGGCGAACCTTCGGCGCTCCAGATGGAGCGGTACTTGGCGGCTGATCGGCTTGGCCGAAACGGCAGGATGAAGAGATTCAGGATCAGCCACCAAATGGGGCGCGGGATCTCCACCACGCGAGGATCCGAGAGGAACTGCCGCAGGTATCTGCGCAGCGCCGGCGCCTCGGGTGCGTCTGGCGTGCCGAGGTTGGTGATGACCAGCCCCAGGCGCGGCGCGCTACCGTGGCGGTACTCGGCACGGGTGGTACGCATGCGCCTAGCGGCTGGGTTCGCCGTGGCCCGACAATGCCGATGACAGAAGTCGCGCGGTGATGTCGACGATCGGGATCACGCGCTCATAGGCCATGCGCGTGGGACCTATCACGCCCAGAGTGCCGACGATGCGTCCGTCGACCTCGTAGGGTGCGGTGACCACGCTCATTTCATCAAGCGGCACCAGAGTCGACTCCCCACCGATGAAAATCTGCACCCCTTCGGCGCGCCCGGAAATATCAAGCAGTTGCATGAGGCCGGTCTTGTGCTCGAACATGTCGAACAAACGCCGCAAGCGCTCCATGTCGGAGGACAGGTCGGCCACATCGAGCAGATTTTTTTCTCCGGACAGGACGTAACGATCACCGCTTTCGGCCAAGGCCTGGCCCCCGGCCTCGACCGCGGCCTGGGTCAGGCGCATGATGTCTTCGCGCAGCTCGCGCAGTTCGTCGCGCACGCGGGTGCGGATCTGGTCGAACTCGACGCCGGCGTAATGCTGATTGATGAAATTGGCTGCCTCGATAAGCTGCGATTGCGTGTAGGGCCGGTCGGTGAACAAGACGCGGTTCTGCACATCGCCATTGGGCGTGACCAGAATCAAAAGGATGCGTTTTTCCGACAGGTTGAGAAATTCAAGGTGGCGAAACGCGGTCTGGCGCTTGGGTGCCATGACCACGCCGGCAAAATGTGAAAGTTCGGACAGCAGCTGTGCTGCGGCGCTGATGACGCGCTGCGGCTGGTCCGGGACCAGCTGACCGCGCATCTCGGCGGTTGCAGCTTCGCCAAGCGGCTGCACCGTCATCAGGGTGTCGACAAAAAGCCGGTAGCCGCGCGGTGTGGGAATCCGACCGGCTGAGGTGTGCGGACTGGCGATGAAGCCCAGGTCCTCCAGGTCAGCCATCACGTTGCGGATGGTCGCGGGCGACAGGTCGAGGCCCGAGAATCGCGACAGCGCCCGCGAACCAACCGGCTGGCCGTCGGCGATGTAGCGCTCCACGAGGGTTTTCAGGAGCGTGCGCGCGCGCTGATCGAGCATGCTTCGATTCTAGCCAATCCGGCACGTCCGCCGGGGCTTGTCGAACGGTAATATCGCAAATTCCGGACTGTTCTTTCTGAAGGAGTGGGCATGTTGACTAGATCTGTCGCTGTTTGCGTGGCGTTGGCCCTCGGTTTGTTTGGCGCTGCGGCGCACTCCCAGCCTTACCCGAATCGCCCGATCACGCTGATCGCCCCTTATGCCGCTGGCGGCGACAGCGATCTGGCCGGGCGTAACCTGGCCGCCGCGGCCGCCAAGTTCATGGGGCAGCCGCTGATCGTGCAAAACGTCGTCGGCGCGTCCGGCACCATAGGCTCGATGCGTGTGCGCACCAGCGCCCCTGATGGCTACACGCTCCTCATAGCGCGTGGCGGGTCGCAGGCGATCACGCCGGCACTGGAAAGCAAGACACCGTACAAGTGGAACGACTTCACCATGCTGTCGCTCCTCGAATTCAATCCGGTGGTTTGCGTCGTCAAGGGCGATTCTCCGCATCGCGTCCTCAAGGACCTGCTGGACGCTCTCAAGGCGCAGCCGGGCAAGCTCAACTATGCGACCGCAGGCCCGGGCACGACGCAGCATCTGGCTGTCGAGGTGATGCTGCGTTCTGTCGGCCTTCCTTCGACCACGGCCGAGATGATCGGCTACAAGGGCGGAGGCGAAGCGACCGCGGCGATCCTTTCCGGACAGGTGCAGTTCCTTTGCAACAACCTGACCACCCTCGGTGGGCAGATCAAGGGCGGCACGATGCGCGCCTTGCTGACGACTACTGCGGAGCGCCTGAAGGAGTATCCCGACATTCCGACCGCGCGTGAATCGGGTGTCGCGCCTCTGGAACAGGTGATGGGATGGAGCGGGCTGTATGGCCCCCCCGGACTGCCGGCCGAGGTTACCGCCAAGTGGGCCGACGTCCTGCGGCGCCTGGCGCAGGACCCCGAGTGGCTCAAGGGCAACGCCGGCTTTGGCGGAATCCCGGCGATCCGGTCTTCGGCCGAGACCGAGAAATTCGCGCGCGAGCAGTATGAACTCTACGAGCGCCTTGGTACGGCACTCAATTTGCGCAAGTAGGTATCTTTAGGGGGCGGCAGCAACCAGGCGCACTGACAGTCCCGGCGGCGGCACCTGGGCGATTGGTGCAACCCCCGCCGGGTGGACGATCACGAGCACCGCGTCGGACTCCCAGACGAGCTTCAGAGGCAGGGTACGCTGCCCGGTCCACATCGCGCCCAGAGCGTCACCGCTCTGGGCGGCGAACACCGTCGCAGCTGAGCCGGAGCGGCTACTGCTCACCGTGACTCGAGTAGTCAGCCGGTCGGTGCTGGAGCAGGCCTCCTGCTCGTGCAAGGCGCGCGCTTCGCCCGAAGCCGATGTCACGCTCTGCACTGGGAAAGACTGACAGTCCGGATCGCGCCAAGGGCCATACCAGCCCAGGCCGAGTGCCAGCGCGATCGCTCCAAAACCAATTGTCACGCCGAGGAACGCGGCGTTGTTGGCGTTGGTGTAGCGAATGCTCAATCGAGAAAGTGCCGCGCGGCACACCGACCACGGAATGCGCTCAAGGCGTCGCCGGGTTCTGCGGCGCAGGCGGCAAGGGCGCGACCGGCAATTCGGCGATGGCGCGAAAAACGCCACGCAATTCGTTCTGCGTCGCCGGGGCAAACGCGATATCGAACACCTCCTGCGGATTCAGGTACAGGCGCACGCCGGCATGACCGTCGGGAAGGTTGAACAATCCCAGTCCGGCAATCGGCAGCGCTTCGTCCAGAAAGAAGTCCTTGGCCGGATCAGTCATGCGCTTTTGCATCACCGCCCCAAGCAGGTGCGAGATCGCCGCATGGTTGAAGACCACGGTCTGCGTGTTGCCCTTGGCATCGAGCAGGTTGACTTCGAGGGTGCGGCTGACGCCGTCGCGCAACGCGCTTTCGATGGCGACGGCATTGAATTTTGGTCGGTTCATTGGGATCTGCACTAAGGATTGTCAGGCGTGGATTGTCGCATTGCGGCGCCGCAGCCGAAGCGTGGCTGCAGCGCTCATGACGGCCCCGGTGCCGCGCAATGCGGCCCCCGGGCCGCGCGATGCGGCTCCACTCAGCCGCCGTCGGTCACCGCGCCGCGAGTCGCCGGGCCGACCAGCTTCATGTACTTGGCCATGAGCCCGCGCGTATAGCGCGGCGCCGGTGCCTTCCACGCGGCGCGGCGTTTGGCGATCACGTTGTCGGCGACATTCAGGGACAGGGTCAGGCTGTGCGCGTCGATGGTGATGGAGTCGCCTTCCTCGATGAGCGCGATCAATCCCCCGTCCTGTGCCTCGGGAGAGACATGTCCGACCACCATTCCCCAGGTGCCGCCGGAAAAGCGTCCGTCTGTGATGAGCCCGACCGAATCGCCGAGGCCCTGGCCGATCAGTGCCGAGGTGGGTGCGAGCATCTCCTGCATTCCCGGGCCCCCCTTGGGACCCTCGTAGCGGATCACGACCACGTCACCAGCCTTGACCTTGTTGGCGGTGATCGCCTCCATGGTCTCATTCTCGGAATTGAAGACGCGCGCCGGACCGGTGATGGAAGGATTCTTCAAGCCGGTGATCTTGGCCACGCAGCCCTCGGGCGCCAGGTTGCCCTTGAGGATCGCCAGGTGGCCCTGCGCGTACATGGGCTTGTCCCAAGGGCGGATGACTTCGCCGTCCGGCCCCTTTGTCCACTTGGCCAGTTCCTCTGCGATGGTCTTGCCGGTAATGGTCAGGCAGTCGCCGTTGAGGCAGCCGTGCGCAAGCAGCATGTTCAGGACCACCGGCACCCCGCCGACCCGGTGCAGGTCGGTCATCATGAAGCGGCCCGAGGGCTTGAGGTCGCACAGCACGGGAGTCTTCTTGCGCATGCGCTCGAAGTCATCGATGCTCCACTCGACCTCGGCGGCCGAGGCGATGGCAAGGAAATGCAGCACCGCGTTGGTCGAGCCGCCGGTGGCCATGATCAGCGCCACAGCATTCTCGATCGACTTCCTGGTGATGATGTCGCGCGGGCGGATGTTGTTGCGGATCGCATCGACCAGCACCCGGGCCGAGGCAGCCGCGCTGTCGGCTTTCTCGCCGTCGGGATTGGCCATCGACGAGGAGCCCAGCAGCGACAGGCCGAGCGCCTCGAACGAGGACGACATGGTGTTGGCGGTATACATGCCACCGCAGGCGCCGTGCGTCGGGCAGGCATTGCGTTCGACCCCGTCGTAGTCCTCGCGCGACATCTTGCCAGCCGAAATTGCGCCGACGGCTTCGAAGGAAGACACCAGGTTGACCGGCTGGCCCTTCCACGAGCCGGGCTTGATGGTGCCGCCGTAGACATAGATCGCCGGCACGTTCATGCGCGCCATGGCCATCATGCCGCCGGGCATGTTCTTGTCGCAGGCCCCGACTACAAGCACGCCGTCCATCACCTGGCCGTTGACCGAGGTCTCGATCGCATCCGCGATGACTTCGCGCGAGACCAGCGAATACTTCATGCCCTCGGTACCCATGCCGATGCCGTCGGTCACGGTCGGCACGCCGAAGACCTGCGGCATCGCCCCTGCCTCGCGCAGCGAGCCCATGGCGCGATCGACCAGCGGCTGGATGCCGGCGTTGCACGGGTTCATGTTCGAGTGGCCGTTGGCAACCCCCACGATGGGTTTGTCGAAGTCGGTATCGCCGAAGCCCACCGCGCGCAGCATGGCGCGGTTGGGACTGCGGTTGATGCCGCCGGTGATGGTGCGGGAGCGCCAGTTGAGGGGCTTGGAGTCAGCCATGCGAAACCTTCCTGTTCGATGAGGTCGTGCGAGCCGCGAATTATGCCGCGAGCGCAGGTCGACTGCCTCCGCTCGGGCAAAATGCGGGGCTTGCAGCATTTCCCGCTGCCGCGCTGCTTCCCGCCGATGCTAACCCACCCGAACTTCGACCCGATTGCCATATCGTTAGGCCCGCTGGCGATTCGCTGGTACGGACTCATGTACCTGGCGGCGTTTGTCGCGTTCGTGGTCCTGTGCCGCAGGCGTGCCAGCACGCAGCCCGCACTGGGCTGGAATGCGCGCATGATCGACGACGTGCTGTTCTACGGTGTGCTGGGGGTGATCATCGGCGGGCGGCTGGGCTACGTGCTGTTCTACAAGCCGGCGCACTTCCTCGCCAACCCGCTCGAAATACCGATGCTCTGGCAGGGCGGCATGTCGTTTCACGGCGGCTTTCTCGGCGTGCTGGCCGCGATGGCCTTGTACGCCCGCTCGCGACGCCTGGGGTTCTGGAGCGTGATGGACTTCATCGCCCCCGCCGTGCCTGTCGGGCTCGCGCTCGGACGCCTGGGCAACTTCATCAACGGCGAACTCTGGGGGCGCGCGTCCAGCCTGCCCTGGGCGATGGTGTTTCCGCAGGCCGGGGACGGGATTGCCCGTCATCCGTCGCAGCTCTACCAGATGGCGCTTGAGGGCCTGGCGCTCTACGTACTTTTGTGGTGGTACGCCGCGCGGCCGCGCCCGGCCGGAGCGGTGGCCGGCCTGTTTCTGGCCGGCTATGGCGCGTGTCGCTTTGTCGTCGAGTTCGCGCGCGAGCCCGACGCTTACCTGGGCTTGCTGGCGCTGGGCTTCTCGATGGGGCAGTGGCTGTCCCTGCCCATGGTCGCCGCCGGTGCCTGGCTCATGTGGCGGGCGTACCGGCAGGGCGCTCCCGCAGCGCCTCCCCCAGATCGTTCCACACCTTCTGGTCAGCCAAAAGACCGTCGCGCAAGGCGAAGCGGTCGATGAAGCGAATGCCCGCGAACGGCGTACCGTCCGGCCATTCGCCGGACAGGCTGCCAAAGCAGTAGACCACGCCGTCGGCGGGGGTGCCCGCCACGTCGTAGCGCTCGTAGGCCTTGCGCACGAACCTGTAGCGCGGCTTGGCCCACTCCAGCAACTGCGCAAGCGAGGACATGCGCACCGGACCGGGAAACTCCATCGAGAAGCCGGGCGCAAGAAAGGACTGCGCGAGCTTGAGGTCACGCGCTTCCATCGCGTCCAGGTAGGCGCGCACCAGGCCCTGCGGGGACGCGGCAGGATTCATTCGTTGCGCAGCACGCGCCGCATGCGGATCTGGTTGACGCGGCCGTAATACGCGCCGCTGCGACGGCTCTGCTCGGCAAAGCCGGCGCGCAGGTAGAGGTCGTAGGCCGCCAGGTTGTCCTCGCGCAGTTCGACGGCCACTTCGCGCACTCCGGCGACCTCGGCTGTGCGCATGAGCCAGTCGAGCAGGCGCCGCGCCAGCCCGTTGCGTCGATGCGGTGGGGACACCGCGAGCAGCGCGAGGTAGGCCTCGTCCTCGCTGTAGCCCATCACCGCGAAACCGGCCATGCGCTCGCCCGCCTGTGCCACGATCACGTTGTGGCGACCGGAGCGGATGAAACGTTCGATGTCCGGCGGCTGCCAGCGCCAGGGCAGCCCGGCCTCGATGGTGTCGCGCGACAGGCGCGCGATCGCGGCGGCTTCGTCCGGCCGCGCGAAGCGAATCTGCGCGGCGGTGGTTCTCACTCGTAGCGGCGGCTGACCGACTCGGCGATGCACGCAGGCTTGTCCTGGCCTTCGATCTCGATGGTCGCCGTCATTGTGACCTGCTTGCCGCCGGCGACATCCTCGACATCCTTGATCACGTAGCGGCCGCGCAATCGCGAACCCACCTTGACCGGATTGGTGAAGCGGACCTTGTTGGTGCCGTAGTTCACGCCCATCCTGACCGAGGGCATGCGAATGCACTGCTCGGAAAACAGCGGCAGCATCGACAGCGTCAGGAAGCCGTGCGCAATGGTCGCGCCGAAGGGCGAATCCTTGGCGCGCACGGGATCGACATGGATCCACTGGTGGTCGCCGGTAGCCTCGGCAAACTTGTCGATGCGATCCTGTGTGACCGTCACCCAGTCGCTGATCGCAATCTCCTGGCCGATCAGGCCTTTGAGGTCATCGAGTCGCGCGATTTCGGCAATCTTCATGCAAGTCATCTCCAGGTCGAAAATGTCGGTCGATTATACTGACCGCAATTCGGCGTGCCCGCGATGATTCGACAGCCGGCGCGCCCGGACGGCAGGTTCTGCCTCATACGACTGCCGCGTTCGCGTCCCGCGTTCTCCCCGATACCGACCTTGCCCGACCACCTGGTTCCGTTCCTGTTCGAAGGCGCCGACGTGCGCGGCGCCTTTGTCAGCCTCGACACAACCTGGCGCGAGGTGCTGTCGCGACGCGACTATGCGCCGCCGGTACGCTCGTTCCTTGGCGAAGCCATGGCCGCCGGCGCGTTGCTCGCGGCCAACCTCAAGGTGGCCGGCACACTGGTGCTGCAGACCCAGTCGACGGACCCGCAAGCGCCGGTGCGACTGATGGTCGTCGAATGCACCGCGAACCTGGACATGCGCGCTACCGCCAAGCTCGGCGCGTCGCTTGCCGATGGTGTCGGCGCGCCCGACCTCGCGCAATTGACCGGGGATGCCCGTCTCGTGGTGACCCTCGACCCCCGCGATGGCCGCGAGGCCTACCAGGGGGTGGTGCCCCTGACCGGAGCAGCGCTGGGGCCAGCCATAGAGCACTACATGCACACCTCCGAGCAGGTCGACTCCGTACTCGTGCTGGGGGCCGACGCGACGCGCGCCGCGGGCCTCATCCTGCAACGCCTGCCGATCGAGGGCGGCGGGGCTGGCGCGGTTTCGCACTGGGACGAGGCGTGCGCCCTGGCTGCGACCCTCGGGCGGGCCGAGCTGCTTGAGGCCGACGCGATGACGCTCGCGCGGCGCCTCTTTCACGCCATTGATCTACGGGTGTTCCGTGAGCGGCCTGCGCGATTCGCGTGCAGCTGTTCGCGCGCGCGTGTCTCCGACATGCTGCGCATGCTCGGCGAAGACGAGGTGGCGGCGGTGGTCGCGGAACAGGGGCGGGTGTCGGTCGACTGCGACTTCTGCGGCCGGGCCTACGGCTTTGACGCCATCGACGCCGCGCAACTGTTTGTCCCTCCCACAGCCCCGTCGAGCAGGTCGCGGCACTGAGAGCCGCGCGGGCGCTTGCGCCCGGCCTGCAAATACTGTATAAAGCGACAGTTTCCACTTGCGGAGATGCGCTCATGGCCATCGGCCTTACTGCACGCCAGTCCGAGATTCTTGATTTCATCCGTGACACGGTCAAGCGAACGGGCCTGCCGCCGACGCGCGCCGAAATCTCGGCCACCTTCGGGTTCCGCTCGCCCAACGCGGCCGAGGAACACCTGCGCGCGCTGGAACGCAAAGGCGCGATCGAGATCGCCAGCGGCACCGCGCGCGGCATCCAGTTGGCCGAGCAGATCTCCGGCGCCATGCAGTCCATCGTCGCATTGCCCCTGATCGGGCGGGTCGCTGCCGGCAGCCCCATCCTGGCCGAGCAGAACATCGATCGCCACCTGCCGGTCGACCCGGCGGTCTTCAAGCCGCAGGCTGATTACCTGCTCAAGGTGAAAGGCGAGTCGATGCAGGGCATCGGCATACTTGACGGCGACCTGCTGGCGGTGCACTCGCAAAGCGAGGCGCGCAACGGCCAGGTAGTGGTGGCGCGCATCGACAACGAAGTGACGGTAAAGCGCTATTTCCGCAAGGGCAGCACGGTCGAACTGGCTGCCGAGAACCCGGCGTTCAAGCCGATCGTGGTCGACAGCCGTTCCGGCGAGTTCGCCATCGAGGGACTTGCAGTAGGCGTGATCCGCGCTGGCGCGCTCTAGTCAGGGCGCGCGCCTTCCTGCAGACAATAAACGGCCCGGCAACTCAGTACATCCGCGGCCGGGCCGCACCGTCACGCGCCACGCGTGATAGGGATCTCCACCTTGCCGGCCGCGCCGGGGATGGTCATGTGTTTCGCCAACTCCAGTTTGGCGATCATGTTGCGATGCACCTCGTCGGGACCATCGGCAAAACGAAGGGTGCGCTGGTGCGCCCACAGGCTGGCCAACGGGAAATCACCCGACACACCCCCGCCGCCGTGCACCTGCATGGCCCAGTCGATGACCTTGCCGGCCATGTTGGGCGCCAGCACCTTGATCATCGCGATCTCGGTGCGCGCGATCTTGTTGCCCACCGTGTCCATCATGTAGGCAGCCTTCAGGGTGAGGAGGCGCGCCGAATCGATCATGATGCGCGCCTCGGCAATGCGCTCGTGGGTCACGCCCTGTTCCGAGACGGCCTTGCCGAAGGCGACGCGCGACATGGCGCGCTTGCACATGAACTCCAGCGCGCGCTCGGCCGCGCCGATGGAGCGCATGCAGTGGTGGATGCGCCCCGGACCCAGGCGACCCTGCGCGATCTCGAAGCCGCGCCCTTCGCCCAGGAGCATGTTGCTGGCGGGGACGCGCACGTCCTTGAACACCATCTCGGCGTGGCCGTGCGGCGCGTCGTCGTAGCCGAACACGGTCAGCGGACGGACGATGGTGATGCCCGGGGTGTCGCGCGGCACCAGGATCATCGACTGCTGCGAGTGGCGCGCGGCAGTGGGGTCGGTCTTTCCCATGAAGATGAATATCTTGCAGCGCGGGTCGGGCGCGCCGGACGACCACCACTTGCGGCCGTTGATCACATAGTGGTCGCCATCGCGCTGGATCGACGACTGGATATTGGTGGCGTCCGAAGAAGCGACATCGGGTTCGGTCATCGCAAAACAGGAGCGGATCTCGCCGCGCAGGAGCGGGTCCAGCCAGGCACGCTTGTGCTCTTCCGTGCCGTAGCGCTCCAGGGTCTCCATGTTGCCGGTGTCGGGTGCCGAGCAGTTGAAGACTTCGGACGACCACGGAGCACGACCCATGATTTCACATAGCGGCGCGTAGTCCAGGTTGGACAGGCCGCCGCCGGGAGCGCGCTCGGAGCGCGGCAGGAACATGTTCCAAAGTCCCGCGGCGCGCGCCTTGACCTTCAAGTCCTCGATCAACTGCAGCGGCACCCAGGGATTGCCCTTGGCGCGGTTGGCGTCGATCTCGGCGTGATACGCGTGCTCGTTGGGGTAGATGTGCTTGTTCATGAATTCGATCAAGCGACCCTGCAGTTCCTTGCATCTGGCTGAGTATTCGAACTCCATTTTTTCCTCCTTGAAAAATCGGATCGTGTTGGCGGCCGCCTAGCTGCACCGGCCTGTGGATTTGAAGTCGGTTGACTGGCGTGCGGGCGGCGTCAGCGATTGGCAGCGGCCACCACACGCGCCCAGCCCATCTCGGCCAGGGGGCGCGCGCGCTTGCCGGCGTCGAGCGCCTGCTGGCTGGCCGCGGTGCCGTCGAGATAGCGTTTCATGATGCCCTGGGTGATACCTGCCAGGCGAAACATGTTGTAGGCCAGATAGAAGTTCCAGTCACGCGTATTCACCTGGCGTCCGGTGTTGCGCTCGTAGGTCGCAATGTACGCGGCCTCCTCCGGAATGCCCAGGGCGGCCAGATCGAGGCCGCCGATGCCGCGGAACTGGCCCGGGGCGATATGCCAGCTCATGCAGTGATAGGAAAAGTCGGCCATCGGATGGCCGAGGGTCGACAATTCCCAGTCGAGCACCGCCAGCACCCTTGGCTCGGTCGGATGGAAGATCATGTTGTCGAGGCGAAAGTCGCCGTGCACGATCGCGACCTCGTCTCCTGGCGGAATATGCTGCGGCAGCCACGCGATCAGCTCGTCCATGGCCTCGATCTTCTCGGTCTCGGAAATGCGGTACTGCTTGGACCAGCGCTCGATCTGGCGCCCAAAGTAGTTGCCGGGCTTGCCGAAGGTTTCCAGGCCAATGGCCTTGTAGTCGGTGCTGTGCAGGAGCGCGATGACGCGATTCATTTCGGCGTAGATCGCGCTGCGCTCGCCGGGCGACATGCCGGGCAGGGACTGGTCCCACAGCACGCGTCCCTCGACGCATTCCATGATGTAGAAGGCACGCCCGATGACGCTTTCGTCCTCGCACAGGCAGTGCATGCGCGCCACCGGGAAACCGGTCTTGCCCAGCGCATCCTGGACGCGATACTCGCGCTCGATGGCGTGTGCGGATGGCAGCAGCTTGGCGGCAGGGGCCGGCTTGCTGCGCATCACGTAGCTCTTGCCGCCTGCGCGCAGCTTGAAGGTGGGGTTGGACTGCCCGCCCTTGAATTGCTCCACCTCGAGGGGGCCGGCAAAGCCCTCGACGTGGTCCTTGAGCCAGACAGACAGCGCGCCGACATCGAACTTCTGTCGTTCGGTGACGGGCTGGGTGCCGATGAAGTCTTCGAACACGAACGTCTCCGGGCCTATTCTGGTTAGACCGCCGGCCCCAGCGCGTTGCGCTGCGGCGGATTGCTGGTGGTGAGGATCTCGACCGCGCCGCGCCGCTCGACTAGCAGCCGGGTTTCGGCAACGGCGGCTGCAACCGCGGTCATATGCGCTCGATCACCATCGCCAGGCCCTGGCCGACACCGATGCACAGGCTGATGACCGCATACCTGCCGCCCGTGCGCTGCAGTTGCCGGGCAGTCGTAAGCGCCAGGCGCGCACCAGAGGCGCCTAACGGATGTCCAACAGCGATGGCGCCGCCGTTGGGATTGACGCGCGCATCCTTGTAGTCGACCTTGAGCAGGTGCAGGCAGCCGAGTACCTGCGAGGCGAAGGCCTCGTTGATCTCGATGATGTCCATGTCCTTGAGCGTCTTGCCGGCGCGCTCCAGGGCCTTGGGGATCGCGTAGGCGGGGCCCACACCCATGATGCGCGGCGGCACGCCCGCCGAGGCCGCGCCGAGGATGCGCGCGATCGGTTGTGCGCCGGCGCGATCGCCCACCGCACCCGAACCCACCAGCAGGGCGCAGGCGCCGTCGTTGATGCCCGAGGCATTGCCGGCCGTGACCACGCCGCCCTCGAAGAGCGCCTTCAACTTGGCGAGGTTCTCCATGGTGGTCTCGCGCGGGTGCTCGTCGACCGCCACCTGCACCGGTTCGTCCTTGCGCGACTTCGCCGGAATGGTCACCGGCGCGATCTCACCGGCCATGAAGCCGTCCTTTTGCGCGGCGGCAAAGCGCGACTGGCTGCCAAGTGCAAATGTGTCCGCTTGTTCGCGGGTGATGCCGAAGTCGTGGGCGACGTTGTCGCCGGTCTCCGGCATCGAGTCGTTGCCGTACTGCTTGACCAGCTTCGGATTGGAGAAGCGCGCACCGATGGTGGTGTCGGCCATGCGGAATTCGCGCTGGTAGGCGGCTTCGCTCTTGAGCATCACAAAGGGCGCGCGACTCATGCTCTCCACGCCGCCGGCCAGGTACAGCTCACCTTCCTTGCAGGTGACCGCGCGTGCCGCTTCGATCACCGCCGCCAGGCCCGAGGCGCACAGGCGGTTGATGGTCTGGCCGCCGATGCTGTACGGCAGGCCGGCTGCGAGCAGCGAGTTGCGCGCGATGTTGCGCGAGTCCTCGCCGGCCTGGTTGGTGTTTCCCAGCAGCACGTCTTCGACCTGCTCGGCCTTGAAGCGCGATGCGGCCAGTACCGCCTGCATCACCCCGCCGATGAGGTCGTCCGGGCGCACCGAGGAAAGTTTGCCGGCATGACGCCCGAAAGGGGTGCGCAGGCCGCTGTAGATATAGGCATCGAGCATGGTGTCTCCGTCGCTGAAATTGCCGCGCTTTTAGGCGGCAGGAAAGCCGTTGATGTTATCACCACGGGCGTGATCTAATGCGCCGCTCAATCCCGGAGGATGTCATGCTCAAGCTATGCGGATTCGCCGTCAGCAACTACTACAACAAGGTCAAGATCGCCCTCCTCGAAAAGGGTATTCCGTTTACCGAGGAGCTGGTCTGGACCTCGCAAAAGCCGGACATGCTGGAGCGCTCGCCGATGGGCAAGGTGCCGTTCCTGGAAACCGAAAAGGGCAGCCTTTCCGAGTCCAGTGTCATCAACGAGTACCTCGAGGAAGCCTACCCGGCCAAGCCGCTCTTTCCCGCCGATCCATGGCAGCGTGCCAAGGTGCGCGAACTGGTCAATCTCCTCGACATGCACCTGGAACTGAATGCCCGACGGCTCTACCCGCTGGCGTTTTTCGGCGGCACGATCTCCGACGAGACGCGCGATACCGTCAAGGGCGAACTCGAGAAGGGTGTACGTGCCTTGCAGGCCCTGGGGCGTTGGTCGCCCTTCATCGCCGGTGAGCAGCTGACCTATGCCGATTGCTCCGCGTTCGTGCACCTGCCGCTTTTGAGCGCCGCCACCAAGAAGATCTACGGCGCGGACATGCTCGAATCAATCCCGCAAGTCAAGCCCTACCTGGCGATGATGAAATCGCGCGCGCACCTGGAGAAGGTCGAAGCCGATCGCAAGGCCAACATGGCCGAGATGGCGGCGAGGTACAAGTCATGAGCCTCTCCGGAAAGGTAGCCTGGATCACCGGCGGGGGCAGCGGCATCGGTCTTGCCGGCGCGATCGAGCTCGCGCAAGCCGGTGCCCGGGTGGTCATCTCGGGGCGCGAGGCGGGCAAGCTGGATCAGGCCATCGCCACGGCCGAATCGCAAGGCATCGCGCGCGGCAGGATCAGCGCGGCGCCGCTCGATGTCGCCGACAAGGCGGCCGTTGCAAGCGTCGCTGCGCGCATCCAGTCCGAGCTCGGCCGGGTCGACATCCTGGTCAACAGCGCCGGCGTCAACTTTCCCAAGCGTTTCTGGACCGAGACCGACGCCGATACCTTCGAGTCGGTGGTGACCATCAACCTGAATGGCGCGACCTGGTGCACCCTTGCGGTCCTGAAGGGCATGCAGCAGCGCCGCGAGGGAACGGTCATCAACGTCGCTTCCTTCGCGGGCTGGCACTTCAGCTACCTGACCGGGCCGGCCTACATGGCAAGCAAGGCGGGCATGATCGCGCTCAGCCACTCGTTCAATATCGAGGAATGTGTCAACGGGCTTCGTGCAACCGCGCTCTGCCCCGGCGAGGTCGCCACGCCCATCCTCAAGAAGCGACCGGTCGAGCCCAGCGCCGAAGCCAAGTCGCTCATGGTGCAGGAGGCCGACATGGGGCGCACCATCCGCTTCATCGCCGAGATGCCGCCGCACGTGTGCATCAACGAGCTGGTCATCTCGCCGGTGCATAACCGCATCTACATCGGCGGCGAGGAGTTCAAGCGCAAGTAGCCCGGAGAGCGCCGAGCATCGCATCGCCGATGGGCGGTCTATGGTGCTCAGAACTCCAGGTGCAGGCGCAGCCCGGCGATGGCGACCGGTCCGCGGTCGCGGTTGTATCCGGGATTCACGATGCGCTGCCAGTTGAGCGAGATGGCAGTGCCGCGCGCGGCAGCGAAGCTGTAGTAGGCCTCGACGATGCGTTCGCTGCGATAGTTGAGCCGGCCGTCGCCCAGGAAAACGCCCAGGCCGCCGCGCGCGAGGTAGTCGCGATGGTCGTTCGACAAGCCGTTGGCCGCGAAGGCCAGCCCGACATGGTCCCGGGCGCGGCCCCAGCGATCGCCGCGCAGCTCGGCTGCGGTGTAGAACGAGCGGTCGATCTGGGTGAATGCGTAGCTTTCTGTCTTGCCGTCGTGCGCGCCGCCGCGCGCCAGGACGCGCAGGTCCTGCGAAAGCGATTGTTCGACCGCCAGGCCGAAGCCGACCTTGGCCTGCGGCCTGCGTACCTGGTCGAAATTCGGCGTGCTACCCGGCCCGGCCGAGTTGATGGCGTCGCGAAACGCGCCCATGGTCGCGACATTGCGAAACAGCAGCAGGGACACCTGGCCCGGCAGTCCCCACCAGCGGTGGCGGCGCTCAATTTCCAATTGGTCACCGTAACGCTTGAAGATACGGTAATCCAGCGGCAGGCCGTTGGAAGTCTTCGGTTGCAGGAAGCGCCCGGCGCGCACAGTCCAGTCGTCCCAGGTCAATTCGCCCGCCAGGCCCCAGCTGAAGCTTTTCGCATCGGCGGCGTAGTCGAAGTGCCCGTGGTCCAGAGAAGCCCAGTTGATGAACTGTGTACGCGCATCGCCGCTGATCTCGGAGACTCCGAAAACGTCTGAGACGGACAGGTTGCCCGCAGTCAGCACAAATCGCCTTGCAGGCAGTTTGCCGGCCAGCTGATTCTGGTCCGACTCGACGCTCTCGAGTTCGCCGCCAAGGCCGACAGTGTGGCGATAAAAGAGGCGGGCTCGGTAAAAGCGCATCTCGCCGCTTGCGCCTTTTTGCAGTTCGCCGTTCGGCAAGCCACCCAGCCCGGTCAGGTTGGACAAGGCGCGGCCCTGGATTCCCTCGGGATTGAAATACACCTCGCCGCCGGCCCACGGGCGAAAACCGAGGAAGGCCGTCACAGTCCAGGAGTAGCCCTGCGCCGCGTCGGGCGAGAGGCTGTTCGGCCCGGAATAGGCGGCGCGGAATGCCCCCTTGTCCTGCCAGACGTAGGTGGACTGGACCTTCGCCTGCCAGGCTTCCTCTTCGTGCGCACGGGCGCCAAATGCGCAAGCAGCCAGCATGAGAGCGGCGAGCCCTGTGATCGGCACCTGGTGACCGCGGCGAAAAGTCATGAAATCACGAGGCTAGCTCGCTAGCGTGTCACCTGCGTGACAGCCTTGCGTCAGGGCAGGTCCGCCGCCTCGAGGGTGAAGACGAAGTCGCCGCCAGCGGCAACCTCGGTCCAGAGAAAAGGGGTTTGCGGGTAGGCCGCCTCGAGCGCCGCACGGTTGTGTCCGATCTCGACAACCAGCCGTCCATGGGGCGAGAGATGGCTGCGCGCTTCGCCGAGCAGGCGGCGCACGATGTCCAGGCCGTCCGCCCCTGCCGCGAGGGCGAGCGCTGGCTCGGCGCGGTACTCCGGCGGCAGCGCGGCCATCGAGTTCGCGTCGACGTACGGCGGGTTGCAGAGGATGAGGTCGTAGCCGCGATCGCTCAGACTGGAGAACAGGTCGGACTCGATCAGGGTCACGCGCGACGACAGGCCATAGTCATCGACGTTGGCGCGTGCAACCTGCAACGCGTCTGCCGAGATGTCGGCCGCGTCGACACGTGCGTCCGGAAAAGCGAGCGCAGCGAGGATCGCAAGGCACCCCGAACCGGTGCACAGGTCAAGAATGGTTCGCGCCGTATCCGGCGTCGCGACCCAAGGCGCCATGCGTTCGCGCAGCAGTTCGGCGATGAAGGAGCGCGGCACGATGACACGCGAATCGACTCGAAAGCGGTGCTCGCCCAGCCAGGCCTCGCCGGTCAGGTAGGCCGTCGGGACTCGGTCACGCGTCCGCCTGTCGATCATTTTCAGGACGCCAGTTATTTCCTCGTCGGTGAGGCGCGCGTCGAGAAAGGGATCGAGCAGGTCTGGTGGCAGGTGAAGGGTCGAGAGCAGCAGCCAGGCGGCTTCGTCGTAGGCATTGCCGGTGCCGTGCCCGAAGGAAACCTTGGCCTCGATCATGCGCGAGACGGCGTGCCGCAACAGGTCGCGCAAGGTGCGATAGGGCAGGGGCCGGGCGGCGCTCATCTTGGGCAGGCCCGAAGCCCGGGCGGCAGGACTACTTTGCGTCCTCGGTGATGAGGGTGATCTCGGTAAAGGAGGCGCCGGCATCGGCCTCCTCTTTTTTCTTCTTCTCTTCAGCCGGCGCGGCCTGGCCGGGCACGGTGACACCGGCCTCGGTGTTGTTGAGCAGCCAGATCAGGTTGGACGGCGAATCGGCGTTCGCCATGCCTTCTTCCTGGGTGATCCTGCCCTCGCGGATCATGCGGAAGAAGCACTGCTCGAAAGTCTGCGAGCCGGGCGCCATGGACTTGTCCATCGCGTCCTTCATTTCGCCGATGTCGCCCTTTTCGATCAGTTCGGCGATGTAGCGCGTGTTGAGCATGACCTCGACCGCGGCCGAGCGCCCGCCGACCTTGTTGCGGATCAGGCGCTGCGAGATCACGCACTTCAAGGCAGCGGAGAGGTCCTGCAGCAGCGCGGGGCGGTTCTCCAGCGGATAGAAGCTGATGATGCGGTTGAGCGCGTGATACGAATTGTTGGCGTGCAGGGTCGCCAGGCACAGGTGGCCGGACTGCGCGTAGGCGATCGCTGCCGCCATGGTGTCCTTGTCGCGGATCTCGCCGATCAGGATGCAGTCGGGGGCCTGGCGCAGCGCGTTCTTGAGCGCGATCTTGAAGTCCAGCGTGTCGGTTCCGACCTCGCGCTGGTTGACGATGGACTTCTTGTTCTTGAAGATGAATTCGACCGGGTCTTCCAGGGTCAGGATGTGGCCGCTCTTCAATTCGTTGCGGTAGTCGAGCATCGCCGCCAGCGAGGTGGACTTGCCCGACCCGGTCGCGCCGACCATGAGGATCAGGCCGCGCTTTTCCATGATCTGTTCCTTGAGCACGTCGGGCAGGCCCAGACCGTCGAAGGCGGGGATGTCGCCCGGGATGTAACGCACGACCACGGCTGGCGAGTTCTTCTGCCGCATCGCGCTGATGCGAAACGAACCGACCCCCGGCATCGCGAAGGCGGTGTTGAGTTCGAGCGAGTCCTCGTATTCCTTGATCTGCTTCTCGGTCAGCACCTCGTAGAGCAGCTTGATGATGGTGTCGCTATCCATCACCTGCTGGTTCACCGGTACTGCGACGCCGTTGATCTTGATGTTGATCGGCGAGGACACCGACATGAAGATGTCCGAGGCCTTCTTGTCGGCCATCAGCTGGAAAAGTCGCTTCATCGCTGACATGGCAAATCTCCCGCAGGCGCCAAGCGCCCTGAAGTTTCCGGACCCGGAGGGTTCTCAGTCGCCGCGCAGCAAGTCGTTGATGGCCGTCTTGGCGCGGGTCTGCGCATCGACCCTCTTGACGATGACCACGCAATACAAGTTTACCTTGCCGGATGCGTCGGGCATCGAGCCTGGCACCACCACCGAGCCTGCCGGCACGCGACCGTAGATGATCTCGCCTGAGGCGCGGTCGTAGATCTTGGTGCTCTGGCCGATGAACACGCCCATCGAAAGCACCGAATTCTCCTCGACCACCACGCCTTCGACGACCTCGGAACGGGCGCCGATGAAGCAGTTGTCCTCGATGATGGTCGGGTTGGCCTGCAGGGGCTCGAGCACGCCGCCGATGCCGACACCGCCCGACAGGTGCACGTTCTTGCCGATCTGCGCGCAGCTGCCCACGGTGGCCCAGGTGTCGACCATGCTGCCCTCGTCGACATAGGCGCCGATGTTGACGTACGAAGGCATCAGCACGACGTTTTTGCCGATGAAGGCACCGCGCCGCGCGACCGCCGGCGGCACCACACGGAACCCGCCGCGCGCAAAGCGTACGCTGTCGTAGTCGGCGAACTTGGTCGGCACCTTGTCGTAGAACTGCAGCGCGCCGCCGCCCGGCATGGGCGTGTTGTCGGCAAGACGGAACGACAGCAGCACCGCCTTCTTGATCCACTGGTGCACCACCCAGGCGCCGCTTTCTTTTGAGGCAACGCGCAGGCGCCCCGCATCGAGTTCGGCAAGCACATGGTCTACCGCCTGGCCGATCTTGGCGGGCGCTTTTCCGGGGGACAGTTCGGCGCGTTTTTCCCAGGCGTCGTTGATGATGAGTTCTAAATCGTTCATGGTCTTCTGGTCGGCTAGTGGTTGGAAGGAAAGGGCGGGATGCAGGTCTATCGCATGCGGTGAATGGGGCCAGGGGTGCGGCGCGTGGCAGCGCCTTCTAGCGCGCCTTGCAGAACGCGGCGACACGTTCGGCGGCTTCGACGCATTCCTCAACCCCGGCCACCAGGGCCATGCGCACATAGCCTTGACCGGGGTTGACCCCGTCCACGGCACGGCCCATGTAGCTGCCGGGCAGGACGGTGACCCCGGTTTGCGCGTAAAGGTCGCGCGCGAACAGGTCGTCAGGTCCGGGCACGCGCGCCCACAGGTAGAAGGCGGCGTCCGGCCGGCGCACGTCCAGTACCGGCTCGAGGATCGGCAGTACCGCGTCGAACTTGCGTCGGTACAGCGCGCGGTTGTCGCGCACGTGGGCCTCGTCGCCCCACGCCGCGATGCTGGCATGCTGGACCGGCAGGCTCATGGCGCTGCCGTGATAGGTGCGATAAAGGAGAAAGCGGGAAACGATCTCCGGGTCGCCGGCGACAAAGCCGGAACGCATGCCCGGCACGCTGGAGCGCTTGGAAAGGCTGGACAGCATGACCAGCCCGCGGTCGTCGCGTCCCAGGCGGCGTGCCGCTTCGAGTACCCCCAGGGGCGGTGCCGCCTCGTCGAAGTAGATTTCCGAATAGCACTCGTCGGAGGCGATGACAAAGCCGTGCGCATCGGCCAGGGCGAATGCCTCGCGCCAGTCGTCCAGGGTCATGACCGCGCCGGTCGGGTTGCCGGGCGAGCACAGCACCAGCAGCTGGGTGTCCTGCCAGACCGCCGCTGCGATTTCCTTCAGGTCACAGGCAAAGTTGCGCTCGCGGCGTGCGGGGGCGAACGCGGTGCGCGCACCTGCCAGGATCGCCGCGCCCTCGTAGATCTGATAGAACGGATTCGGGCAGACCACGGTGGCGCGTTCGCGCGTTGCATCGACGACGGTCTGCGTCAACGCAAACAGCGCCTCGCGCGAACCCAGCACCGGCAGGACCTTGCGCGCCGCGTCAAACCCTGACAGGCCGTAGCGGCGCTCGATCCAGGCTCCGATGGCCTCCTTCAAGGCTGGTTCGCCGCCGGTGGCCGGATAGCGCGACAGGCCGCCCAGATTGCCGACGAGTGCATCCTTGACCAATTGCGGCGTCGGGTGCTGCGGCTCGCCCAGGCCCAGGCTCACCTGTCGCATTCCCGGAGGCGGGGTCACGGTCGCGAAGAGCTTGCGCAGCTTTTCGAACGGATAGGACTGCAACTGCGCCAGACGCGGGTTCATGAGGGAATTATAAGTTGGACCCCCGGTGCATCCGGAGCGCTTTGGGCTCGCGGACTCGCCAGAAGGCGGCCGCAGAACGCCAAAGCCCGCCGGACGGCGGGCTTTGATGAAAATCTGACTTAACTGGTCGGGGCGGCGGGATTCGAACTCGCGACCCCTTGCACCCCATGCAAGTGCGCTACCAGGCTGCGCTACGCCCCGAAGCTGGGAAGTATAGCAGAGCAGGGGGCGGCAAACACCTCAATGTTCGGCAGATTCGGCCTGCGTCCCGGGGCTGCGCGCCTGCACCGCGCGGCGCAATTTCTTGTACAGGTCGGGGTGCTCGGTCTTGAGGAAGTCGAGGATCTCGAAGTCCTCCTTGCGCACCTTGGTCAGGTCGACCTGCTCGACATGCACCAGGCGCAAAAGCTCGCGCACCGGCTTGGGCATTTCACGACCGGATTCGTAGCGCGACCCGCCGGACTGGGTCACGCCGATCTTGGTCCAGAACTCGTCTTGGTTCAATCCCAGGCGCTGGCGGATCTCGCGCGGATCAAATTTTTCGAATAATCCCATGCCTGCCAAACTCCGATGCCAATGTCATTACCGAACGATAGCCTAACCGCAGCCGGAGCGTGCGTGGCCTGGGTCACACTTAACAAGCTTTAACACCGGGCAGGTGCCAGTCAACACCGGGTGGGCACCGGTCCTTGACGACCGCGATCGTCTAAAATGGCGAGCTTTGCCGCGCGCTCCCGACTCACGGGGCACGTTTTGCGGCGTCAGCGTCCCCCCAAGATGGCACTCATTGTTCACAAGTATGGCGGTACCTCGGTCGGCTCGACCGAGCGCATCCGCAATGTCGCGCGTCGCGTTGCCAAGTGGCATGCGGCGGGGCACCGCATGGTGGTGGTGCCCTCGGCCATGTCGGGCGAGACCAATCGCCTGCTGGGCCTGGCGCGCGAACTGTCGTCCAGTCCCGACCCGCGCGAACTCGACGTGATCGCCGCCACCGGCGAGCAGGTCACCATCGGGTTGCTTTCGATCGCGCTCAAGGACCTGGGCCTCAAGGCCAAGAGCTATACCGGCGCGCAGGTGCGCGTCACCACCGACAGCGCCTTCACCAAGGCGCGCATTCGCGACATCGACGGCGCCGCGATCCGCGCCGACCTGGACCAGGGCACGGTGGTGGTCGTGGCCGGTTTCCAGGGCATGGACGAACTCGGCAACATCACCACCCTGGGCCGCGGCGGCTCGGACACTTCCGCAGTGGCGCTGGCCGCGGCGCTCAAGGCCGACGAGTGCCTGATCTACACCGACGTGGACGGTGTCTACACCACCGATCCGCGCATCGTCCCCGAGGCGCGGCGTCTGGCCACAGTGACCTTCGAGGAAATGCTCGAAATGGCGAGCCTGGGGTCGAAAGTCCTGCAGATCCGTTCGGTCGAATTTGCCGGCAAGTACAAGGTGCCGCTGCGCGTGCTCTCCAGCCTCACCGACCCGCTCTTGCCACTGGACGTGGAAGCGAGCTCCGGCACACTGATCACATTCGAGGAAGACAAGTCCATGGAACAAGCCGTCATCTCCGGCATCGCCTTCACGCGCGACGAGGCCAAGATCACCGTCATGGGCGTGCCGGACCGGCCGGGCATCGCCTACCAGATACTCGGCCCCATCGGCGACGCCAACATCGACGTCGACATGATCATCCAGAACGCCTCGGTGGGCGGGCTGACCGACTTTTCGTTCACGGTCAATCGCGGCGAATACGCCAAGGCGCTCGACGTGCTCGGCTCGCGCGTCAAGGACGCCATCAAGGCCGCCGAGATCCGCGGCGACGACAAGGTCTGCAAGGTATCGATGGTGGGCGTCGGCATGCGCACCCACGCCGGCATCGCCAGCCTGATGTTCCGCACGCTCTCGGAAGAGGGTATCAACATCCAGATGATCTCCACCTCGGAGATCAAGATCTCGGTGGTCATCGACGACAAGTACATGGAACTCGCGGTGCGTGCGCTGCACAAGGCGTTCGGACTCGAACAGTTGGCCTGATGCGCGCACAGCGCGGCCGCTTGCGGCACAAATGCCGCGAGCGGAGACCCGCCGCGCGTTCGATCCCGCCTATAATGCGCGCCTGCCCCTCGGAGACGTGGATGAGTGGCTGAAATCGGCGCCCTGCTAAGGCGTTATGCGGGCTTAAACCCGTATCGAGGGTTCGAATCCCTCCGTCTCCG
>JBJXGS010000175.1:0-7898 GCA_046160545.1 Burkholderiales bacterium
CGTGCCGGGCACGCCTATGACGCGGTGGTGGTGACCAACTACCTGTGGCGAGAGCGGCTGGCTGACATCGCCGCGGCGGTCGGTGCCGGCGGCGTCCTGATCTATGAGACCTTCGCGATCGGGAACGAATTGCTCGGCAAGCCGTCCAACCCCCTGTTCCTGCTGCGTCGCGGCGAACTTCTCGATTTGGCACGCGCGTCCGGGCTGACGGTACTGGGGTTCGAAAGTGGCCGGGTGGACTTGCCGCGCCCGGCGATCATCGAGCGCATTTGCGCGTGGCGCGCCACCGCGTCCGCAACCCCGCCCGCCATCGACTGACCGCGGCGCTGCGCGCAGGGCGCTTTGCACGTCCGGGCGTGGGGTAAAATTATGGGCTCTTCGAGGGATGCCGCGGACTCGCGCGGCGCAAGGACAACATCATGAGTGCAAGCAACCGTTTCGCCGGCAGCATCGTCGCCATCGTCACTCCGATGCGCGACGACGGCGCACTGGACCTGCCAGCGCTCAAGCGCCTGATCGACTGGCATGTGGCTGAAGGAACTGATGGCATCGTGATTGTCGGTACGACCGGCGAGTCTCCCACGGTCAATCACGACGAGCATTGCCAGCTCATCAAGAGCGCCATCGAGTTCGCAGCCGGCCGCGTTCCGGTGATCGCCGGCACCGGCGCCAATTCGACCGCCGAGGCGATCGACCTGATGCGCTTCGCGAAGTCCGCGGGAGCCGATGCCTGCCTGTCCGTGGTGCCCTACTACAACCGGCCGACCCAGGAAGGCCTGTACCGGCATTTTCGCGCCCAGGCCGAGGCGTGCGAACTGCCGATGATCCTGTACAACGTGCCGGGGCGCACGGTGGCGGACATGGCCAACGACACCGTGGTTCGCCTGGCCGCAGTCCCGGGCATCATCGGTCTCAAGGATGCCACCGACAACATTGAACGCGCGTCGCTTCTCATGCGCGATCTGGCGCGTGCCGGGCGTGAGGACTTCACCATGCTCTCGGGCTGCGACGGCACGGCGATGGCCTTCACGCTCGTGGGCGGGCACGGCACGATTTCGGTCACGGCCAACGTCGCGCCGGGTCTCATGCACAAGATGATCGCCGCGGCGCGTGCGGGCGATGTGGCTGGCGCACGGCTTCTCAACACCCGCTTGCTTGCGCTACATCAGCGCCTGTTCGTCGAACCCAATCCGGTGCCGGTCAAGTGGGCCCTCGCACGCATGGGACGCTGTGGCGCGCATCTGCGCCTGCCACTGGCCCCGCTGGCCGAGGCGCAGCATGCCGTCGTCGAGGCTGCGCTGCGCGAAGCCGGCGCCCTGTAACGCTATCGAGGGACGATCGCCATGACTTCCAACCGACTACCGCGACTTGCGGTCATCATCGGCAGCGCTGCGCTGCTCGGTGCCTGTTCCTGGGCCAGCAACCTCATCTCGTCGGACAAGGTTGACTACAAGTCAACCTCGCAATCGGCCAGCGTGCCCAGTCTGGAGATCCCTCCCGACCTCACGGCGCCCGCCCGCGATGGACGCTTCACCGTGCCCGGCGACGAAGCGCGACGCGGCGCGGTCACCGCGAGCGAACTGGCTGCGCGCGGCCCGGCGCAAAAGCCGCAGTCCTCGGGCATTCTGCCGCGTGTGCCGGATGCGCGCATCGAACGCGCCGGCAATCAGCGCTGGCTGGTGGTCAAGACGCCGCCCGCGGAACTCTGGCCGCAGATCAAGGAGTTCTGGCAGGAAATGGGATTCGTGCTCGACATTGAGCGCCCCGAATCGGGCGTCATGGAGACAGACTGGGCGGAGAACCGCGCCAAGATCGGTCAGGACTTCATCCGCCGCACCGTCGGGCGCTTTCTCGACGGTCTGTATTCCACGCCTGAGCGCGACAAGTTCCGCACGCGCCTGGAGGTCAACAACAGCGGCGAGACCGAGATCTACGTCAGCCATCGCGGCATGGTCGAGATCTATCGCACTGAAGGGCGCGACCAGACTGCCTGGCAACCCAGGCTCCCGGACCCTGAACTTGAGGTGGACTTTCTGACTCGTCTGATGGTGCGCCTCGGATCGGAGCAGACCGTAGCGCGTCGCGCGGTGGAAACCGCTGGCGCCAGCCGTCCGGTGGAACGCGCCAAGATCGTCAAGAGCGGCGCGGTTGCCATGGTCGAGATCGACGAGGGTTTTGACCGCGCCTGGCGCCGTGTCGGCCTGGCGCTGGACCGCGTCGGCTTCACCGTCGAGGATCGTGATCGTTCGCGCGGGGTGTACTTCGTCCGCTATGCCGATACGGATGCGACCAAGCGACGTGCCGAACCGGGCATGCTGTCACGCTTCACCAACTGGTTCAACCAGGACCGTGTCGTGGTGGCGGAGCAGTACCAGGTCAAGGTCAGCGATGCCAGTGCCGTGACACGCGTGGCCATACTCTCCAAGACCGGCGTGCCCGAAGATTCCCAGACTACGCAGCGCATCCTCAACCTGCTGCACGAGCAGTTGAAGTGATCGCGATCGGTATGGCCGCGCGCGGCGCGGCGCGGTGAGGTTCGCCTCACTGGGATCGGGCAGCGAGGGCAACGCACTCATCGTCGAGGCCGGTCGCGGCGGTTCGCGCGTCATGCTCGACTGTGGTTTCGGCTTGCGCGAGTGCGAGAAGCGTCTGGCGCGTGCCGGCCTGGTCCCATCTGACCTGGCTGCGGTACTCGTGACGCACGAACACGGTGACCATGTGGGCGGCGTCGCGCGCTTTGCGCGCAAGCATGGCGTGGCGGTGCTTATGACCCATGGTACCTACGTCGCGGCCGGGCTGGGCGGGCCCGGCGCGTTCCAGGCGCCGCTGGACTTCGAGCTGACGCTGATAGACACGCATACTCCGTTCGCGGTGGGTGACCTGGAAGTCCTGCCTTTTCCCGTGCCGCATGACGCGCGCGAGCCGGTGCAGTTCGTGTTTCGGGATGGCGCGGCGCGACTAGGCGTACTGACCGATCTGGGTGCGTCCACGCCGCACGTCGAAGCCATGCTGTCCGGGTGCGATGCACTGGTACTGGAATGCAACCACGACGCTGCGATGCTTGCTGCCGGGCCGTATCCCCCGGCGCTGCGCTCGCGCGTCGGCGGCAACTATGGCCACCTGGAAAACAGTCAATCGGCCAACCTCTTGGCGCGCGTTGCGCACGCCGGGTTGCAGCATGTAGTCGCAGCGCACTTGAGCAGCCGCAACAACACTCCAGCATTGGCGCAAGAGGCACTGGCCGGCGCGCTCGGGTGCGCGCCGCTGGACATTGGAATCGCCGATCAGGTGTGCGGCTTCGACTGGCGTGCAGTCGGATAGGACGCAGCCGGCAGGCACGAAAAAAAACCGGGCCAATTGGCCCGGTTTTCGATGCGGTTGAAGAATTACTTCTTCATCGCGTCCTTGGCGGCTTCGACGCCAGCCTTGACTGCGTCCTTCGCCATGTCCTTGGCCTTGTCGGCAGCGGCATCTACACCGGCCTTGACCGCATCAGCGGCCTTGGGGGCATCGCCAGCCGCGGGAGCCGGGGCCGGGGCGGCAGCCGGAGCAGCGGCATCAGCAGGCTTGGGAGCGTCGGCCGCCGGAGCGGGAGCAGGTGCGGGTGCCGGAGCGGGCGCAGCCGCCGGAGCGGGAGCTGGTGCGGGTGCAGGCTTGGGGGCTTCCTGGCCACAGGCGGCCAGCGTGGCGGCCAGGACAGCGCCGATCAGGAGAGACTTGTTCATTTGATTGACCTATATTGATTGAGAAAGTAGTAACTGGTGCATCAATTGCCGGAGCCAATGCATTCGCAAATTTCAGAAAATCATCCGAGACTTGCGAAAGCTCTTTCCCCAACAAACCCTAGATTCTACCCAGATTTCGATGGCTTTGCAGCGCGCTGGTGCGTTGCAGCATTCCATTGTCATCGCGGAATACTGCTATTCGGCTGGCCAGGAGGCCTTCGTTGTGGATTGAACCGGCGCGCGCGAACTACTTCTGCGCCGCCGTGACGATGATCTCGACCAGGTGCTTGGGGGTGGCCAGCGCCGCCTGGATGGTGGCGCGCGGCGGCGTTTGGCCCGGCACCACCCACGCCTCCCATGCCTGATTCATGTCGGCGAACAGTCGCATATCGGTGATGACGACCTGCGCGAACAGGATGCGCGTCTTGTCGGTACCCGCCTCTTGCAGAAGCCTGTCGATGGCGGCGAGCACCTGGTTGGTCTGGCCGACCATGTCCTGGCTCACGTCCTCGGCGATCTGCCCCGCCAGGTATACGGTGCCGTGGTGAATGGCCATCTCGGACAGGCGCGGACCGACGTGGAAGCGATCGACTTTCATGCTTTTATTCCTTTTGCGTGGTTGAAGAAAATCAGGGTGATACCAGGAAGTCGCGCACCAGCGCGATCTGTGCCTGGCTCCAGAACATCGGCGCATGGCCGACGTCAGGAATTTCGACCAGGCGTGCGCGCGGCCCGCGTTCGGTCATTGCCTGCGCTGTGGCGCGGTCGAGAAGGTCGGAGTCGGCGCCGCGCACCAGCATGAGCGGGCATTCGATTGCGTCATAGAGGGTCCAGAGCTCGATGTCGGCGCTGCCTGCACCGGCTTCGCGGAAGGGCAGGGCGATGGCCGGATCGTAGTGCAGGCGCCAGCCGCCGGCGACGGGCTTGACGCTGGTTTGGGCGAGATGCTGCCACTCCTTGTCGCTTTCCAGGCCGAAGGTTGCGCTCACAGCGCGGATGTAGGCGACCGCCGCCTCCATCGTGGCAAAGGTCGGCGCGCTGCCGAGATACTCACCGATGCGTTTCAATGCGGCAGCCTTGACTACCGGGCCGACGTCGTTGAAGACCATGCGCTCGATCGGTGACCCGGCCTGGGCCGCCAGTGCCATGCCGATAAGGCCGCCCATCGAGGTGCCGAACCAGCGCAGACGCGGCACGTCCAGGCGCGCGATCAGGGTCACCATGTCGCTGACGTACTGCGGTATCTGGTAGAGCCGCGCATCAGCGAGCCAGTCGCTGTCGCCGCGCCCGACGATGTCCGGGCAGATGACGCGCAGTTCACTTGCGAGCGCACGCGCCAGGGGATCAAAGTCGCTGCCGCGCCGCGCCAGCCCGTGCGCGCAAATCAGCACGCGCGGGTTGGCCGGGTCCCCCCACTCGCTGTAGGCGACATGGTGCAGGCCGGCCGGCGAGACGCATTGGACAGACTTGCGGCGTGGTTCGATCATGAGGCGTCTGCCCAGGTCGCGGCGATCAGGTCAACAATCAATTCTTCTTCGGCTAAGAGGCTGTAGGCAGGAAGCCCGGCGGCGAGCGCGGCGATCTGGCGCGATTTTACGTTGATCGCCCGCACCTCTCTGCCAGCCTGGACTGCGCGGACGCGTTCGATCGCGGTAGCCTCCGGCGGCTCGTGGTCAAACCACAGCCAGCGGTCGCGCACGCTAGCGGCGATGTGATCAAGCGCGTGCCGGGTTTGCGAAGTGAGCGCCTGTGCCGGGTGGAGTGGAATGGCCGAGCTGGATTGCCAGACCGTGTCGAACGCCTGGGTGGTAGTCGCATCGGCTGTCTCTATGGTCAGCAGTTGCGCATGTGCCGTGCTTCTGTCCACCCGGAAGTAGGTCTCGGCGGCGTGGGTCGCGCAGTAGCCGATCAAGGCTTCGCGTGGTTCGGCCAGCGCCACAAGCAGGACCAGCGTGCCGTCGTCGGACAGGCGTATCGCGACGGGGGCGGCGTCGGTTGCAGGACCGGTGATGCCACTCTCGCTGACGCCACCGGCGGTAAGAACGGTCTCGGTCGTTCCGCCATCTAGAGACAATCGTATGGTGACAACACACTCCGGCAGTCGCGCCGACGCCTCGACGAGCTGCGGGTACGGTATCCCACCGCGCGCGGAGACTGTCAGGGAAAGCGGGGCGGCGCTCGCTCCTGCGTAAGGGACCTCACGCACGGACTCACCTTGGGAGCGAAACGCTTCCCGCACGCGCTTGCGCATCGCGCGTACCTGCTCGCCGGGTCCGGCGATGGAGACAGTGGCGGTAGCAGCGGCCATGCGGATCAGAAGTGCGCGCCGCGCGCGACCACCGGCCAGAGTTCCTCGACGCGGTTATTGCGCACCGCGATGATCCAGTCGTGCAGGTTGATGGTCGGGTCGATGTGACCGGGGATCAGGCGCAACTTGGCGCCCAGCGTCGGGAGGCTGCCCGTGGTTGCGACAAGCACGCTGTGCTCGTCGGAAACCCGGCGCACCTCGAGGCCCGCGAGCGGCAAGCCCCGCGCGTCGGCGGACGGCACCGGCATTCCTGAATCGATACTGTGCGCCTTGAGGCCGGCGTCGAGTACTGCGCGGTCGGGGGCGCGGCTCATGACGGTCGTCAGCACGAACAGCGCATGCTCGAAAGGCGCTGCTTGCTGATTGAGCGCGTAGTCCGCATCCATGAACGCGTACGACCCTGCCTGGAGCTCGGTATAGACCCCGCTGGCCGCTTCAAGCATGTAGGTTCCGGTTCCGGCGCCGGTGACATGCGGGCAGGCGAGGCCCGCTGCAAGGAGGGCTTCACGGGTCTCGCGCACAGCGGCGCTGGCCGCCTCGATGGCGGCCTGACGTGCCGCGGGCAGGCGCAGGTGCTGGGCCCTACCCTGATAAGCCTGCAGGCCACCGAAGACCAGCCCGGGTTCGGCATGGATTGCCTGCGCCAGCGCCACCGCCTGCGCGCCCGGCGCCACGCCGCAGCGGCGCGCGCCGACGTCGATCTCGACCAGCACGCCAAGTTTCGTGCCGGCGGCGCGCACGGCGCGGCCCAGGTCGGCCACGTTGCCGGCATCGTCCACGCACACGGCGATGCGGGCGCGCCCGGCCAGGCACGCCAGGCGCTCCAGTTTTTTCGCCCCCACCACTTCGTTGCTGATCAGTACATCGTTGACACCGGCATCGACCAAGGCTTCCGCCTCGGCCACTTTCTGGCTACATACACCGACCGCTCCCAGGGCCATCTGGCGCAGAGCGAGCGCGGCGCACTTGTGCATCTTGGCGTGCGGACGTAGCGCCACGCCAGCGCGCCGCGCGGCATCGGCCATGCGCGCAAGATTGCGTTCGAGGGGATCGAGTTCGACGATCAGCGCCGGCGTGTCGACTGTTTCGACCGGGTCACCAACGCTGGCCGGGGCGGGCCAAGGGGTCATATGCTTCTGGCGGCGCGCAAAGGCGCGATTATGCGCGTCGCGGCGGTTCGGGTGCCGATTCAGGCTGGTGTAATTTTGCAGCGCGAGAATGGTACCTGCTGCCGTTTCGCTGTAGCCATGAACAATGCCATGACCTCCTCGTTGGACGACTGGATCGCCGTCTCTCACAAGGCCGCGGCCGACGCGCTGCGGGCGCATCTGGATCGGTTGCCGGTCGCTGCGGCGGAGCGCGCGCGCCTTGACTTCGCGGCTGCGCAATGGATTGCCGCGACTGCGCCGTCGAATTTCCTGGCTACCAACCGCGCTGCGATCGAGCGGGCGATGGAGACCGGTGGCAGGAGCCTGGCCGACGGCATGCGGCTCCTGATCGGCGATGTCGCGCGCGGCCATGTGGCCAATACCGATGAGAACGCCTTTGTGATCGGGCGCGACCTGGCAGTCACACCGGGCCAGGTGGTGCACAGGAACGAACTGGTCGAATTGATCCAGTACGCACCGGCAACAGCGCGCGTGGGCGCGCGGCCGCTCCTGATCGTGCCGCCCTGCATCAACAAGTTCTATATTCTGGACTTGGCGCCGGAGAGTTCGTTCGTGCGCTATTGCGTTGCCGCCGGGCACACGGTCTTTATGGTTTCGTGGCGCAACCCCGGTGCCGGCCAGTCGCACCTGGGGTGGGACGACTACCTGCGTATGGGTGTGGTCGAACCGATCGCGGCAGTGCGTTCGATCCGCCGG
>JBJXGS010000176.1:0-6134 GCA_046160545.1 Burkholderiales bacterium
GCCTGGGCGGCTTGCTGCATTGCCTCGGGGATATCCAGATCCTTGCGGATCTTCGGTGCGACCAGGCCGACCGAAGCATCGCGGATGTTGCGGTGGTGAAAGTGCAGGTACCAATCGACCTTGGCGCGTTCCCTGGGTTCGATCGGATAGACATCGTGCCAGCCGTGCTTGTTGCAGAGGTAGCACATGATGGCGTGCGCCTCGCCGAGGACGAAGCCGGTGTCGGGCTCTTCAATGGTCGGAATGGTTCCGCCCGGGTTCTTGGCCAGGAAAGCAGGATTGCGGCTGCCCGAGTCCCCTTTCGAGCCGGGGTTGGTGAGCACCATTTCGAAAGGCGTACGCTTGTAGAGCATCAGCCACATGACGGCGCGCACCGGCTGGGAAAACGGGACTCCATAAATGATCAGGGGTTTCACGCCGCACTCCGGATTCTGGTTGTTTATGTTTTTAGAGCGAATTGCGGCCGTACAAGGCCAGTTCCACGGCCTCGAACTCCACGCCGTCGCCGGAAACTTCGTCGGCCATGAAGTCGCCGGCCTGCGCCCTGGACGGTGCCATGCGCCCCTCGGGACCAAGCGGCAAGCGGTCCGTCGGGCCAAACTGCGCTTCCAGCGCGCGCACTTCGGCGTCGGGCATCGCGGTGAGTCTGCACGGCACGCCCTTCATGTGGGGAATCCCCTGCTCGCGGTCGATCAGGTCCGGATGGTCGTCGGTAGTCAACTGCGCATCGGAGAACGCCCACATGCCCGACATCACCTTCAATCCCCGCTCGGACTCCGGCTTCCACCAGCCGTGCGGCACGCGCACCAGGCCGGCGGGCATGCTCTCGCGCGCAACGATGCGCCCGACCATGGCGCCGGTGATCGTTTCGACGCGCGCCCACTGGCCCTCCGACAACCCGAGCCGGCGCGCCTCTGCCGCGTTGAGGTAGAAGGTGGGGTCCTGCGCGCGACGGCGCAGTTCGGGGATGTGGCGATGCCCGGTGCGGTAGTACTCGTCATCCGGCAGGCCGATGAAGAGGCTCAAGGGGTACTCGGCAGTAGGCGCGGCCGCCTCGCGATAGTAGGGCAGTGAATCGAAGCCCAGGCCATCGAGCACGGAAGAGTCGAGCTCCACCTTGCCTGAAGGCGTCGCAAATCCGGTCTTGAGGTATTTCCTCTCCTCGTTCTTGCGGCCGGGCATCTGCCCACTTGCTTTGACCTGCTCCCAGGTGACTTGGCCAGGCTCGAGTCGGTAGTTGATGATCTCTTCGTCGGTCGCCCAGGGAAAATGCTCGCCCAATCCCATGCGGCGGGCGAGTTCGTGCCAGAAGAACGTGCCACCCTTGCATTCGCCCGGCGGCTCCATGGCCTTGGGGCTGACGCCGGCCATGATGCAGTCACGCTCCAGCCACGAATCACCCGGCAGGACGAAGTCGGCCAATTGCGCGGTCGGTGTCATCATGTGCTCGTAGGCCACGATCAGGTCCTGCTTCATCAGGCCCTCGTAGATGCGCCGCGTGTTGGCGAACGACATCAGTGTGTTGTTGGCGAGCGTGATGAAGGCGCGCACCGGGTAGGGGTCACCCTCGGCCATGGCCTTGAAGACCGCCATCGGGTTGGCCATGTAGCAGCCACCGACCAAGTTGGCATAGCGGCTTCCCCACACCTTCTCGGTGGCATCCCCCAGGGCCTGCATGCCGCGATAGGTGAACACCGGGAACTCGGATGCGCCCAATTGCTTGTCTTTCTGTGCCTCGGACAGGCGCTCGTGCCGCTCGACTTCGGTGTCGGAGCGCAAGCCGGGGTTGAAGCCGACGAAGCGTTCACCACCCTTCACGTCGATGTTGCCGGTCAATGCGCGCAGCGCGCACTGCAGGCGGATCGCCGAGGTGCTCGACACCTGCTGGTCGGTGATCGGCGACCACGGAATGGCGGCCGGGCCGGTGGTTGCGTACAGGCGCGCCGCGGCCGCGATCAGCCCGGCATCCACACCCGTGATCTGCGCCACGCGTGCCAGCGGGTACTCGCGCACGCGCTTTGCAAAGGCGTCGAAGCCGACCGTCCAGTCGCGCACAAAGTCCCGGTCGTACAGGCCTTCCTCGATGATGACGTTGAGCCAGCCCAGCATCATGGCCGCGTCGGTGCCGGCGCGCAGCGGCAGCCACAGGTCGGCGGCCTCGGCGTTCTGGCTCTTGCGCGGGTCGAGCACGATCAGCTTGGCGCCGTTGGCCTGCGCGGTCTTGATGGACTTGTACTCCAGCGTCCAGCTGTGGCGCCGCGGGTCATGTCCGAACAGCACGATGCATTTCGAATTGAGCACATCGCCGCGCGGGTACCAGCCGTACACCATGCGATTGACAGCCGCGGTGTTGCCCATGCAATAAGCCACGCCACTGATGAAATTGGGCGAACCGACGAGGTTCATGAAGCGGCGGGAAAGACCGTTGTCGTTGCCGTAGTTGGCAACGCTGGAGGCCACCGCAAGCGCTTCCGGACCGTGCCGTCGAATCACCTGCGTCAGGCGCTCTGCAATGCCGTCCATCGCGCTGTCCCAGGAAACCTGCTCCCAGCTGCCTGCCCCGCGTGCGCCGGTGCGCCGCAGCGGAAACATCAGGCGATCCGGGTGCGCGAACGACTTGGGCGCATAGGCCCCCTTCATGCAGATCACGTCCTTGAACAGCGGGTGGTCACGGGTGGTCACCTTGACCACGCGGCCATCGCGAATCTTCACGGCGATCGGACAGAAGCCGTCGCAGCTGGTGCAGACCAGGTTGCGGGTGGTTTCGACTGCGGCTTCCATGCGGCACTCTCCGGGTTGATCAGGCGCGCCGGGTCAGGCGGCCGGGCATTGCTTGGTTACCTGCCGTTGAAGGTCGGTTTGCGTTTGGCCAGGAACGCCTGCACGGCCTCCTTGTGATCTTCGGTGCGGGCACAACGCACCAGGCGATCGGCCTCCAGCGCCAGAGCGGTGCGCAGGTCAACCTGCAGCGCGCGATTGAGGTTTTCCTTCATGTAGCGCAGCGCGATCGGCGGTCCGGCGGCGATGCTGGCGGCCAGACTCTGTGCGCGCGAACGCAGTTCCTCGTCGGCCACCACCTCATCGAAGATGCCCAGGCTCAAGCCTTCGTCGGCACCGACGCGACGGCCGGTGAAGTACAGCGCCTTGGCGCGCGCCACGCCGACCAACTGCGTCAAGAGCCAGGTGCCGCCGTAGTCGCCCGACAGAGCGATGTTGCCGTAGCCGGTGGTGATGAAGGCGCTGCGCGCGGCGATGCGCAGATCGCAGGCCAGCGCGATGCACATGCCGGCACCTGCCGCGGCGCCTGGCAGGGCGGCGATGGTCGGCTTTGCCAGGTCCCACAGGCGCAGCGTCAAAGTCTCCTGTCGGTGCTGCAGTTTGCGCACGGCGTCTTCCAGCGTGGCCTGCGGCCCGGCCGGTCCGCCGTTGCCCATGCCCGACACGTCGCCGCCGGCACAGAAGGCGCGCCCTGCACCGGTGATGACGATGCAACGAACCGCAGGATCCGCCTCCAGGTCCAGCAAGGTCTGGCGCAGCGCAGGGGTCAACACGTCGGAAAGTGCGTTGCGCTTGTCCGGCCGGTTCAGGGTGATCGTGGCGACACCCGCGGCCAGTTCGCAAAGCAGCTGCTCGGTGCCGGTGTCGATGGTTCGGATCGATTCCTGCGTCATGGTCTGATTCTTGGTTTGGACGGGCCGACGGACGCCCAGACTGGATTAAAAAATGTTCAGCGGCTTGCCATTATGAACCAACGAGTCCAGAATGCAAGCATGGCCCGCCCCCTTGAATTCGATCGACCGCTCGTCGTGAACCGGGCACTGGCGCTTTTCTGGCGCAAGGGCTACCAGGCCGGTTCGCTGGCCGAACTGCTGGCGGCCATGGGCATCGGCCGCAGCAGCTTTTACGCCGCCTTCGCTGACAAGCGCAGCCTCTACATCGAGTGCATGGACCTGTTTGCGGCGCGCACCCTGGAACTGCTGCGGCACGCCCGCAGCGAAAAGCCGCCGGTCGACGCCCTGCAAAGTTTCTTCGAGCGCAACTTCAGCGGCGCGCGCGGGGTGAAAGGACGCTGGGGTTGCATGCTGGTGAACACCGTTCTCGAGATGGCCGGCGTCGACGACGAACTCGCGGCGCGTGCCAGCCGGCATCTGGACGAGATGCAGGACCTGTTCCAGTCCTGTCTGGAAGAGGCCGGCGCGGTGCCGGCGCGTGCCGCGGAGCTGGCCGCCATGCTGATGCTGTTCAACGAGGGCATTCGCGTTTCCAGCCGGCGGCGGCTGCCCGACGCGCGACATGAAGAGCCGATTGCCACGGTCTTCAACCTGATCCGCAGCGCGATCGCCTGAGCAGCGCCGCAACCTTTTCGTGCAGGCAGGGCAACCTGCCGCGCACGCGCTGCCGTCCGGGCACCCGGCCCGATTCCAATAAACTTCCGCGATGCGCAAACCCCTCCAACTTTCGGCGGAACTCGTCGCCAAGGTTCATCGGGACATTCCTTTTCCCGGACCCGATCCGGACCGAGTGGCCATGTCGGACGCCGACTATGAGGCTGCGACTCGCGAAGTCCTCGCTGAACTGGGCAACAAGCCGCTGCTGGTCTTCGGTTACGGTTCACTCCTTTGGAAACCGGGCTTCGATTACACCTCACGCTGGCCGGCCCAGAGCTTCGGGTGGCATCGCTGTTTCTGCATGAAGCTCTCTCGTTGGCGTGGGTCCGAGGAGCAGCCAGGACTGATGATGGCCCTGGAGCCTGGCGGCATGTGCCGGGGTGAGCTGTTCGGTGTGGCGCCAGGGTCCGAGCGTGAACAGGTGGAAAAGCTCTTGCGTCGCGAAATCCCCTTCCGGCGGTTGCGGCCCGCCTTTCGCTGGATTACTGCGCGCGACCACGAAGGCTGCAAGCGGGCGCTTACTTTTTACGCGGGCATGAGAGGCGAGGACAACTATGTGCGGCTCTCGATTCAAGAGCAGGCCCACATGCTGGCCCGTGCCGCGGGGCATGGTGGAAGCGGTGCCGGCTACCTGCAGCAGACCATCGCGCGGCTTAAGGAGGTCGGCCTGCACGACGAATATCTCTGGCGCCTGCAAAAGCTTGTGGCGGCGGAGATTCACGGCTTTGACTAGGGCCGGTCCGTCCGCAGTCCAGCGCCGCCGAAGTCACCGGGTCGTCATGTTGATGCCCATCCTCGATACGACAAGGCAGTGCAGGCGCGCGGTGTAGCAACGTGCGTTAGCCGACGCTCTTTATGTCCTGCCCATCAACACGCACGTAGTCCTCGGCGCCACCGAACTTTTCTCCCTCCTTCAAAAGGCCCGCGCCCGGAACGAGGTTGACCTCAATGCGGATCCCGTCCGGGTCCTCGAACAACACGTAGTAGTAGCCCGGGGCCCAGTCGCCATGTTCCGGTCCACGGACGATGGTTGCACCAAGCTCCGCGACCAGTTTCGCAGTCTTGTCGACATCCTCCACGGTGCGGGCGCGCAGGCAGATGTGATGCAGCCCGACCCGATACTGTTGAAATCGTTCGCCCACGAACTCCGGGTCGCAGCGGCGCACGCCGATCGCGGTGCGCGCGCCGACGTGATAGCAGAAGTCAGGTCCGTCGTGAACACGGGTCATGCCGAACTCCGGCAGCAGCGCCGAGTAGAAGGCGCGGGCCTTGTCAAACTGGCTGACTGTCAGGATGACATGGGCCATGCCGTTGATGCTGATCATGCTGGTCTCTCCGTCAAAACATCGTCGCGGTACTGCCAAAGGATTCCACCACGCCCGTGCGGCCCGGTCAAGGAATCGGAGTCTGTTGCTACTCGCGACGCAGCGATTTCGATTCGTGACCGGGGGCCGCATCGCGCACCGTGTTACAAAGGCGATCCCATGCTCGCCGGCGGTTTCGCCGCGGGTCACACTGGCAGCGTAACGTTGGCGCCCGTTGCCGCCAGCCACACAGGTTGTCCCGCAGCACCCATCCACAAGGAGGAACTCAAATGGCCAAGCTCGTGGTGATGTACGACCGTCCTGCCGATCCTGCGGCTTTCGATGCCTATTACTTCAACAAGCATGTGCCGTTAGCCAAGACCATCCCGGGACTGCGCAACTACGAGGTCAACGCCGGGCCGGTGGCTACTCCTGCAGGCCC
>JBJXGS010000177.1:0-3023 GCA_046160545.1 Burkholderiales bacterium
CGCGCCGGAGTCGCGATGCACCGCCTCGGCGGCGCGCCACTGCCCGGCGAGGCTCGCCACGCGCGCGAGCCACGGCGCGCGGGCGCCGGCGGCCGGCGTTCCGGCGCAATCGAGCATCTGGCGCAGCACCGCCTGCGCGTCGCCCAGGAGCGCCACTGCCGGCAGATAGTTGCGGCCGAACTCGGCGGCGTCGATGTCGAGGTGGATCACCGGCGTTCCCGGGCGCGGAATGCGCCAGCGCGCGGTGACCTGGCTGCCTGTGTGACTGCCGATGAAAAACACCAGGTCGGCCTCCGCGACGGCGCGGTTGGTGCACTCGCGCGAGTACCCGCCGACCACGCCGAGGGCCAGCGGATGGTTGTCCGGAATCGTGCCCTTGGCATTGAGCGAGGTGGCGACCGGAATCGACAATGCCTCCGCCAGCGCCACCACCTCTGCCTGCGCCTGCGACCACATGACCCCGCCGCCGGCGACGATCACCGGACGCGCCGCGCCCGCCAGCAGCGCGCGCGCACGGGCAACTTCCGCGCCGTCGGCGCGCGGACGAAACGGTGGTACGCGCAGGTGGCGCTCCTCGATCTCCAGGCGCAGCTCCGCTTCCGCTTCCGTGACCTCGGCGTGGTGCCCGAGCATTTCCAGATGTACCGGGCCGGGCGCGCCGATTGTCGCCTCGCGAAACGCCATGCGCAGCATGTCCGGCAGGCGGGTCACCGCGTCCACATGCAGGTTGCGCTTGGTGGTCGGGGCGAACTGCTCGAAGTCCTCGATCTCCTGGTAGGCGTGACGGTAGCGGTCGCCCGGCGCGGTACCGCCGGTGATCGCGATCACCGGGGAGCACGCCATGTAGGCATCGCGCAGGCCGGCGGCCAGGTTCGAGCCGCCGATGTGCTGGGCCATGCAAACCCCCGGCTGTCGCGCCGCGCGCGCGTAACCGTCGGCCATGTATGCAGCCGCTTTCTCGCCATGGGTCATGATGCGCCGGATGCCCATGCCTTCCATCGCGGCGAGTGTCTTCATGAGCATGGTCGGCACGAAGAACACGTGTGTCACGCCGCAAGCGCGCAGTGCTTCGGCGACGAATCGGGCACCGGTGGTCCTGGGCATGCACAACTCCTCCAGCAGCGGCCGTGCGCGGCCGGTTGTACTGCGGGCGTACTTGCCAGCGCCGACGCCCGCGCTTATCCTTCGTCGTGGCGCGCATCCTAGCATCGGATGTCGGGCGGCTGGTTCAGCGGCACGTTGCCTTGAGGCGACGGGCGCATTTCCTAACTGCAGATCTCTCGGAAGGACACGATGACGACGACTTTGCATCGCATCAGCCGGCTTGTGTCGGCCTTGCTTTCCGTAGCGGCGCTGGCGGGCGCCGGCATGGCCTGGTCGCAGGCCGGCTTTCCCGGCCGGCCGGTGCACATCGTCGTGCCTGGCGCCCCGGGCACCGGCTTCGATTCGATCGCGCGCCTGATCGCGCCGGGCCTGGCCGATCGGCTTGGCCGGCAGGTGGTTGTCGAGAACCGGGCCGGCGCCGGTTCCCTGATCGGCAACGAATACGTCGCCAAGGCGGCGCCGGACGGGCATACCCTGCTCATGGCTGCCAGTGGACTGACGATCCATCCCGCGCTGATTCGCAAGATGCCCTACGACGTCGAGCGTGATTTTGCCCCGGTCACATTGGTGGTGTCGGTCCCCAATGTGATCCTGGTCGGCGCGTCAAGTCCGGCCAAGACAATCGGCGAGCTGATCGCACTGGCCAAGGCGCGGCCGGGGCAGCTGCAATTCGCCTCCGCCGGGGTCGGGTCCAACTCGCATTTGACCATGCAGATGTTCGTCAGCATGGCGCAGATCAACGTGCCGCATGTCGCCTACAAGGGCGCGACCCCCGGGCTTACCGATCTGCTCGGCGGCCACGTGGCGATAATGTCGCTGCCGGTCGCCGATTCCATGCCGCATGTGCGCTCCGGCAAGCTGCGCGCGCTTGCAGTTACCAGTGCGAAGCGGGTGGCGGCGGCGCCGACGGTGCCGACGGTGGCCGAGGCGGCGCTGCCGGGTTACGAGTCGCTCAACTGGTTTGGCCTCCTGGCACCTGCGAAGACGCCGCCGGAGATCATTGAACGCCTGCAGCGGGATATCGTCGCCGTTCTGCGCGAGACGGCGGTACGCGACAAGCTCCTTGCCGACAACACTGAACCTGTCGGCAACACGCCTGCCGAATTTGCCGCCTTTATCAAGGAGCAGATCGCGAAATGGGCGGCGGTGGCCAAGAACGCGGGGATCATTCCCGAGTAAATGCTCGTGAGGTCGGCCACCTTCGCCGCCGCCAGCAGGGCCAAAGCATTGGGGCCCAGTTGCTTAAGGAGAGTTTCAGAGGTGCGTCCGGAGGCTCCAGATCTCCGGAAACAGCACCACGTCAAGCATCTTGCGCAGGTAGGACACGCCGCCGGTGCCGCCGGTGCCGCGCTTGAAGCCGATGACGCGCTCCACGGTGGTCACATGGCGAAAGCGCCACAGGCGGAACGCGTCCTCCAGGTCCATGAGTTCTTCGCCCAGCTGGTACAGGTCCCAATGCTTTTTGGTGTCGCGGTAGACCTGGATCCACGCGGCCTCGACGGCATCGCTGGCTGGATAGGGGAGGGTCCAGTCGCGCTCCAGGTGACTCACTGGAATGGCGAGGCCGCGGCGCGACAATAGTTTCAGGCTCTCGTCGTAGAGTGACGGGGCGCGGTAGGCGGCATCCACCTTGGCCAGAATTTCGGGCCGGTGCGCGTGGGGTTTCAGCATCGCCGCGTTCTTGTTGCCCATGGCGAATTCGATCGAGCGGTATTGCCAGCTCTGGAATCCTGACGACTGGCCCAAGTAGGGGCGGATGGCGCTGTACTCGGGCGGGGTCATGGTCGCCAGCACGTCCCAGGCGTGCACCATCTGCTCCATGATGCGCGAGACCCTCGCCAGCATCTTGAAGGCGCTGCCCAGTTCGTCGCTGCGCACGCTGGCGATCGCGGCGGAGAGTTCGTGCAGCATGAGCTTCA
>JBJXGS010000178.1:0-3015 GCA_046160545.1 Burkholderiales bacterium
ACCTTCGAGCGCGTGCCCTCGGGCGTGATGACCAGCACCAGGTTCTCGCGCTCGTTGAAGATGCCTACCGTCTGCTCGACGAAGTCGGAAGCCGCGGAGCGGTTGACCGGGACGCCGCCCACCGTGCGCAGGAACACGCCCAGCGGCCACCAGAACAAGGAATGCTTGGCGATGTACTTGGCGCCAAGGTGCAGCGCGAACTTGGCCATCAGTCCGACCGGGAAATCCCAGTTGGAGGTGTGCGGCGAGACGATGAGCACGAACTTCGGCACATCCGGGAAGCCGCCGTCGATGTTCTCCAGGCGCCAACCGGCGAGTTCCAGCATCCGACGCCCGAATGCTGCGACCAGGGCGCCGTGCGCGCGGGGGACGGATGGCGGCAATTTCGGGACGTCGATCACGTGCGCGACCCTTCGATGCGGCCGACGACGAGGCCGCAGAGCGCGCAACAGAAGGCAAAGGCCAGCATGCCCCACAGGGTAGCGCCCCAGCCGCCGAAGTGCGATGCGAGCCATGCCAGCAGGATCGGGCCGGCCAGTTGGCCGATCTGCGCGCCCTGCATCACCATGCCGTTGGTGGTGCCGATGTGCCCGGCCGTGCGGGCATGCACGGCCACACCGGAGAAGATCGACGCCGGAATGATGCCGGCGACACAGGAGAACGCGAGGACGAGCGCGAAGCGCGTGCCGTCCGGCAGCCATTCCCCCAGCATTCCGAAAGAGCAGGCGGCGGCCCCGGCACTGGCCGCGATGATGAGCGGGCCGCGTTTTGCACCGCGCGACAGTAGCCACCCACCGGCGAGGTTGCCCGGCACGTTGGCCAGCACCATCAAAGCGCCAAGGAAGCCCGCCGTTGCAGCGGTGCCGCCTCGCTCATCGATGACGAAGGTCGGCAGCCAAACCATTACCGAGGTCCATTGCGCGACGTAGAAGCAGAACAGCACGGTCAGCGCGAGGCTGCCAGGCTGCGCCAGCGACTCAAGCGCAAGCCGCGGCCCACCGACGCCGCCCGAGCGGGCGGCTGGAACCACGCGCCACACCAGTACCGCGCTGGCCAGGGCGGCGACAGCCAGGATCACCCAGTAGCCACGCCAACCGAACTGCGCCATCGCCATGGGCGCGGCGAGCATCGCGAGCGCGCCGCCTGAGGGCATGTACGCGGTCCAGATGCCCATTGCGCGATTGCGGTCCGCCGCGGAGGACACCGACGCATTGATGAGCGCTGCACCGGTAACCGAAAAGGTGATGAATCCGGCGCCTTCGAGGAAGCGCGACAGCAGCAGCATGGGATAGCCGTTCGCGGCGGCGCCGAGCAAGCCACCGAAGGCCATGACGACGAGCCCGAGAAGCCCGAGCCGCTTGTGGCCAAAGCGGTCACACAACAGCCCCATCAGCATGCCGGCCACCGCGCCGAGCGCGTTGACCATGGTGGCGATAAAGCCTGACTCCACCAGGGTGAGGCCAAGCTCGTCGCGCATCACGGGCAGCGCGGGCGGCACCTTGCCAAAGAAGGCGCCGCAGGCAAGGCCGCCGACAAACATTGCCCAGACGGCGGACCAGTTGGTTTTGCTCAGGCTGCGGTTACCGGGATCTTGAGCTCGACGATCTTCCTCGACCACTCGGCCGGCCCGGTGTTGTGCACCGAGCTGCCGTTGGAATCCACGGCAACGGTGACCGGCATGTCCTCCACCACGAACTCGTGGATCGCCTCCATGCCGAGGTCGGCGAAGGCGACGACCCTCGATTGACGGATCGCCTTGGCGACGAGATACGCTGCGCCGCCCACCGCCATCAGGTATGCCGCCTTGTGCTTCCTGATCGCCTCCAGCGCGACCGGCCCGCGCTCGGCCTTGCCGACCATGCCGATGAGGCCGGTCTTCTCCAGCATCAGGTCGGTGAACTTGTCCATGCGCGTGGCGGTGGTGGGACCGGCGGGGCCGATCACTTCATCGCGTACCGCGTCCACCGGGCCGACGTAATAAATGACGCGGTTGGTGAAATCCACCGGCAGCTTCTCGCCCTTGGCCAGCATGTCCTGGATGCGCTTGTGCGCGGCATCGCGGCCGGTGAGCAACCTGCCCGAGAGGAGCAGGCGCTGGCCGGGCTTCCACGCAGCGACCTCCGCGCGCGTGAGCGTGTCCAGGTTGACGCGGGTGGATTTCGCATCTGGCGTCCAGGTCACCGCAGGCCAGTCGGACAGCTTTGGCACTGCAAAAGAGGCCGGGCCAGAGCCGTCCAGCAGGAAATGCGCATGCCGTGTCGCGGCGCAGTTCGGGATCATGGCCACCGGTTTGTTCGCCGCATGGGTCGGGTAGTGCATGATCTTCACATCCAGCACGGTGGACAGGCCGCCCAGGCCCTGCGCGCCAATGCCCAGCGCGTTCACCTTGTCGTAGAGCTCGATGCGCAGTTCCTCGTACTTGTCTTTCGGACCGCGCGCCTTCAGTTCCGCCATGTCGATCTCGCCCATGAGCGATTCCTTGGCCATGACCATCGCCTTTTCGGCAGTGCCGCCAATGCCAATGCCCAGCATCCCGGGCGGACACCAGCCCGCGCCCATCGTGGGAACCGTCTTCAGCACCCAGTCCACCAGCGAATCGGAGGGGTTGAGCATGGCGAACTTGGATTTCGCTTCCGAGCCGCCGCCCTTGGCCGCGACGTCCACCGCGACCTTGCCGCCCGGGACCATCTGGACGTGGATCACGGCGGGGGTGTTGTCCTTGGTGCTGCGGCGGGCGAATTGGGGATCCTCAAGCACTGAGGCGCGCAGCGGATTGTCCGGGTTCAGGTAGCCGCGGCGCACGCCTTCGTTGACCGCCGCATCCAGGCCGTCCCTGAAGCCTTCAAAGCGCACATCCATGCCGACCTTGAGGAACACGTTGACGATGCCGGTGTCCTGGCAGATCGGACGATGGCCCTCGGCGCACAGGCGCGAGTTGGTCAGGATCTGGGCGATGGCGTCCTTGGCTGCGGGCGACTGCTCACGATCGTAGGCGCGGCCCAGCGCGCGGATGTA
>JBJXGS010000179.1:0-3996 GCA_046160545.1 Burkholderiales bacterium
CATGCCCGAGTGGGAGACCAGGCCCGCCAACCAATATCTGCCGCGGCTGATCCGCGAAGCCCAGGAGTTCTAGAGCGATGCATCCGGCCTGGTCAGTCATTTTCTTTACCGTGCTCGCGGGCATGGGTCAGGGGCTTTTTCTCATGCTGGTGCGCGCCGAAGCGCTGGGCAGCGACGGCAAAACGCTGGCCGCCGGAGGCGCGCTCAGCGTTGCGCTACTCGCAATCGGCCTGGCCTGCTCGTTTTTCCATCTGGGGCACCCATTGCGCGCTTGGCGCGCTGCAGCCATGTGGCGCACCTCGTGGCTGTCGCGCGAGGTCATCGTGCTGCCGGCGACGATCGCGGTGATCGCGCTGTGGTCGCTCGAGCACTACCTCGGCAAGCCGCATACCGGGGTGCTCGGCATGGTCGGCGTCGTGCTCTGCTTCGTGCTCTGGTACTGCACCGGCATGATCTACGCCTGCCTGCGCTTTCTGCGCGAATGGGCCCACTGGCTCACGCTGGTCAACTTCGTGCTCTTGGGCTGGATGTCCGGTGCGACGCTCTTCGCGGCCCTCTGGCACGCGGCATACGGTGCCGATGCGGGCCGCTCGACCATCGTCGCGGCGCTCGTGTTGACACTCGCGGCCTGGGCGATGCGCCTGGCGAGCCTCATGCGCAACCGCAACTTGAAGCCGGTCTCCACGGCGCAGTCGGCCATCGGCGTCACGACCTCGAAGTTGAAGCAGATGTCGCAGGGCACCACCGGCGGCAGCTTCAATACCCGCGAGTTCTTTCACGGCAGAAGCCTGGTCTTCGTTGGCAGTGTCAAGTCCATCGCGATCGCCCTGTCGTTTGCTGTGCCGGCGCTGCTGCTCCTGGCGACAATGCAGTTTCCAATGGTGGGTCTTATGGCCCTGGCGGTGGTCTCGCAGGCGTTGGGGCTCCTGGCCGAGCGCTGGCTTTTTTTCGCGCAGGCCAACCACCCCCAGAACATTTACTATCAGGCGGTGGCTTGACATGCGATTGCGGCGGATGCAGCCTGGGAAAACGACTCAAGTGCATCGCAACGCAGGTGAATAATCGCCGTGCGGGCAGGTGACCTGACTCAAATGGCGCGAGTCCCGTTCGCGCGTAAAATTTTGGCTGACGGGATAGCCAATCATGGATCGCGATAGCGCGCTCAAAGTGCTGAGTCGGGCCAAGCCCGAACTGGCCCGCCGTTTCGGGCTGAAGCGGCTGGCGTTGTTCGGTTCCATCAGTCGCGATTCAGGCGGGGGCGATAGCGATGTCGACGTGCTTGTCGATTTCGACGGGCCGGCGACTTCCAAACGTTACTTCGGCGTCCAGTTTCATCTTGAGGACGCGCTCGGGCGCAGGGTGGACCTGGTGACCGAAAAGGCGCTGCGACCGGAATTGCGTCCCTTCATCGAGCGTGATCTTTGCGATGTCTGAGCGCGAGTGGCGACTCTACGTCGACGACATGATCGTGTTCGCCCGGCGTGCCTTGACTTACACGGCCGGGCTGGATCAGGCAGCATTCGTGGCCGATAGCCTTGTTCGCGACGCCACGCTGCGCAATCTCGAACTGATCGGCGAAGCTGCGCTTCGCATTCCCCAAGAAGTACGCGATGCGTCGCCGGGAATACCTTGGCGACAGATCATTGCGACGAGGAACAGGTTGATTCACGGTTATCTCGGGATCGATGACGATACCGTGTGGAGCATCATCGAGGACGATCTCCAGTCCCTGCTTGCGTCGCTGGTCGAGTTGCGCGTCGCTGTTTGATTCGGCCATGGGACCTGCAATCAGGCACATGTTGTGCGGCCTGGTAGCGCAAGCGCAAATTCGGCACTTGAGGAGAACGCCATGCCTGCATTGATGCGCAACCTATCCTGATCCTCCTCCTGGCCGCCTGCTTACCCAGTCGCCCAAGTCGGTACGCATCGGCTTTCTGGTCCCCCGCGACGGTGAGACCTTTGCGCATCCCAATCATCCGCAGAACATCTATTGCCAGCCAGTAGCCTGAGGCTGGAGCTTCAACCAGACGACTTGCGGCGCGGCGGCCGTCGACGGCTTGGAGGAAGCTCGCGCGCGTTGTCTCCCTCCGGAAGTTCGGCAGCATCTTTCCCGGCCTGGAGTATTCGCGCCAATGCCGCAGCGTAGACCGTATTGCGCTCCCGCTTGCCGACCGCCACGGTCAACAGTACAAGCGTCGCGTCTCGAACCTGATAGACCAGGCGATAGCCGGATGCTCGCAGCTTGATCTTGTAGCAGTCCGGCATGCCCGCCAGCGCGGCCGCTGGCACGCGCGGCGACTCGAGGCGCCGCGCCAGGACTTTGGTGAATTGCAGTTGCAGACTGCCATCGAGTTTGTCCCATTCCGCCTTGGCTGCGGCGAGGAACTGCAGGCGGTAGCGCTGCATCGCGTGGGACAACCTGGTCGGGACTGGGGCGCGTCAGGCAGTGCGCTTCGACTTCATCTTCGCCTTGGCGGCTCTTTCGAGGTCGGCGATCGAAGCCTCGACGATCTCCTCGGGATGTTCGTCAGCCGCCGCGAGTCGGGCTTGGATCAACGGCATCAAATTCAAGTCGTCAAAGACTTCCATCATCGCTTCGTAGGCCTTGACCGGCACCAGATAGGCTGACGGGCGGTTGTGGTGCAGCACGACGACCGTGCTGTTGCCCGCTTCCCGAATGGCGGCCGAAGGATTCTTTTTGAGATCGGTAATGCCGATCGAGGTGTCTGCGAGCAAGGTTTGCACGGTAGTTCTCCGAGACAAGGCGGCTGCGGGGCCAGGATGACAGGCGAAAGGGCCGGCCATTTATTTGGACCATAATTGTGGTCATTATAACGCGCTGAATAGTTGGCTGCTCAAGTTTCTTGCTTCGCTACGTCCGACGGTTTTGGCGAATCGACGGTAACGTCGCTCGCATTCGAGCGACTGGCGTTTCGTGGGGATCTTTACCATCGACATGGTTTCGCGGATGATGTCGAGCATGGAGTTCCGCAGGGCCGCAGTCCTGCAGGCGATTATCCAAGGAGAAAGCGTATGCTCAAGTTCACTCGCAACCTGTCCCTGATCCTCCTCCTGGCCGCCCTACTGAGCGGCTGCGGCGGCACGCTCTACGCAACGGTACGCTCGGCCGACGGCGACGAGGTCATGCTACTCGGCCACGACCCGGTGGCCTATTTCACGATGGGGCGGCCAGTGCGCGGCAACCCGCAGATCAAGGTGAGCCTGCCGCACCGCACCTACTACTTCGTGAGCGCCGAACACAAGCGCCTCTTCGAGGCCGACCCGGCCAAATACGAGCCACAGCACGGCGGCTTTTGCTCCAACGGCACGCCGTTCAGGATCAAGCTCAGCAGCGACCCGACCGAATGGGAGATCCGCAACGGCCGCTTGTTCATCTTTGGCGACATCATTGGCCATTCCTTCTGGCTGCTCGACCCCGAGTTCAACATCCGTCACGCCGATCAGGTCTGGCCGGAGATCAAGGACATGGGCTGGCGCAGCGCGACTTTGGCGGCATGGGCCAATCGGGTGCCCTGGTATCGCAGTCACAAGAGCCTGTCCGACGAATGGAATGCGAAGAATCCGGGCAAGCCGCTCACCTTCGATCCCGGCGGGTCGTTCAACAACCTTTTCTTCAAGTACCCGGGCTGGCGCGCGCGCGAAGGCTTCGGCCAGCCTGCGCTGGGTCTGGTCGGCACCGACCCCTGCCCACCGGCCTGTGTGGGCACGACGCCTCAGGGCTATGTGCCGCCCTGGCCGCGTTAGGGTTTGCCTCCGAAGAGAATGTTTCAGGCGGGTCGCCGCCTGACGGATCGGCATTCGATCAGAGGATGGCATAGGCATTGCTCGGTGATCCGACTCCCCTGGGTAGATTGAGCGGTGCGGAGGTCAGAAAGAAGTCCCAACGTCCGCGTTCGCGGCAGGCATGGGACAGTTCCTCGAGATACCAGAACTCGCCGATCGGCATCCCCAAGAGGGCCATGATGCGCCGGTGCA